>JAJFKH010000052.1 GCA_021773305.1 Gammaproteobacteria bacterium | reverse complement strand
CCTCAGAAATTTCTGGTGGCATGAAACAACGTGTAGGCATTGCCAGAGCTTTAGCCATGCAACCCAAAGTATTGCTCATGGATGAGCCCTTTGGCGCATTAGATGCACTCACTCGCGCTCATCTGCAAGACTCACTCATGGAAATTCAAGCCGACTTAAACAGCACAGTCATCATGATTACCCATGATGTGGATGAAGCTGTGCTATTATCTGATCGTATTGTGATGATGACCAATGGCCCTGCGGCTAAAATTGGTGAAATCCTAAATATCGATTTACCTCGCCCCCGCAATCGGGTGGAAATGGCAGATAATCCAGAATACAACCATTATCGCCATGAAGTGTTGGCTTTCCTTTACGAAAAACAACGCAACCCCGCAGAAAAAGAAGCCGCTTAAACAGAGTTATTACCTACCGCCTATTAATAAACCATAGTTCGGAGCCATGCATCATGGTGGCTCCGTGCACGATCATTCAACCAAGGAAAGCGTGTTTCACCCACAACTCGGCGCAACGCATTGACCTGCGACTCGAATCGGGGCATAGTATCTTCAATGCGTATTTTATCTTTAATACGGGATATGGGGGGAATTAATCATGAAATCAATAAAATTGCTTGCAACCTTAATTCCTCTTATTGGCAAATGCCGTTATATTTACAAGAAGAGTATCAAACTATGAATGACAATATGGTCATAGGTGTTTGTTGGTACAAAGAAGAACAATGGGAGCGTCTAAAGGAAATTGTCGCTGACCCTGAAGGAATCGAAGACACTTACAAGCAATGGAAAGTGGATGCTGAAAAAACAATAAATGAGTTAAGAAATAACGGCGAAAATGTTAAGAAGGTATCAGTTGATACTGAAAAAATGTTACTTTGGGCGAATGAGAATAATCGGCCAATAAATGGAGAAACCCGTTCCGAATATGCTGTTTATCTTCTACAACAACGTAAAAAAAAATAACAAGCGCTTCAAAATGGACTGGTGTAAACATCGCTCCTATCGTCGCAATGTTTACACCAGCCATTTAAGCGAACGTTAGGTACCAAAAAACAATGAAATACATCATCGTATCTATTTTACTATTGCTCTCAAATCAAGCTTTAGCATGCTATGCACCACCAATTACTTTAATGCAATCAGATGATGAGTTAGTAAAAAGAACACCTATTATTGTTTTAGCTACTGTTACAAAACAAACAACGAATAAGCATAATAGTAAGTTTACTTTTAGAAGCATTAAGAACATTAAAGGAATAGCACCAATCTCCTTTATTCTCGATGGTTACGAACCTAGTGAAAATAATGACAGACAACCATCCGATGATTTTAAAAGTCACACTACAAAACCATGGAAAGAGGGTTTTACCAATTCTGTAATGCCTGGTGACTGTGAAGCATATGGTTATTTTGAAAAAGGAAAAACTTACTTAATTTTTGTCGTTAAACCAACTCATGTGCGTGCATATGAACAAATTTTATCTGAGAATGATTTATGGTTAAAGAAAGTACAATCTCTAGTAAAAATAGACAATGCACCTAAATAAAGTACCTAACAAGGCAATCAACATCGCTCGTTACACTCGCTTGAAGAAAGAAAGGGGTCAAGTCTATCATTGTACTAAGTTTAAATAGGCTATACGCTTAGCTCATGGCTAGATCATTACGCATTGAATATGAAGGTGCATTTTATCATGTTACCTCCCGAGGGAATCATCAAAGTAATATTTTTGATGACGATGAAGACCGCCAGTCTTTTTTAAAGGTATTCACAGATGTTGTGTCCCGGATGGGTTGGGTTTGTCATGGATATTGCCTGATGAGCAATCACTATCATCTTATTATTGAGACCCCTCATGCAAACCTTAGTAAAGGAATGCGTCAGCTTAATGGTGTTTACACTCAGAGCTATAATCGAAGGCACGGTAAAGTCGGCCACCTTTTTCAAGGCCGTTATAAATCTATCATTGTTGATGCTCAAGCTTATCTGTTGGAGTTATCTCGTTATGTGGTGTTGAATCCTGTCCGAGCAGGCATGGTAAAGGATGTCTCCGAATGGTCTTGGAGCAGTTATCGGTCAATAATTGGTGATGATACTCCCCCTGATTTTCTTAGTGTGGAAATGATTTTGAGCCAGTTTTCAGAACAAAAGGACAAGGCTAAATACCTGTATGCAGGCTTTGTAGCTGAAGGAGTTGGCAAGGAAAGTATCTGGTCTAATCTTACGCAACAGGTTTTTCTTGGTCATGATGATTTTGTTTCAACGGCTCAGGCAAAGGCAAAAGGCAGCTTTGATAACAATATTCCAAGAGTACAACAGCTTGCTCCTGCCAAACCTCTTCATGAGGTTGCGGATTCGCATAAAACTCGTAATGATGCAATAGTAGCAGCATACCAAAGTGGTGCTTACAGTTATAGCCAGATAGCAAATTACTTTAATATTCACTTTACTACTGTGGGAAGAATTGTGAGGGGAAGCAAATGAATGGTATAATGATAGACTTGAACATCCCGCTAGAATTTTCAAGTGATTTTCGTAATTTCCTCCCTGCTTTGATATAGCCTGTTGTTTTTGATGAGAGACCAAATGACTCTTGTCATATGCCTTCCAAGTGAGCGTACAGCCTGATTGTGTCGTTTTCCT
>JAJFKH010000051.1 GCA_021773305.1 Gammaproteobacteria bacterium | reverse complement strand
GGGTGTAGATTGATTACTTTCACGTGTTTTTTTCGAGGAGCATAGTCACTCTATGTGACGAAGAAAAAAACACGTGAAAGTGGGCAAGATGCCCCCAAATGAGACTCTGGCAAGGAAAATATGATTCGCTTTGGGTGTAGATGTCATCAAGTGGTTGGTGATGGGGAAAACGGCGGAAAAAATTTCGATAATATTGTCAGCTTCTAAACGAACAGTCGAATGTCATATCGCAAATATTAAAGAAAAACTGCATTGCACCACACTCTTTCAATTAGGTGAGACCATCAGCCGTCTATCTCTCATTGATATTATGTAACCTATACAGTTAGGTTAAATAATTGAATTTAAATAGTTGACAAAGGTAAAATTATTACTTAGGATTAAATTGAGGCTATTTGGAAATTTTATGCCTTGTTTTTTAGCGTCGTGCAGTAGGAGTTCGGTATGAATAGCAAAAAAAAATTGGTATGGCCTCTTGATACTAAAAAAATGTTGACTGTGCGCACCCATTTTGTAATTTTCTCAAAACGCATATTGTTTTAATCTCCCTCAAAATCACTAAGTTCTATTTAACTTAATTTTTTTGAGTACGTTTGCTCGTGGGAGATTTTTATGTCGGTAAGGCTAGACGATTATTTTGAAAAAATATTTTCAAAAGACGCTTTTGTTCGCAATATCTGTAGACCATTGGAACGACTATATATCCATGGGTTTTATTTAATGCGTGTCTATGATGATAATACTTTTATAGATCTGACAGTAGATAATCCTTGGTCTCGGTTTTTTTTCAATCAATTATTTCAAGAAATATATACGGTGGAAGATTTTATGGAACTTATCTACAGGGATCGGGATTGGTACTTATGGACGCCATCCGAAGAAAATTCTATTATTCAAGATGGTGTATCTTATGGTTTTGAAAACGGTATTGTTTTGTATGAAAAATTCTCAAATTATATTCAGCTTGCAGGGTTTTATTCCGAAAAAACGTGTAATGCAGTGACTCAAATGCTCATTAATAATTTGAATGTGTTGCGAAGTTTTGTTGATTATTTTATTGGAGAATCTCAAGATATTATTAATTCTATCAATAGAAAACGGATTCTTCTTCCTCAAAAATATCAGATATTTTCGCCAATAGAATACTCCAAGGAAGGAAGTTTAGACTTTTTATCTAAAAAGTTTTTTTTAGGACAATCTTATGGTAATCGTTATCTTAGCTATCGAGAAATTGTTACCTTGCAATGGCTTCTTGCTGGTAAGAGTGCGGAGGAAGTTGCAATCATTCTTGGTATTTCCAAACGAACAGTTGAAGCACATATTGCGAATATGAAAAAAAAGTTAGATTGCTGTAAACTCAGTCAACTTATCCATAAGGCAACGGTGCTTAATATTCATGAACTTGTGACAAGTGTGTAGGTAGGGCCATGATTTTTGATTATCCGTATAAGTACGGATAGAAATATTAAGCGTTTTTTTTTATAATTAAATTGTCATCTAGAAAAACATTGAAAATCAGGAGGTCTATCATGAGGTTTTTTAAAAAAATAAGGCGGAAGTAAAACGTATTGGTAAGCAAACTGAGCTCCACGTTATTCATCCGGCAGCAAAACTTGCAAAAAAAGAATTGAAGAGAATGGGGGAAAAAGGAGTGACTATTGGCTACAACTCTTCTAATGGCCCAAGCTTGAATGTCGGTGGTATTGATGTGAAAGATCCTCGGCCTAAGCCATAGCCTAAAATCGCTCTTTCCTATCTTTTGAGGAGAGGGCGGTTCTTTTCTTGTCTTTGAAATTCATCTTCATAATTTCTGTTTTGCTTATATTTAAAACAACCACAGGATAATCGCATCTAAATTATCTCTTTGATCATGTTTACTCCTTTGAGCCTATTTTTTCAGGGTTATACAAAATTTAGATGATCTTGTTCAATTCGGTTATTCATGCAAATCTGTGATCAAGATGATGTAAATATCCATTCAATGGCGGGATACTGTGCGGGTTCTTTATCGGTTGTTATTTGCTCCGGCATAATACCTGTGGTCTTAAGCGTTTGCGTGAAAAAATCTTCGGCTGTCTTCTTATTGCGAACATCGCTCAAATAAATATCGACTAAGTTAGTAGTTTCTACAATAATATTGAGTATAACCTAAGCTGGTTTTAGCTTTCAGCCCACGCCGCTTGAGAGTTTTGCGGTGAGGACAGTCCATGTTGTTCAGTTCCTTGTCATTTTTTTTGCTAATTTTACATGAATAGTTTAGCTAAATGCCTATAATTAACAATTATAGACTCAGTTTTGACGGAACCGGCCGGAAGACTTAGTATTAGGCAATAACGGGATGCTTTTTAGTTGATATAATTTGGACAATGCGCGAGTCATGTCAGTGACTGGTATTGGATTCGAGCATTATATGGGCAAAATGGACAATATGCAGTTACCCAAAACATCCGCGGATTTTATATGGTTTTTGTGAAAAAGCAAAAGCCATATTTTATCGCTATTCAGATACAGACGTTTGCCTGGGCGTTTGATAATAAAGTATGGCCTTTCTATTGAGAATGCTAATCCTAATTTTTTCAGTGTGGCCTTGCCGGGCGGGAAGGGGGCATCAACATGCCATAGTTATGCCCGCTATTCATCAAGAAGGGATATTGTTTCTTTTCCTTGATAAAGAGACTAAGCAAGTTATGCAAACGATAGTGCCCGGCGAAGCCAAAGGCTGTGCTGCCGTCATACAGCGCGGCAAAGGTTTCTCGTCGGTCTATCTATTGGATAATCTTGTGGATGCCAAATCAATTGCTGTTGGTGATCGAGTGGCTAATATTTTCGTTAGGTTAGATTGCTATCGTGATCTGATTGGAATTGCATGGGCACGGGATCTACTGCCTAAAAAGCCCTATGACCTTTTAAAAGATGGAGTTCGTCAAGTTAATTTTCATTCTCAGCATATTAATCGTATACAAACAGGGCGTGAGTCTCGGTTAATTCGAGACCGTGTTGTGTTACGTCAATCATTAGGGCTAATCGGTACGGCCTCTTTATTAAAAATTGTTACAACATCTGAAATGGACACCAAAACACGTGAACAGATCACTGAGTTAGCTCAGGTGCTGAAAAATGAAGTTTTCTTGTTTTTGAGAAACTGCGTGAGCACAATGAAAAAAATGGATTATTTCAGTTGGTTATTGGAGAAGGATTTCGAATGGATTACTTAAATATTGCCTTCTTGCTTTTGCTTATAGGTGGCGCTGTGTTATTTGTTTTTAGCTCTTTACGCTATGACCTAGTTGCTGTATTGCTTCTTTTAGGAAGTGCGATATTAGGTGTTGTACCTGACGGAAAAGTTTTTTCTGGGTTTGGGCATCCGGCTTTTATCACACTAGCCTCTATTTTCATTATTACTCGGGCTATTGAAAATACAGGATTTATTTCAAGACTGGAGTATCACCTGAGAGTAAGGAAAAAAATCATCTGGCGGCAGGTTTTTTTGATCTGTGGCGCTGTTATGCTATTGTCTGCGCTAATTAATAATGTTGCAGCAGTCGCACTTTTTTTACCTGTTACCTTAAGAATTTCAAAAATCAACAATATCCCTCGATCTTATCTTTTGATGCCTTTGTCGTTTTGCTCATTATTAGGCGGATTAACAACACTTATTGGTACGCCACCGAATATTATTGTTTCAGATTATAGAAGCCATATTGGATTATCATCATTTTCATTCTTTGACTTTACATTAGTCGGCTTGCCAGTTGCCATCATTGGGTTCTGCTTTATCGTTTTTCTGGGTTGGAGGCTGCTTCGCATGCAGAAAAATAATAATAAGGAAAAAAGCTTTTTGCATAATGAGTTATTTACTTCTGAATTAGTTGTCAGTAGCCGGTCGTCATTGGTGGGGAAAAGGCTATCTCATCTTTTAAATGAATATTCTGATAAAGTAACACTCTTAGCCTTGATTCGTGATGGATCTATTGTTACTGAGAATGTGGGACTCTATATAGCCAAAAATCAAGATTCACTTGTGATTAAAACAGATAAGTCAACGCTCCGTTTACTTATTGATCAATATAATCTAGATTTCTCCACTCAAAAGACTAGATTTAAGAAAAAATATCATTATGTAATTGATAGTGTCATTATGCCGGAGTCTCAGTTTGTTGGCCGCTCAATCCAAGAAATAAATTCTGAGAAATTTAAAAATTTAGATATTATTGCGCTTTCAAGGCGAGGTATGACAATCACAGAAAAAATAGAGAAGATCACTCTGCAGGTTGGAGATGTTTTGTTATTTGTAGGTGAAAATGAGATAACCCAGGATGAAATAGATCAATATGATCTCCTATTAATCGGAGAAACACAGGTTAGAACATTTTCTTTGTTGCTTCTTACTAAGGTGAGCCTAATATTTGGAGTAGCGATTATTGCTACCATGTCGCACTTGTTGAAGGTTGATATTGCCTTTTTCTCTGCAGCTATGCTGATGATATTAACAAACTGTATTCGACTAGATACCGCATACCGCAGTATACAGTGGCCTATCTTATTTTTAGTTGCAGCGTTGATTCCTATTGGAAATGCGATGATAACCTCGGGATTTGCCACCTTTATTGCAAAATTTTTATATTTTCATGGCCAGAATTATCCTTTATGGATTAGCTTATTATCGTTAATTGTAATTTGCATATTATCGGCAACTGTTTTCAACACAGCAATTGTTGCCTTGTTGTTTTCCCCAGTTGCTATTCAGTTGGCAGCACAATGGATGGCTTCTCCAGACCCTTTTTTAATGGCTGTTGCCATTGGCGCATCGTGTTCCTTTATCACGCCTATTGGCCATCAATCTAATATGCTTATTCTCGGTCCTGGCAACTATCGATTCGGCGACTTTTGGCGTATGGGACTACCCTTGACATTCATTGTTTCAATTGTCGCTACTTTTTTGATTGCTCTTATTTGGCCCGCTTACACCTAATACTAAATTAAGGCGTTTAATCATGTTACCTACATATTTACAACCTTATTCAGTTATTTTAATTTTATTTGTTTCTATGCTTTTCTTTATTTGGAGAAAATGGTCTTACTCTATTACTGCAATATTGGCATTATCGGCTGCGGCTATTATTGGCGTCGTTCCACTTGAAAAAGTGTTCTCAGGTATCGATAATCCTGCTGTAATAACAGTGGCTAGTGTCATGATTATTACTAATATTATTACGAGATCAAATGTACTTAACTTGATAGTGAACAAATTAGATGCACTTACCCATTCTCAGCCATTGCATGTCTTTTCCTTTAGCCTTTTCATTGCTTTTCTTTCAGCATTTATGAACAATATTGGAGCACTTGGACTCATGCTACCAGTTGGCATCTATTCTTCTTTGAAGAACAAGCGTTCGCCATCCTATCTTTTGATGCCCATGGCGATGGCATCGGCAATGGGCGGTATGGTGACATCAATTGGAACACCACCAAATCTAATCATTGCAAATTTTCGAGCACAGGTCATTGGCAAGCCTTTCAGTATGTTCGATTTTAGCTATGTTGGATTGAGCACAGCTATAATTGGGGTCATCTTTATTGGTTTAATAGGCTGGCGCTTATTACCAAAAAAATGCAGGGAAAAATTTTCTCCAGAACCACTTTATACCAGCGAGATACGCATACCCCCAAAATCCAAATGGATTGGAAAAAGCTTTAGAGAATTTAAAAAAGATACAAAAAAGTTAATCAAAATATGTGGGCTTATTCGGCGAAATAGAAAAACGGACTTATCATCTACTGCTGAAATAAAATCAGGTGATCGACTTATTATTGAAGCAACGCTAAATAAACTACAAGAGCTATTAAATTCAAAAGATATAGTTATCGCTAACTATATGGGTAGAGGTAGCGATATGACTACGAGCAAAGACGTTTTGTTGGAAGCCATTGTGCCTACTAATTCAAAAATTCAAGGCAAGACATTTGAAGACACAAATTTCAGAGCCCTACATAAGTTTTCTATTATTGCGATATCACAATCAAGTAGAATCAAAATAAAGCGTATAAAAAAATTGCCTTTACAGGCAGGTGATATGATTTTAATACAATACAAAAATCGGAATATTATCGATAATCTGCCATCGATGGGATTGACCCCAATAGCAGAATCAACATTCCAGATAAAGGTGGGATTCAAAACTTTCATACCATTAATAATTTTTGCCATCTCAATTTTATTAGTAGCTCTATCACTTATGCCAGTACAAATTGGTTTTTCAGCAGCAGCGTTGCTGATGATTTTACTTGACATGAAGTCACTAAAATATGTCTATGAACGATTTGATTGGCCTATCATTATTCTTTTAGCTGGTATGATTCCTATTGGTGAAGCGCTAACTCAAACTGGTGGAGCAGATATCATCGCACATTTTATTTTTGGGGTATCTCAGCATCTATCTGTTATGTCGACTATTGCACTTTTGATAATAATCACCATGTTTTTATCTGATTTTATCAATAATGCTGCTACTGCAATCGTTATGGCTCCAATAGCAATAAGCCTTGCGCACACGATGAAAATACCAGCTGATCCGCTTCTTATGGCTGTTGCCATTGGGGCGTCATGCGCATTTTTAACCCCTATTGGGCATCAAAATAATTTATTGGTCATGGGGCCAGGAAGGTATAAATTTTTCGATTATATGCGCCTGGGAATACCACTTGAAATAATCGTACTGGTTGTGGCAACACCTTTGATATATTGGTTTTGGTATATGAAATAAATTTAGGCTCTCCGCGTTTTTCTGTGGAAGCCAAGTAATAAAAATATGATATAATGCGTGCTCAACGTCGCAGGATAATGTTGTCTAAAATTTAAGATCTCAAGCTTTTAATTAATCATCCAGCATAAAATTAATAAAACAGTTTCATAGCGCTGGACAATGACTCAGTTTTGACAGAACCGGCTAATCAATAAAGTCCCTTTCATATTGGAAAAATCTAATTCTTGCTATTCCCAGACTAAATGGCTATACTGGGCATCATGGAGAAAATAAATGGGAAACTCAGAAATTTTTACTTCGCCAGAAGGCGAAGAAGACCAACATGCTTATCACACGCAGATAGAACAAATAGTTAGAGCTGCATTAACGCCATTTCAGACATTTATTAACTACCAAGCGACGGCGAGTATTTTCCTTTTGTTATGCACAATAACTGCGCTTGCATGGGCAAGCATACCAGCCATTTCTGGCTTGTACCAAGAATTTATTGGCACTTCTATTGGTTTTCACATATCACACTTTTTTTTTGAAGAGTCACTGCGCTTCTGGGTAAATGATGTTTTACTGGCTCTATTCTTCTTTTTTGTTGGTCTTGAAATCAAGCGTGAATTTTTGGTTGGCGAGCTAAGCAACTACAAAAGCGCTATTTTTGTGTTATTTGCTGCGCTGGGCGGGATGATCATTCCGGCTGGACTGTACTTTCTGATAAATATCAATAGCACAACACAATTTGCCTGGGGGATCCCTATGGCAACTGATACAGCATTTGCTTTAGGTATACTTAGCTTTTTCAGACAAAAAATACCCAAAGGTATTTTCACCTTCTTAGCCGCATTAGCGATCATTGATGATATCGGCGCAATACTTGTCATTGCCATTTTCTATACAGCACAACTTAATGCAGCCATGCTGTTTCTAGCATTGATTCTATGTGGTGTATTACTGTTTCTAAATTATGCTGGCTTTAGGAAGCCATTTGTGTATATCACAATCGGTGTGCTGATTTGGATTTCATTAGAAGCTGCAGGTATTCACGGAACAGTCGCTGGTATCCTTGTGGCATTCTTGATCCCAGCTAGACCTCAGAAAGGCCCTAAGCATTTTATCAAAAAAACCAGGGAACTAGTTAATTATTTTGAAAAGCGCAAAGAAGATAATTCCCTTGTACTGGAAGACCACAAACAGCATGTTACACTTGAAAAAGTACAAGAAGCAGCTCAAGAGGCAACAACACCGCTGCAACGCTGGGAAAGCAAATTAGAGCTGCCAATTGCTTTGCTAGTTTTGCCGCTATTTGCGTTAGTTAATGCGGGAATACCCATCAATTTCCATCTATTAGATGAAGTTTTTATGCAACCAGTATCGCTGGGCATTCTCGTTGGGTTAGTGATTGGGAAACCATTAGGCGTCTTGTTATTTAGCCGGGCTGCATTGTGGTGTCGGCTAGGCACCTTGCCTGAAAATACCAACTTTCATCATATGTTCGGTGTCGCCATGCTAACAGGTATTGGTTTCACCATGTCCATTTTTATTTCAAATTTGAGCTTTGGCGAGCAAGAGCATTTATTATTGCTATCAAAGGCAGCTATTCTAATAAGCTCATTACTTGCCGGTACTTTAGGCGCTACCTTATTGATAATAGTGGCACATAAATCAAATAAATGAGAAGCAGTAACAGTTAAAAATTAAAGTCACCATAGCGGCACCATTTGCTGACAATTGGGAGCCATATATGACGCATCATTTCGCCAATAAAAGGTTTGCTCTCGTTCTCGATAATGGGTTTGTCCTGCAGGGCAATCGCATTAAAAGTTAATCAGCTTGCCTAAAAGCTGTGTTAGGAAGCCCTGATTCCAACCTGCTCGAAGCCTTTTTGCCTTAATACTCCCCTTGGATGTATCCTGTTTTATAATATTTAGCACTAATCGTCG
>JAJFKH010000006.1 GCA_021773305.1 Gammaproteobacteria bacterium | reverse complement strand
CAAAAATTTGATGGAACAATCCATCACTGAGTTTCATGATATTGTCTTTGACAAAGCAAGATACTTTTTTGCGATTATTTTGCCGGGCGTATTCAAAAGCATAGCGGACAATGCGTTCACAGCCAGGGCGGCTAATGAGTTTTAAACATTGTACCACTTCATGAGTTTGTTGGTGTTCGATGCCCGCGTAAAGATCTTCTTCATTTTCTCGAACAATGACTACATCCATATCCGGATGATGAGTCTTAATGAAGGGGTGGTAAGACACACAGGGCCGAACATTAGCAAACAAGCCCATGGTTTTACGGATAGTGACATTCAGGCTTTTAACGCCACCACCTTGGGGAGTGGTGATGGGCGCTTTGAAGAGAACTTTATTGCGGCGCAGGGAATCCCAGGCAGAAGGCTCAATGCCTGAACTGATCCCTTGGCGGTAAATTTGTTCACCTACATGGATAGTTTCTAAGTCAAGCTTTGCTCCAGCGGCATCGAGGATTTTTAAGGCCGCGGCCATGATTTCAGGGCCAATGCCATCACCATTGGCAATAGAAATAGGGGTTAGGGTGGGCATATCGCACTCCGGTCAAGCAAAAGTTAGTCAATTAAGGTAATATTATAGCATATGGTAGGGAGTTGTATCTAGAGGTGCTACCAACAACTTGCCACGGTTCCACTACCCGTAATGCCTTTGGCACCTAAATCATTATAAGTCAATGTCGCGCATTCGGTATCATCCGTGGCTTGGCTGCCCACAGGTGCCGCCTGAATCGTATAGTTGGTTGCTCCCTGAGCGGTAATAGCCATATTGTAGAATCCTTCTGGAGTCACAACAGGCATGCCTACATTTGCAAGGGTCGCACCCACATAGGTGTTATTTTGAGTGAAAAATCGATCCATACGCGCAGCCAAGTCTAAGAGAGTCACTTGACCATCGGTACGCCTGGCCTGAGTGACATAGCTGGTATAGGCAGGAAAGGCAATCCCTGCGATGATCGCAATAATTGCCATGACGATAACTAATTCCATGAGGGTAAACCCTCGCATCTTAAAGCCCATAATGGCTCCTAAAGCCTGTTGACCTAGGAGTAATTATAGCTTATTTTTTTATGCCAGGGATTTCCGGTTTCTCGTCTTCATCATCGTCCCAGGAGCTAGGTTCTTCCTCTTTTTCATGCATGGCAGCGTTTCTCCCTTTCAACGCGTTTTTAATTCGCTCCTGAAGGGCATCGGTGACTTGATCTTTATTGGGGGTTGAGTTGATATCACATGAGTTGAGGCTCTGGGTAATAAATGTGTCGATAGCCGTCGCAAATTTTCCTTTGAAGTCTTTAATAAGGGTTAAAACTGAATGGGCCTCGGGGCTAATACTATCATTTTTAACAAGGATTTTGATGAGATCTTCTGCTAAGTACTGAGTATCAAATTGATGCAATGATGTTGATAGCAGGTTTATGGCTGCTACGGTTTTAGCCGCAGGAGCTTTCTTTTTGAAAACAGTTAGATGGATATCGTTCAGTTTATCTTTTTTCTCTTTCGAGCCAAGCGGTTTACTATCAAACAAATAGCTTTGGCAAAAATCAGTTAATGCATCATTAAGAGATTGCAGCTGTTCTTCAGTTATGTTGCTTGTCGCCCATTGGCTTTGAAGAATTTTGCTAAATGTTTTCACATAGTTATGGAGATCAGTGAGTAGTAATTGTTGTAGCTCAGACAAAATGGTTTTCTTAACTTTTTCGGATTCTATGACAAATTTATCTTTGGGATATACGTTAATTCTGTCTCCTGAAGGAATGTTGATAAAACGCCGACAAAAATTTGAAACAATAAATTTGTCAAAGCAGGGTATTTCAAATATATCTCTAGCAGGAATATTGGATCGTTTAAAAAACCTGGGGCCTGTTTGCTTAGGCGTACTATCAGGATCTTTAGGTTTTTCATTTTTCACTGATTTAAGACTTGCTTTGAAATCGAAGGTGGTAGGTTTCTCCTTTTTTTTCTGTCCAATTTTACTCCAATCCATATTTCCTCGCAGTGCTAACTTTTGTTGAGCTTGTTCGGCAAAGGATAAGCCATTGTTGGTTTTTTTATCCGTATTAGCTTTTTTAAGTTCAGCACCTTTTCGAATATCGCCGAGAATGCTGCTAAGTCCTCCTTGAGGGGGAACAAATTTTTGAGGGCCAGAAGGCAGTGGTGGAATAAGGCACGGTGGGGGTGGAGGAATGTTATTATCTCCCGGTTCTTGGGTATTCTCTGTGGGGGAACCTGGTTGTGGAGCTACTTGCGGTATAGGCTGTGAGGGGATTATTGCCTCAATCATATACTTTGTGAGATGCTCGATCCGAGATTCTAGGATAATGGATCTTGCTTTGGAGTCATTCCTGAGGTATGCCATAGTGAGCATTTCGTTGTTTTTAAGGAAAATTTTATTTAATAAAATTTCTCTAAAGAGCTGCTGAGAAGAGTTATGGCAGACAGCCACAAGCAGGCTTGCAATCTCTGTTAAGCTTAGCTCATTCTGTTTTAGGATTTGTTTGGCAATGCTGCTGATATCCTCTTCGTCAATGAGCTGAAAGCGCCGCATATCTTCCAATAAAAATTTATCGGTTACCAAAGGTGTTGCATGTTCCAGAGGACAATTTTTTAGTACGCGACTCAACGTATTTGGAAAACTGATAGAGTTGGCTTTTGTCGAGTCTCTTTGCAGAATACGAATGAGTACTCGGCTGCTTAGGATAAGGTTTTCGGGTTGTGAGAGTTGAGTGATTTTTTGAAAATAAGGGCTAATGTTGCCTAATTTTATAGCCAGTTGATTATCCTCAGTGGCAACGGTTAAGATCCGAGTCCAGTCTTCAGAGGTAAATCCTTTATTTCCACGGCAATAAGAGAGGGTTAGTATTTCCTCTCCCATGAGCTTTAGTACGACGTCTGTTGTTGGGTTTTTATTATCCAACAATAGCCGTTGAATAGGATAAAGGAAATCATAATTTTTAGCCAGTTGATAGCTGATCTCGCGGTCAGTGGCTGCTAGCGCAAAAAGTGTTCCTGTGTGTTTTTCAAGAAAATTTTTGCCAACAAATATTTTTTGTGTTTTTTTTGCTTTGAACATGCATTTGTCTCGACATTGTAAAAACAAATTGAGATAGCGTTTTCCTAAATGACCTCGTATTTTGTTATATTGATCGCCTTCTCCTGTGACAATATTTTGATACAGATCATTGCGAGTAAAGCCTATTTTCCATATAGGGGGTTCAGCGGCATTAGGATTTTTTTTCGGAAAAAGCGCGTTAGCAATAGCGAAGTTATTGGCTGCTGCTGCAATAATCTCATTATAATTATCATTTATGAGATAAGGTTTCGCCTTTGGATTGCTGTAATGAATAATTAAGTCAAGCAGATCAGCACCTAATGCATCAAATATGTTATTAAGGTGTTCTGATTTTAAAATACTGTCAAAATATTCTGCGAATTTCGCTCCATCTCCTCTTGTGTAATTGATAGCTTTTCTGAACATTCCTCCTACTTTAGGCTTTAGCATGGCTGCAAAATCTCTCTCGGCTGCTTTGTAGTATGCAAGTAATATTCTGAGTAAATTAACGTCATCACCACAGGAGATTACGACGTTAACAGCTGTATGGCAGTAATTATGTTCAATAGCTTTTTTTAAGTTTTCAATAAATTTACAGTAAATATCATCACCATTGGCTTCATTATTTTCCATCGGGTAAATAATATTAACTAAGGTGCTTTTAAAGACACCATTTTTTTCTGCTGTGGCGCGAATAAAATGAGTTCCTAATGCACTCGCGATGGTCAACCGTTGCTTTCCTGTAAAAAAAGCATCCCCACTAAAATTTTTCCAACCTTGGAAGAGGGCGGGAGCATTCAAAAACAGATCGGTGAAAGATGAAATATCGTTAGGCGTCATATTGTTAATTAAATGTTGACTGATTTGAACCACATGGCTGTCTTCCCCATCATTATGTTGGTTGATAAAGTGTTGAAAAATTTCATCTTCCAGCTTATTGTGACGACTAATGATAATGTCAATGATCGTTTTGATAGATAAAGATGCTAAAAAATCATCAATGGCAGGCAGTTTTGTATTAGATAGTGTGTAAAGTAACGCGCCGTTGTCTGTTGACGAGGTGCTTAATGTTTTTTGAGGTACCACCACAGGAACACTCATAAATTGGGGTAGTAAGCTTTTCTTTGCTTGAGCTTGTTGTATATCACCACCACTTTGTGAGCGAGAAAGTTTGTGTTTTCGTCGAATTTGAGAGGTAGTTGCATCAATTATTTTTTGGATATTAACTTCACTCAGTAGCTCCGCTGTTTTGAATGCTTGTTGATGTGTCAATAACAAGTCTGCAATAGCAGCGTATTGTTGAGTACAAGCAATAGCGATTAAATCGAGATTTAGGTGAGAAATATTTTCTGCAAATTTTTCTTTTGTGAGTTTATTATTTGCAAACTTTTTTATGGTCTCTTTGAGTATGTTAACTCTGCCCGCTTCTGATAAATAATACCATAGATTTGGTTTGTTAATGATATTGTCAAGAGACAATATTACTTCCATTTTTGTAACAAGTGCTGCAAGTTTTTCTTCACCGTAGTATACCTTGAATATATCAAATTGTTCTAGCAAAACAAATTGAGCCGATGGATTATCATTCATCGCAAATTCAATTAAATTCTGTTCTAAATTTTCCATTGAAATAAGCAAGGTGGATATGCATTTATCAAAATTATTTTCATCTTGCTGATGCGTTTTTAATAGTGTAAATAAATTTTCATAACCTAATTCCATAATAATATTTTCATGCTGAAAGATCTCAAGCACAAGCTGAATATTATCAGGTTTGTTAAGAATATCGTGCAATGCTTTATTATTGCCGCTTAATATATCTAAGTAAGTGCCTAGTTTTTCATTGTCTTTATCCTTTGCAATATTCACGATCTGTTGAACTAGAATTTCATCGGTAACAAAGCTTAATAAAGAAGGCATAATATTAAAAATAAAGCTTACGCCTGCGGGTAGAGGTAATATTTCAGCCACTAACTGTTCTTTTAGAACCCCCTTATTTTCTGTTAATGCTTGTATAATAGGTAGTATTATCTTCATATCAAGCACGGTTGGTGTAGAGCTTACGATGAGGTTTTTTAAGAAAAATGAGTTAGTCAGCTCGGATTTACGATGTTGTAGTAGATAATTCCATACAACAGCGTTACCCAGTAGTTTTATTCTACTAGGTTGTAGAAGATATTTGTCCAGAGATTGTTGACCACAAAGCTGTTTAAATAATGTGGTTATTAACTGCGGATTCTCCTTATAGGTAAGACACATAGATGTGATATTGTCGATACTAAAATCATTCACCAAATCTGTAGGACATATTTTTTCAGCGAGGGTTGGATCGCTGTTGATAATGCGTGTAAACAGTTCTGGTTTTTCAAGAGGTTTAGGTGCATCATTTGCATATAGAATATGCAGTGCCTTTAATATTTGTTGCCACTCCGCATCGGCCAAAGAGAGTCTTTTATCAACAAACAATGTGACGAAATAAGCGGGTGTGATGTAGTTTTTTACGCAAGGATTACAAAGGAAAGCGGTACTTAACTCATTGTCCATTGTGAATAGTTTTTTGATTTCAACAGTACGTTTGTCGGTAAAAATTTCATCCAAAATCCATTGATATAATGGAGTTTCTGCTTGGGGTGTTGTCAGAAATTGTAATAAAAATGCTGTATCCTGCCAATATTTTTTAATATACAGATTAAACAAGGTGAGATGATTTACATCGTTTATAGCCAATATTTTTTCGTGGGCGAGGAAAACACCGGCTTGTTGACCGGTGAAAAAAATACGTTCTTTAAGCAAACTGAAATGAGGGTTGTTTAAGATGATTGTAATATCTTCAGCAGTGACGCCATCGTTGTCTAGTAATGCGAATTCTTTTTTTGCAGAAAGCCTTTGAACAATAATATTTAATCGTTTTTGTTGGTGTGTATCGGTTTTCATTATATTGTGATTTAGCAATTGATGAGCTAAGCTTGGATCTTTTAGTCGTTGTGCCTCTGTTACTAGAGTGGGCAAGCAACTAGGGCCAAATAATAATTGTTGGAGAACCGGGTTATTATTTTGAAAGTAGCTGAGATTATTTTCTTCAACAATTTGTTTGCGTAGCATAGGGCCTGCTAGAATAGAGTACTGTGAAATAAAGAAATTATTGTCTAGTAAGCATTCTGCAAATAGTAAATTTTTTGCAGCAAGTTCTGTAAAGGCTTTTTTGACTCGGCGGCTTTCAAATAAAATAGTTAAAAATTTATTAGCGTCATTTTGGTGATCATTATCTAGATGGCTGAGTTGAGCCAGCATTTGTCCCACTATGAGTTGATGGTCAAAATTGTACCTGGGAAAATGGTCGCGGATCCGTAACTTTGTTTCCTGACGATTGTTTGCGCTTGCTACATGTTCCCTAAAACAATCAACCAGTGTCTTAGAACCGATGAGAGTGGTGTATTGGTCGTTATCTAAAACATTTCGAAAAGCTTTAGCATCGTCGCGGATACAGCCGATAATTTTGTCTTTATCTCCGTTCTTCGCTTTTCCGAATCTAATCTTGCTGGACATGAAATCAGGCATATTGAGTTCCTCAATAATTTTTATTTTTAAATCAGAGAATTACACGATTTGATAATGGTAGCAATGGAGTATTAAGGGAATATTAAGCTCATCACGAGATCGAGAAGTGCCGCTACTTGTGGTCACGAGGCGAACGATTTGATTTGAAGCTAGTCGTCGTTGGTGTCAGCACTTGATGAGTCTGAGAGGGTAGAGATCCTGTCTCTTGAGGCATCAACCAACTCTCTTAATTCTTTACCTGGCTTAAAGTGAGGACTATATTTGGCATGAGTGCGCACTTTTTCACCTGTTTTGGGGTTGTGAGCATTGCGAGGAGGGCGGTAATGTAAGCAAAAGCTACCGAAGCCACGAATTTCAATGCGGCCTTTCTCAGCCAGTGCATCTGTCATTTGATCAAGAATATTTTTTACGCAGTCAGCGATGTCTTTTTCAGGCAGGTGAGGCAATTTAGTTGCAAGTTTGGCAATGAGTTCCGATTTTATCATAAATAATTACAGCAGGAGCTGCCTCCATCTCTTAAACCCAGCTTTCCACTATCGGCGCTAAGCTAAAATCTCCGGTTAATATTAACAATGGTAGCAGTAAGATTTGGATTTCGCACGCAATTTAATGAATTTAAATGGTATTTTTTTTCTTATAAGAATGAAGTGTTGCATTAACAACGATTTTTCCGGATGTTTCGAAGCTGGCTTTGAGGATCATATTGTTCAATTTTGGTGCGATCCACAAGATAATGTGGTGCTTTGCAGAATCATACTCAAGGATTATGGTTTTAAAATTACCAAGGGAGGTGTGTATGATCTCTGCACCTACTCGATTAAAGTCATAGGAACGTAGTTTATGGCCGTCTGCTATAGAGTAGTGGTAGTGTGCTTTGGATGGGGAAAATTGGTGGCTGAGGAGTAATTGATAGCTTAGTTTATCTTGGATATGACTCGGCGTAGCCAGGATAACGCCATTGTTTTCGACGGAAAGATGGTCTGGACTGAAAATCAATTTTTTTTCTTTAATTTCATTTTTATGCAAATAAGAATAGCTGTAACGTTTTGGAGAAGGAATTCCCTGCTCCCACTTTCCTTCACTGGATTCTTTTCCTCCTAACTTGATAAAAGGGAGAGAAGACTCTGTATTAACGATGAGTTGGTAGTGGTTACCTTGGATGCTCAAATCACGGGTAATGGTGCCAACCTTTAGCCCCCCTGATTGTACAGTGTAGGTGGCAATATAACCTTCAGCTGAAGCTGCGGCGCTTATCACAAGGAGTAGTAGCAGTAGGTAGCGCATTAGACGTCACTCATGGGGAGTTGATAACCTTGTTTGGATAAAGGACTTCCTTGGAGGAATAGCTTGTCATGTTGAATCGTAAGGGTTTCTTCGGCTATCCATTTGATGATAGTTGGATAAAGAGAATGCTCTAGCTGTTGAATTCTGGTTTTTAATGTATCGGGGGTATCACTGTTGCGAAGAGTCAAACGCGCTTGTCCCAGAATGGGGCCGTCATCTAAATTTGCTGTGACAAAATGTACCGTAGATCCATGTTCCGTATCGCCGTTATCGAGTGCTTGTTGGTGGGTATGCAATCCTTTGTATTTTGGTAGTAACGATGGGTGGATATTAATAATTTTATTCGGATATTGATCAATGATTTTTTTTCCGAGGATCCGCATAAAACCCGCTAACACGATAAGATCTAAGGGGTGTTTTTTAAGGGTTTTCAAGATTGCACCATCAAACAATTCTCTATCTGAGTAATCTTTATGATTGATAATATGTGTTGGAATATTATGGTTTTTTGCCCGTGTAAGGCCGTAAGCATTAGGATCATTAGATAGCACAAAGGCAATTTTAATAGGTAAGCGGCCACTTTCGATATTATCGATAATTGCTTGCAGATTGCTACCGTTACCTGAGATGAACACTGCAATAGTAAAGGGATCCATTAGATAAATCTCACTGCAATATCGTCTTTTTTCTCTTCGATGGTACCCAATGGTATGACCGTTTCGCCCATTTTTTCCAACAACAGGGTGGCATCTTGTTGGATGGCTTGGGGGAGACAAAGCACCATGCCGATACCACAGTTGAACGTACGTAGCATTTCTTCATCAGTGATGGAGCCTAGGGTTTGTAAATGCTTAAAGAGTTCTGGCCAAGCCCAATGCTCTAAGGTGGCGCAACAATGAGCCGGTAACACTCGGGGAACATTTTCCACAAATCCTCCGCCGGTAATGTGAGCAATGGCATGTACCGGGTGTGCTTTGATGAGCGCGAGTAGGGATTTAACATAAATTCGAGTGGGCGCAAGAAGGGCTTCACCGAGGGGTTTGCCTTCCAAATGAGTGGCCAAATCAATATTGCCGTCATTGATGATTTTGCGAATAAGAGAGTAGCCGTTGCTGTGAGGCCCGGATGATGAGAGTCCTAAGAGAACATCCCCAGGTTTTACTTTTTCACCGGTAATGATTTGGCTTTTTTCTACAGCACCTACACAAAAACCTGCCAAGTCATACTCGGAGCCTTCGTAGAAACCTGGCATTTCAGCAGTCTCGCCTCCAACCAATGCAGCGCCTGCTTCCTGGCAGCCTTGGGCAATGCCTTCTATCACGGCTTGGGCTTGTTCCACATTGAGTTTTCCCGTTGCGTAGTAATCCAAAAAAAATAATGGTTCTGCTCCACAAACGATTAAATCGTTTACACACATAGCAACCAAATCAATGCCAATGGTGTCATGGGTGTTCAGATCGGAAGCTAATTTTAGCTTGGTACCCACGCCATCTGTACCGGATACCAGGACGGGTTTTTCATAGTGATCGGGTATTTCAAATAAAGCACCGAATCCTCCTAATCCAGTTAAGACTCCTGGCCTGTGGGTCTTTTTTGCAATGTGTTTGATGCTGTCTACTAAGCGATTACCTGCTTCGATATCAACACCAGCTTGCTTGTAGGTGAGGGAAGTGGTCATGATACAATGTTTCTCCGGTCAACTTTTGGCCATCATTATAACAAAGTTGGCTCAGGGTTGGAACGCTTTTACGGCCCCATTTTCTTCATTGGAGAGCAACTGTATTTTTTTGTGCAAATAACCTAGCTTTCGCTTGGGATCTGGGTGATCCAAATGGGGGCCTAACAGATGGGTGGGCGGTATGAGACGTCCTTCACATTGTTGTGCAATTTCCACATCAGAGCTACTAGAGGCAGCAAAATGTCCAAATGCTTGAGCTAAGTTTTTCTTTTTGAGTCGCCGGACTCCTTGGCTAAATGTCATGCCTTTTGGCATATCAAGTGGTAAATGGAGCTTTGCTGGGAAACCTTTTTGCCGGAGTATGGTGCGAGCATAGATAAGCTCGCTTTTACCAGAGTAGTAATGTCCCGATCGATTATCAATGAGTATTATAGCACCCTTCTTAACTTGGAATGCTCCAGCGGCATAAAGATTTAAGCCACCGGATAATTGGCTGTGGGAAATATATTTTGAATAGGGTAAGGGGCCACTTTTCGGAGAACAGGGAAAATAGCGTACTTCATCCCGAATAATGTTTGTGATCTGAGTGTCTGGATCATATTTTTCATAATCAGCCAGAAAAACATGCTGATACCAGCCATCGGCAAGAGGAAGATTATCTTTTCCTATGGGTCTGTAATTTTGCGTGATGGTACAGATGGTAAATTCACTAAAAAGATCGATATCAAGTTTCATACGCATCTTCAGATCTTTAATTTTTTTGCTATCTTTTAACGGATGGCCTTCGTGAGGGATCTTTAAAGCTTCTCGCAACTTGATATTATCTTCTTGATGCCTGTCAACAGGTGTGGAGGCTGTTTGAGGATGGTAAAATTTACTCACAAAGCGATTTGTTTCGGGATATACATCATCAAAGCTCATGCCGATGTGTTGGTTTTTGTGCCGGTTAAGGTTAAAAAAGAGATAAAGCAATAAGGTTTCTGTGCAAGATGTTGTGATCTTGTGTTGCGGATCAAGTGTTAGCGCTGTGGTAAGAGAATAATCGCCCCCTTTTGTAAACTCATCACTTGCCCGAGTGTTTAGAAAGAGTGGCCAGAGAATAGATAATGCTTCGTTCTCATCAGGTGGAGTCAAGAGCAAGTTTTTTAAGTCTTTTTTCGCGGCGGAGAAACTGGGGTCTAATTTTTTCATGTATTGTATATTATGTTTCGAAAAATAATGGTACTGGCGCGCGAGTTCAGAGAGGATATTTGCAAACCCATTTCCTGCTTGTTGGGTATATTCCACGAGGCGAAGGAGATATTTGGCATTTGCAACAGTTTCATTACGTATCTCTAAGGCAGTTTCATGGTTAGGTTCTGTTGTAATTGCGGCAATATAGCGGATGGTGGCTACGGGGTTAATCGCTTTTCTTGATGTAAATTGTCTGCCACCATCTCGTACTTCATTGGTGTGCAATTGATTTTTGTGAGCGATAAAGCCTTTTAAATGCGAGGCTATTTTGATTAAAAATTGCTCTACATTTTTCATTAAAAGCCCTTACCTATTATGATTTATGTTGATATGCCAATTACGCATTGTAGCTGGATAAATATTAAGGAAATATTACAGCGCGCCAAGTATAGAAGTGCTAAAGGGGTAAATATGGTGTAAGATAGCCCCATGGTTTTCTCCTGGGATGCACTTTTTTTGTGAAAAACTTAATCAAATTCGGGTTAATTTTTTGTTTATATTTATTGCCTTGGCAAATACATGCCAGCCATGTGGGTAATATTTATTCAGAAACCCTCTCTATTTCTTCCAAGAGCGATGTGCAGAGAAAACAAATATTACCCAAAGCGTTAGAGCAGGTGCTCATTAAGGTGAGTGGTAATACCGACATTGCCCAAGTGGATGAAGTGAAAGAAATGTTTAGCCATCCTGAAAATTATCTCGAAACATACAGCTATGAAGGCAAAGGTGAACAGCTCATGCTCACGGCTAGCTTTGATCCTCAACAGATTAAAAGCTTGCTACGCCATACAGGTCAGACTATTTGGGGGGATGATAGACCTCTGACAATGATATGGATGGTTGTGAATAATGGTCAATCCAAAGAATTTATTAGCAGTGATTCTTCTGCGGATATTATTGGCCATATTGAGAAGTTAGCTCAAGGGCGGGGGTTACCGGTGCTGTTTCCTTTACTTGACCTCCAAGATTTGGGCCAAGTGAATGTCAATGATGTTTTAGCGCCTTTTCCCTGGAAAATTCACCAAGCTGCTAAACGCTATGGCAGCGAAGCAGAGTTGATGGGACATATTGCTCAGGTTGAAGATGCGGCAAATGAGCGTTTTATTTGGCAAGGCCAGTGGCTACTATTGTTAAATGGAGCAAAACTCAATTGGCAAACAAAAGGTGAAACAATCAACGATGTTGTGGCCCAAGTTGTTAATGAAGTGGCCGATGCCATGGGTAGTCAGTATGCTGTGTCTTACCATGAGGGTAAAAATCAACAGTTATCATTAGTGGTGTACGGCATTACTAATATTGAAAGCTATACACAAGTGAGTGGTTATTTGAAGAGCTTGTCGTTAGTTGCTCAATTGGAGGTGAATCGTATTGCTAGCGATCACGTGGTTTATAATCTTGTGGTTGCAGGAGGCGCGCATCACTTGGCCAGTATCTTAAATGAAGAACATACCCTACAACCCCTCGTGGATGGGGAAGTTGGTAGCGAACAACAAGCCACATTAAGTTATCGTTTAGCATCATGAAAACACTGCCTAATTGTATTACCTTATCGCGGATAATTTTAGTCATTCCAGTATTGCTGTTACTTTTTTTTGAAAGCTATAAAAGTGCTACGGTGTTATTTTTACTGGCAAGTTTAACAGATGGATTAGATGGGATCTTGGCCCGCTATCTTCAGGCAACCAGTCGGTTAGGTTCTATTCTTGATCCTATTGCAGATAAATGTTTGATTTTGGCTTCTATGGTAATGTTGCTGAGTCTTCAGCTATTTCCTCTATGGTTATTTGTCGCAATTATTATTCGAGATGTTGTCTTATTGGCTGGAGCGGTTGTTTATCAAATGACACTTCACCGTTTTGAATATCAACCAACTATGATTAGCAAAGCCAATACTTTTTTGCAGTTTGTTTTGATTTTAGGGATTTTATTTCATCAAGGATGGGGTGGGCTAGACTATAGTCGTATTGAAATCATCCAATTTTTAGTGTTTGTGACGAGTATTACGAGCTTTATGCAATATGTGGGTACCTGGAGTCGGTATGCATTAAGTGAAAGGAGTCAACGATGACAGAAACGAGACGGTGGTTTATTTTTGCAGGAATTATTCTTTTAGGATTTGCGGTTTACGCGCTATCTTCTGTTTTGACACCCTTTCTTACCGCAGCTTTGCTAGCTTACTTGATGGATCCTTTGGTTAATGCATTGCAGGCTCGTAAAATCCCCCGAGTGTTGGCCGTGGTGATGGTGTTTTTTATATTATTGTTTGTTTTTGTAAGTTTGTTTATCTTTTTTATACCGTTGTTAGAGCACCAAGTGATATTGTTTTTTAACAATATTCCACTGATGATTGATTGGTTACAAAATAATGCAGTGCCTTTTTTACAAAAATATTTTGGTGTAAGCGATAACATTAATGTAGATTTTGTGAAAGAAAAGCTTACGGCTAATTTGCAAGAAAGTGGTGTCTTCGCCAAAAATATTTGGACTACAATTTCTGCTTCAAGTTTTGTCATATTCAATTGGTTGGCTAATTTGGTTTTGATCCCTGTGGTGATGTTTTATATGTTACGAGATTGGGATGGGATTGTTAAAGGGATGGGAGAATTGCTGCCCAGAAGTGTCGCTCCCATAGTGGAGACACTTGTGCGCGAATGTGATGAAGTGCTCGGTGCTTTTTTACGCGGGCAGTTAATGGTCATGTTGTGTCTGGGATTGATTTACGCTTTAGGGCTTTGGATCATTGATATTGAGTTGGCCATGCTTATTGGAATGATTGCAGGATTAGTGAGTATTGTGCCTTATTTAGGTTTTATTGTCGGGATCTTAGCGGCTTGGATAGCGGCGATGTTGCAATTTCATGATCTTTGGTATTTAGCTTATGTGGCCTTTGTTTTCATGGTAGCCCAGAGTATTGAAAGTATGTTTTTGACCCCTTTATTTGTCGGCGATCGCATAGGTTTGCATCCTGTTGCAGTGATTTTCGCGGTGTTATCCGGTGCGCAGTTATTTGGCTTCGTTGGTATTTTATTAGCGTTACCGGTAGCTGCCGTGCTAATGGTATTTATCCGCTATTTTAAGAAGCAATATCAACAAAGCGATCTATATGGTGATGCGGGTGGAGATGAGACATGCCTGAGCAGTTAACGCTGGCGGGTATTACACGCTATGATGAAGGGACTTTTGATAGTTTTTATCTTGCAGAGCAAGAGACAATTGTCGTATTGCTGCAAGAGTTTGCCTTAGGGAAAGGTGAGCCATTTATTTATCTTTGGGGAAAATCCGGCACAGGCAAGAGCCATCTACTGCAAGCTTGCTGTAATCATGCAAATGATCATGCCATGGTAGCTATGTATTTTTCTTTGGGAGCATGTCAAGGTTTGTCTCCGGATCTGTTTAACGATCTTGAACAAATGCAACTGGTTTGTTTAGATGATATCGAAGTGATTGCTGGAGATGCTATTTGGGAAGAAGCCTTATTTAATCTTTATAATCGACTCAGAGACAGTGGATCACGCTTGCTCATTGGATCCAATGTTCTACCAAGGGATTTAGGGTTATCTTTAGCGGATTTAACGTCGCGACTAAACTGGGGACCCGCTTTTCAGTTGCAGTCCATGGATGATGACGCTCTGCGGTGTGCTTTGCAATTTCGAGCAACCCAACGGGGTATCACTTTGTCTGCTGAGGTCACTCATTTTTTACTTCGCCGCTGCACCCGAGATATGAAGGAGTTATTTTCTATTTTTGATATCTTAGATAAAGCAGCTTTGGCAAACAAGCATGGTTTGACTATTCCTTTTGTGAAGTCAGTGTTAAAATTGTAGATTAAGCTGCCAATTTTACCGCAGTTGTTGCCAGTCGTTTTCCTAAAGCTAAGCAAAGTTGCTTTTCTTCTTCAGATATGGGATTGTTATTTTCACTACCTGCTAGGTGAGAAGGCCCGTAGGGGGTACCTCCCGTTTGAGTGGTACTCAGCTCAGGCACTGTGTAGGGGATCCCTAGGATCATCATGCCATGGTGCAGCAAGGGTAACATCATGCTGGTTAAGGTGGTTTCCTGTCCTCCGTGAAGGGATGCTGTGGAAGTGAATACCGCCGCAGGTTTGTCAACTAAATCGCCGGATAACCACACACTGCTCGTACCATCCCAGAAATATTTCATTGCAGCAGCCATGTTACCAAATCGAGTGGGGCTACCTACGGCCAAGCCGTGGCATTGACGGAGATCATCGAGGGTGGCGTAGGGCGCACCGCTGCTTGGCACGGCATTTTCGGTGATTTCGCAGTTACTTGACACTTTGGGTACAGTACGAACAATGGCTTCACAGTTTTCTACTTGCTCGATACCTCTGGCAATAAGTTTTGCCATTTTTTCTGTATTGGATTTAACGCTATAGAACAAGACCAAGATTTTTCTCATTTTTTGCTGCCTTCTTTGCTTGTTTGTATGTCTGTCAGGATGTTCAATACATTTTCTGGTGGTCTTCCCAACACGGCTTTTTTGCCATGGATCACGATAGGACGCTGGATAAGTTTAGGAAATTGAGTCATGGCTTTAATTAAAGCTGCGTCGGTTAAATGGGTATCACCGAGGTTATTTTCTTTGAAATCGGCTTCATTGCTGCGCAATAGATCCCGGGGAGAAAGCTTAAGTAAAGATAGGATATTTTTTAACTCTTGCTGGCTTGGGGGTGTTTTTAAATATTCAATAATATCGGGTGTTACGCCATGTTCTTCTAGCAGTGCGAGAGTTTGTCTTGATTTTGAACACCTTGGGTTGTGATAAATCGTAATTTTTGTCATGGGTTACTCCGTTTTCAGCTAGAATTGCTAAATAGGGTAGCATAAAAGATGAGATATTCGGAGTACGGTGGTGTTTTTAATGTTCAAAAAAATGTTGTTAAAATTGTGGCTTTTTGGGATGCAGGTTTTATCTCATTTCATTCAAGATGGATGTCTGTACCGGGCATCTGCCTTGACTTTTACCAGTCTGTTAGCCTTGGTTCCGCTGACCGTAGTGGGTCTCAGTGTATTTTCAGCCTTTCCACTGTTTAGTCAATTTTCTCAAGAAATTCAAGATTTCATCTTTAGTAATTTTGTGCCTAGCTCTAGCCACGCCATTCAAAAATATATCATTGGCTTCGTCGATCAGGCTTCGAATTTATCCGTGTGGGGCACTTCTTTTTTAGTTATCACGGCGGTGTTGATGTTATTCACGATTGAACAGGCATTAAATGCCATTTGGCGGGTGAAAAAACGGCGAGGAGGGATTTCTGCTTTTGTGGTTTATTGGGCCATACTCACTCTCTCCCCTTTTTTAATGGGGATCAGCTTTTTACTGAGTACCTATGTGATCTCTCTTTCCCAAGTAGCGGATGCTGCAAACATTTTAGGTGTAGCCAGTTATTTAATTACCGTGACGACCATTGTTCTATCTACGGTGATGTTGAGTTTGTTATATATTGCTATTCCTAATTGTCGAGTGCCTTTTCGCTACGGTATCGCGGGTGCGGTATGTGCGGCGATCTTGGTGGAGTTTGCAAAATTTGGTTTTAGTCAATATTTACTCCATTTTCCAACTTACCAGCTGGTTTATGGTGCACTGGCTATGGTTCCAATTTTTTTAATTTGGGTCTATTTGCTTTGGTTAATTACGTTACTGGGGGCTGAGATCAGTCGTTATTTAGCGCTGCGCTATGATATTGTCAGCCGCAATAAGTTGGATCCTTTTTGCCACGGGTTTCGTTGGCTAGGACATCTTTGGTATGCTCAACAAAAAGACAAGCCTTTAACATTATTCAATTTGGTCAAAATGGATCGCTGTCAATATGCTATTTCTCCAGAAGAGCAATTGCGGCAATTACAAAAAGCGGGGTTTATCCAGCGTAGTGAAAAAGGGCGCTATTTTATTAGTTGTGATGTGAGTGAAACCACACTGTATGATTTTTATCGAGCAATGCCTTGGAAATTGCCTAATGAGATAGGAACTGTTGGTCGTCATATTCGGGAAATGGAGCTTGCTCCCGATATTGGGCAGTCCCAGGAACAATTAGAACGTGTGTTGTCTAAGCGGTTAAAAGAATTATTTAAACCTTCTAATTGAGAATCATTCTCAATTAACTTGACATATCTTTGGTTCCTATGCATAATCATCTCAAGCATTTCCTAGTGAAAGGATAAAGACTATGCCTTGTATTGCTGAATTGTCGCGAGGTGAGCAAGCCCGTGTTGTTGGTTTTGCTGAAGGATCAAAGGGTTATCGAAGTAAGCTCCTTGCCATGGGGCTGATTCCAGGCACCGAATTTATCTTGAAGCGCATTGCGCCTCTTGGGTGTCCGGTGGAACTTTCTGTGCGAGGTTATTCCCTGAGCTTGCGTAAAAATGAGGCGAGCTTGCTTCATATTGAAAGGTTGGCCTAATGCAAGTTGCAGTGGTTGGCAATCCAAATTGCGGTAAGACCACACTATTTAACGGTCTAACCGGGGCCAGGCAGCGAGTCGGAAATTGGTCCGGTGTCACGGTAGAGCGTAAATCCGGGTTTTTGACTATTGAAAATAAAACGATTGAAGTGGTAGATTTGCCAGGGACATTTTCTCTAACGATTGCCGACGAACAAGTTGCATTGGATGAAAAAATTGCTTGTGACTATTTAATGTCCCAAACGGTGAAAGTTGTTGTCAATGTGGTGGATGCCAGCCACTTAGAGCGCAGCCTCTATGTGACCATGCAATTATTAGAAATGGGCTTACCCATGATCCTTGCGGTGAATATGCTTGATGTTGCCAAGAGAAAAGGGATCGAGCTTGATATTGCTGCTTTAGAGAAAAAGTTAGGTTGCCCTGTGGTTGGGATCCAAGCAAATAAGAAACGGGGTTTTACAAAATTACGTCAACAAATTTCACAATTATGTGCAACAGAACAAGTTCCAGGGTTTCGCCTTCATTATAGGGAAACCATTGAAACAGCGATTCGAGGGATTGTGGAAGATGACACTCAATATCAACAGTGGTTGGCCATTCGACTATTAGAAGGTGATAAGTTTGCTCAAGGGTTAGCAGATCCTCTTCAATACGAGCGTGCCAAAAAAGAACAACTTCAATTGGAAAAAATGGAAGGAGAAGAGACTGATATTCTTTTAGCTGACGGTCGTTATCAACAAATCTATCATTGTTTAGAAGGCTGCCAGGAAAAAATAACCAGTGCTCAGCAAAGTTTTGCTGACAACATTGATAAACTAGCCTTGCACCGATTTTTTGGCATACCTATTTTTTTAGGTGTGATGTATCTCATGTTTTTATTTGCGATTAATGTGGGAACGGCCCTACAAGATTTTTTTCAAATTTCCAGTGAAACCATTTTCATTCATGGTCTGAGTTATTTATTGCAAACGTTGCATTTTCCCCAGTGGTTTATCGCCATTGTTGCCACAGGCATCGGCATGGGTATTTCTACTACAGTCACCTTTATTCCAGTGATTGGAGGCATGTTTTTCTTTTTGTCTTTTTTAGAAAGCTCTGGGTATATGGCAAGGGCTGCATTTGTAACCGATCGAGCGATGCGAGCATTAGGATTGCCCGGTAAAGCATTTGTACCGTTGATTGTTGGTTTTGGTTGTAATGTACCATCAGTGATGGCAGCAAGAACCTTAGAAAATTACCGAGATAGAATTATTACTATTATGATGAGTCCCTTTATGTCCTGTGGCGCGAGGCTGGCTATTTATGCAGTGTTTGTTGCAGCTTTTTTTCCAGTGGGAGGACAAAACATTATTTTCCTTTTGTACCTTATCGGTGTGAGTGTTGCGGTTTTAACCGGACTTATGTTGCGTAAAACGGTTTTAGCAGGTGAGCATTCACCACTTATTATGGAATTGCCACCTTATCATATTCCTCATTTTGGGAGCTTGCTGATGAGTACTTGGCATCGCTTAAAAAGTTTTATTTTTCGAGCAGGGAAAGTTATTGTGCCGCTTTGTGTGGTCATTGGCTTTTTGAATGCATTGACTTGGCAAGGTGATTTTGTTTTGGGGGATGCCAACCAAGAATCCTTACTCTCAAGTTTAGGTAAAACAGTCACCCCTATTTTTGCTCCCATGGGGATCTATGAAGATAATTGGCCTGCCACAGTGGGATTAGCCACAGGGTTGGTAGCTAAAGAAGTGGTGGTTGCGACGTTAAACACACTGTACAGTCAAGTGGGTCATTTAAATGACATGACGGAAGCAACAGGGTTTGATTTTTGGGGCGGCATGACAGATGCTGTGATGAGTGTTCCAGAGAATTTAACCCTGTTGATGCATTCGTTAGCACATCCTCTACAAGCGCTGGCTCCGAAAAGTGAGATCACTAATGGTGTCTATGGTGAAATGTCATTGCGCTTTGCCAGTCAAAGTGCTGCCTTTGCGTATTTGTTATTTTTATTATTGTATTTTCCTTGTGTCTCAACCACTGCGGCTATGCTGCGGGAATTAAATTACCGTTGGACATTGTTTTCGGTGGCCTGGACGACGGGTATTGCGTATATGATTGCTGTGGTATTTTATCAGACAGTGACCTTCTTGCAACATCCTTATCAAGCTTCTGCCTGGATAGGCGCTTTTATATGTATATTACTTGCTATCGTTGTAAGTTTACGCCGTTATTCTTGTACTAATGCTACTACATTACCGGGGGCATTATGAGTTTATTAGCGATTAAAAAATATATGAAACAACATCGTATGAGTCATTTATTTGGCTTAATGCAATATTTTGATATGGATGCCGATTTGGCCCGGGGTTTGCTGCTCCACTGGCAATGCAAAGGGCATATCAAAAAAGTACAGAAGACAAATCAGTGTGGCACTCAATGTTGCAAATGCGATCCCTCTTTGACTGAAATTTATGAATGGGTGGACTGAGAGTGTTTTTCTGAAGAATATCTGATGATTTGAGCTTTTTTAGGTAGAAAAACAAAAACTACGGTAAATATACCGTAGTTTTTGTTAAAGAAAGTATATATATTATCCACTTAAGCGATCAGACATGGAAATGTCGGTTTTTAAAAACGGTTATTCTAATCTGATTTTCATTAAAAATTTTAAGTAAAAAGAGGTTTTATATGCAAGTGATAACAATATCGTTACTAGGTGATTCGCTGTTTAGTGGTTTGCGTGTTGAATTTACTAACCCAATATGGTGGTTTAATCCCAATGATCATCATGGATATGAAGATTTTGGTTTTGTTGATATTTTTGACAAGAAAAAGCATGAGTTTTTAGTTAAGTTTAATCAACAACTTAACCAAACAGACACGCTAAAAAAATATTTCCCAGAAGTGTTTATTCGTTTCAATAGTATTGCTCGGCCTGGTATGAATTTAGCTCATTATAATCCATCTGTTAATCCCGAGTTTGTACCTGAGCAATTTTGTGGTTTGGAATATGCGGCTTCACAGGCGAGAAATGCCCAATCTGATTTAAGTATTATTGCACTAGCAGGTAATGATACCCAAGATTATAATACCATGGCTGTGGAAATCTTCTTGAATATGTTAAATGATCAAGAATTTGAACAACTTATTAATAAAGTTAAAGAAAAAAAGCCTAACCTTGCTAAAGATATTGAAGAAAATACCACAAAGAATGAAGTTCGGCAGTCAATGCTGGTTTCTAAAGTCATATTGTCGAAAGAGCAAAATAATGAGCTTTTAAATTTTGCTAAAAAATGTGGGTTTTCTCAATTGGCTGTTAAATCATATATTGAAAGTTGGGAAGAAAAAAAATATTGGAATAAATCCGATGAAGAATTTATGGAATCCTTGGAAAAAATGGTGCAAAGTTATGTGAAAGAACAGCATACAGAGCAAAGTGGCACACCTTTTTCGGCAGCTTTTATTCTTCCTCCTGCAGCAGATGGAAAAAATATTCCTTACCCAAATTTCCATAATTTCGGCAACGATATTTTAAGGCTTCGCAACATCATTACAAGTTTTGCAAAAACACAAAATGCTAGTTTATACGATCTTAATGGATTGTATCAACAATTAAAATTAGAAGGTGTGGCTGTTCATGGACAAGATAATGGACATTTATCATCGGATTTTTATAGTCAATTGGGCGATTCTTTCCCTTTCAATAATATTTTTGCAACCGCTGTTAATAAAAAACTTAATGCTGTTTTAGAAAACATGCATAGCAAGAGCGTTATTTCTGATGAAGAGCTTAGCCAAGCAACAAAGGAGCTTAAAAAGCTTGCCTGCTTAATGGATCCAGCAGAAGACTCTGTTGCGCCATATGGTGGTGTTTTGAGATCGAGTCCACTGAGTTATAACGCTTAAAATAAATAGCTATTTTGCTTGAACAAAAAGGCCCTTAAATTTAAGGGCCTTTTTTCTTGAGCTTAAATTCAATCTAAAAATTAAAGAGCCATACCCTGATCGGGAGGAACTTGTTGTTCAAATAAATTTTTAGGTATCTCAAATTTAGTAAACAAGTTATGCTCTCTTTTAAGCTTGGCTGTAAATTTAGGATTAGAAATTGCCTCATTTAGAACGCGATCCATTGTTTTAGCACTTGCGGGTAAGGATTTTTCAACAAAATGTGCAACCCTACTTGAAATCCCCTGTTTTGCTTTAGGGTGATTTTTCAGTGCTTCATTAGTCATAAACTTTAATTCCCTACTAAAATTTATTGAACCGCGCTGTAAAAAGTTAGGGTTGTCATCAATGTTGTGAAATAACTCAAGCATTTTATCATGTACTTCTGATAAAAATTCTTGTTTGTCTTTATGTAACAGAAGTTTTTTGTCACGGTTTTTATTGGCGGCAATTTTTTTTGTGTAGCCATCTATTGCTTTTTCTAGCTTCATGATTTGAACTGCTAGGAAACGTAACTTCAAATCTTGAATAATTTGAAAATGTTCTGCATTTTCAAAGATTTTAAAAGGCCCTCTTGGTTTGTTCAGAAAGCTTTCAAATCCTTTGGCTTTATGTTTTACTTTTTTCAATTGATGTTTTATTTTTTTGTTGCCAGCATTCTCTTTAATTTCACTATCAATAATGGAAGATAGTGTTTCTGTTTTGTTAGCATTTTCTAGCTTGCTTTTTATGTTCTGCAATGCTGCAACAGTGGGTTGTGATTTTTCTGATGGAAGTTTTTTTATTGCTGACTCAAGGAAAAATTTGTACTGCTCCTTTACAGACTCTTCTTTAGCTTCTTGGCTTCCATATATTTTTTTAGCTATCTGAGCTTTTTTTATGATTGCCGCATCGTTAACTTTATCAGCAGGCACGTATTGTTTCAATGCTTCTAGATCATTAGCAAGTTGTATTTTATCTTTTAGGTTTGAATGAAGGGCCTTGCTTTTATTTTTAGTTTCTTGTGGAATACTATTAACTTTGTTAATTTTGTTATTAAGATCACCGAGCAATAACTGATAACGCCCGAGTCGCTGGACGATAACGATGCTATTATTTTGGAAATCGGGGTCTTTAATTAATGGCAGATTGGGAACTTTTTTATGTAAATACTGTGTTGCTGACTGAATGTCATTCTGTAATGTTGCTGCGGATATGATTTGATCAATATAGTTTGATTTTACTAAATTGGTATCGATTTTAGATAATGCTTGACTAACAAGGTCATTGATTGATTTGCAAGTCAAAATATCGGAAACTGAAAGAGGTATTTTATTTTCTAATTCAGAATAAGCACTTCCAACTTTATTTAATCCAGGTTGTTTTTTTAATAAACCTCTATTTTTTTTCTTGACGACTTTTGTTAATTCTTTGCCAGGGAATGCGTGAGCGTCATTAATAAATTTATTTTCTGAGCGATAAATTTCTAATATTTGTTGAGTAACATTTTGGTGGTTTTGATGTTCTTTAAGGGCTTCTTTTAATATATCAGGACTATTTTTTTTTAAATCGTCGATAATGTTATTATATTCCTTTTGAATATTTAGCAGTGTTTGAGTTACCGTAATACCATCAGTTTCTGATATATTTGAAATATCTTTATTATTCTCTAAAAAACCACTTAAGGTTTTCTTATGCCCTTTTATTTTTTGCATTGTTTCTTCAGAAACTTTTCCTTCGAAGTTAGTTTCGAAGTTAATTAAACTGAGATAGGTTAATGTTATTTTTTCTAAATTTGTCATGGTATTATATCCTCTGCAAATAAAAAATATTAATTTATCTTATGGTTTTTAGTATATAGTTTAGGGATTAACTTAATATTAAAGAGATATTAAGTTAATATTAAGGCAGAGGCTGTTTACATTAAAAAATAAAATATACTCAGGATAATCGTTTGGTTAGCCTAAATGTTAGGTTAGTTTTTTCTGTAAAAACGTAATGACTTCGTCTACTGGAATATCTTCACTAACAGCGGTACGTCGATGTTTATACTCAATAATTTCTTTTTCAAGTCCTCGTTCACCGATGACAATACGGTGAGGGATCCCGATTAAATCCATGTTAGCAAACAGCACGCCGGGTCGTTCATTGCGATCATCAAATAAGACATCAATATTTGCATCTTTTAGTTGATTATATAATTTTTCTGCCATTTTTTGCACTTTTTCAGATTTTTGTCGGCCAATTGCTATCATAGCCACTTGAAAAGGAGCCATCGGTTCAGGCCATATAATACCGCTGTCATCGTGGTTTTGCTCAATGGCCGCAGCAACGATCCGAGAAACCCCAATGCCGTAACAGCCCATTTCCAAGATAGTGGATTTCCCATTTTCATCCAGTACACTGGCCCCTAGGGCTTTACTGTATTTATCTCCCAGTTGAAAGATATGGCCAACTTCAATGCCTTGGACAATAGACACAGTGCCTTTTCCATCGGGGCTTGGCTCTCCAGCAGTCACATTACGTAGATCCATGGCTTCTGGGATAGCTACATCTCGCCCCCAATTTGTATTTTGAAAATGCGTATGATTTTCATTCGCTCCGCAGATAAAATCAGCTAGAGCTGCCGCACTATGATCTATAATTATCGGGATATCGAGATTGATAGGGCCAATGTAACCGGGTTCGCAGCCTAGGGTGTTGCAAATATCCTCTCTCTCAGCAAAGGTTAATGGTTGAGCCAGGGATTTTATTTTCGCGCATTTCGTTGTATTTAGTTCGTGATCGCCCCGTAATATGAGGGCGATTAAAGGTGCTTCTGAACCTTTTACAATGAGAGTTTTTATCGTTTTCTCAGGCGAGACAGCTAACAGATTACATACCGCTTCAATGGTTTTTGTGTGAGGTGTATCAATCTTTTCAAGGGGTAGGTTTTTGGAGATTTGCTTTTCGGGAATGGTGGCTTCTGCTAATTCAATATTAGCCGCATAGTTACTTTCATTGCTAAAGATGATTTGATCTTCTCCAGACTTTGCTAACACTTGAAATTCGTGAGACACGTTACCACCAATTTCACCACTATCTGCTTCTACAGGGCGAAAATCCAAGCCCAGGCGAGTGAATATACGGCTGTATGTGTCATACATGACTTGATAAGTTTCTTCTAGAGAGCGTTGGCTTGTGTGGAAGGAGTAGGCATCTTTCATTAAGAATTCTCTGGCCCGCATAACGCCGAATCGAGGGCGAATTTCATCACGAAATTTTGTTTGAATTTGATAAAATATTGCGGGAAGTTGCTTGTAGCTACGTATTTCTTTACGAACCAAGTCTGTAATGACTTCTTCGTGAGTAGGGCCGTAGCAGAAGGGGCGTTCATGGCGATCGTACATTTTGAGTAATAATGGCCCGTAAATATCCCAGCGCCCGGATTCTTGCCACAGTTCAGCAGGCTGCACAGTGGGCATGAGCAATTCTTGAGCACCACTTTTGTCGAGTTCTTCCCGGACAATGCGTTCTACTTTTCGTAAGACTTTAAGACCCAAGGGTAGCCAACTGTAGAGTCCAGAACTAAGACGGCGAATCATTCCCGCTCGCAACATGAGCTGGTGACTGGCGAGTTCTGCATCCGCAGGGTTTTCTTTTAAGGTGGCTAATAAGTATTGGCTGGTTCTCATGGAATTTCCATTGTCTGTGAAGTTTACTTAATAAAGACTATATCATAGTGGTTTTTAATGGTAAAATTGTGGGCTTGGTTCGTTAAGAGAAAAGGTGTAGTGATGCCGATTTATGAATATGTTTGTGGGGGTTGTGGTCACCAGTTGGAGAAGTTGCAGAAAATGTCTGCCGATCCCATTACGAATTGTCCTGAATGTAAAAAAGATACTCTATCTCGAAAGATATCTGCCAGTTCATTTACCTTAACTGGAGATGGATGGTATGTGACTGATTTTAAAGATAAAAAACCTAAGAATGATACAAAACCAGCAGCATCTGAAGGAAAAACGGCTCCCCCAACTCCCCCAACCTCCAAGGCAGATAGCTGATGTTGCATCTACGGCGTTATTTGGTTGCAGGCCTATTATTTTGGCTTCCTATTTGGATCACGTTGTTATTAGTGAATTTTGTTCTGGAAGTGATGGACAAAAGCCTTGCTCTATTGCCTGTTCATTATCAACCTGAAAATTTATTTGGGGTTCATATTCCAGGGTTTAGTATTCTGATTGCCTTGGTGCTGTTATTTTTGACTGGTATGTTAGTGACCAATTTCTTGGGTAAGCGATTGGTTCATTTTTGGGACACATTAGTCGCAAAAATACCGTTAATTCGCTCAGTTTATTCTGCAATTAAGCAAGTGTTACAAACTGTCTTTAGCTCTGATGGCTATGCTTTTCGCAAAGTTTTGCTCATTGAGTATCCCCGCCGAGGTATTTGGAGCATTGCCTTTTTGACAGGTAAGGGTCTAAAAGCCGCTGTGGAGGAAACCGGAGAGGATTTAATCACCGTATTTGTTCCTACAACGCCTAATCCTACCTCGGGATTTCTGATCATGGTGCCTGCCAGTGAGGCGCGAGTGCTGGATATGAACGTGGATGCTGCGCTGAAATTTGTGATTTCTCTTGGGGTGGTGCAGGGAAAGGCAGCGGTAAATGAGTCGGTATAAAAACGCCAATTGTATTGATTTTGCCATTGTATTTTAGTACCCTGTGGCTTGAATTTGGAGAGGTGTCCGAGTGGCTGAAGGAGCA
>JAJFKH010000050.1 GCA_021773305.1 Gammaproteobacteria bacterium | reverse complement strand
AACTCGCCGCTAAAGTGGCCATACAGCCATTTTTGTTCTCATTAAAGTCAATCAGGACTTGACCTTATTTTCAACAACCAATATAGTCCTACGACAAAGTCGCTCGGTAATTAATACGACAGTTTCCCTTGGTAATGACACAACTCCATAAAGGGATTGTAAATTATGACGGACTTTTTTATCCGTACAATGGCCCTGCTCAAACTGTAGAAAAGAATGATATTTTAAACTAAACATCGCTAGGGCTGACATCAAGCAATCCCCTAATGGATATTTTGTTTTCCTCCCGAGAGGATCTTTCAGCCTTGAAAATCGTACCCGAATCGCCTCTAATAAGCCTGGATCTGATAACCTTTTGCGCATCTTGACCTTCATTTAAACAACTTCCCCATAGTTGCGAAAAATAAATTCGTAATGCCTCTAGAAGCCCTTACTAGCAAGAACTCTGAGCTTCAGCAGGAATTGCTGAGGGCTGTCTCATTAAAATTCTTGCATTAAGGCCAAGGCCACGCCTGGATTCTTGGCTCATGTCGTCACCGCTAAGCTGCACAATCGTCAACCGCTGTACAATCCAGTCGATCGAAATCACATTTTTCACGAGCGCCTTATCTTAAAAAATATCTTTCACTGCCAATGAAATTTTCCACAATTAAATAAAAACTTGCTAAATTATTAACCGCACATAAGGATTAACTAGTTGATTTAAAACGATTTTTAAAATAATATGTGTTTTTTTCAAATTATCGATACCATTAATAATTTGTTAATATGGCTTTGCTAGTCTAAGAACTGTAGAAACATGGAAATGGCTGGTAGGGATAACTCAAAACCAACCATGACTAAAAAGGTGGCTGGCTGTTGTATTTGACTCGTAAAAATCAAGTCAAATAAAAAAGGATTCTTTGTGTTAGGCAAAGAAGCTTGAAAGTAATGAAACGATGTCAAGTTTCGATATGAGATCCATGGTACACCATGGCATCAAATGAATCAAGCTTTCAAGTTTCTCCTAATCAATGAAGCCTTAGCAGCTGAGCAAAACGTATTGCACTATATTTGGCGCGGATAAGATTGCGGCAAATATACATAACAAAATCATAAGTAAATACGCTTATAAGGAGGCTACAATGCTCTATAATGAAGGTTTTTTTGATAGTGACGAATTATTATCGGAGGACTTTGCATCCGACCTAGACAATATCTGGGGGGAGAAAAATACTTCAAAGCAAAAGCGTGAAAAACGACAAAAGGTTGAAAGCCGCCGTCGAGTAGAAGAAATTTTAGCTCAAAGGCGCTACAAAGAATTATACAGTGATCCCTTCGAAGAGTTTGAATGCTAAAGCTTCATTGGTAGGATCTCTCAAGTAGCCGACTATCACCCGTGAATTCGTTTCTTTGTTGTTACAAAATGCTCAAGGAGCTTGTTTCAGCTGAGTGAATTTTTGACCGCCATTGCAACTACTTGAGCAAGCTTGCAGGGAACAGTATTCCCAATTTGATTAAAAATTTTGGACTGTGGGCCAACAAATTGATAGTTTGTTGGAAAAGTTTGTAATATTGCAGCTTCATCGAGGGTGAGCCGCCTTAATCTGGAGGGCACCTGCTTAGGTAAAGATTTAGTTTCTCCAGAAATAACTTTTTTATGATAGGCTTCTACCCAACTAGGTGCATAATCATAGAGATGATCTTCATCAATAATCGGCGTTCGATTTCCACCCATTGTTGCTGGCAATGTGCTAGACCATGCATCCGGATTAAGTGGCCGCCCTTGGCCATTGAATAACATTCCTGCATAAGGCGATTTTCTTAGTATAGGATTTTTGGCAAGTGTAATTTTTGCTCTGGTTTTATTGGGATTGGTTCGAGATCCTGCTCGACCTAAATGAATAATCGCTGTACGTAGAGAAATAGAGTCGGCCTTAAATTGTTCAAAGGAAATGCAAGAATGTGAGGCTGCTTGGCGAGTACCAATAAAAAAAACTCTTTCTCTTGATTGCGGTACTCCAAAATCCTTAGCATTCAACACACTGAGCGTTACATGGTAGTTTGCTGCTGCCATTTTACGCATAATTTCGCTACGAATATCGTGAAATTTCGCTAAGTTACCCAAAGCTTTTACATTTTCCATGATAAATGCTTGAGGGCGCACTTTTTTGACAATATCACAAAATGAAAATACAAGGTTTGACCGCGGATCATTTTTATCCATTTTGCCTGCAACGGAGAAGCCTTGGCATGGAGGCCCACCAACAATAAGATCGAAGCCTTTGAAGGATACTATTTGATCAACTTGTTGATTAATATCTCCTTGGATTAAATGAGTACTAGGATGATTGGCCTTGTACGTTTCACAAGCCCATGGATCTAGTTCTGATGCAGCGACAATATCAAAGCCCGCATTACAAACTCCCACATCCATGCCACCAGCACCCGCAAACAAAGAAATTACCGTTAAAGCCATTAATGCCCCCAAAATATTAGGATTTTGAATATTTCCAACAATGCTAACGAAAAAGATTTTACGTTTCTCCCTGAATACAAAAAATTATCAACAACTTTACAAGCACTTATTGATGCTAGTGCAAAAGGATTTAGGGGGATTGTAGCAACTGCTATCACGGGAAAATATCTCGATCCTGATTATGACCCTTTAAATAATTTTTACTCGTGCAATCCACGTTCTATTTTTGAACAAGGAATTTTCTATGCTTTCCAAGGAAAAATACCCTGTGGAAAATCGGATCCCCTCAATGTTGCTAAAAATATCAACGTCCTTGATGAAGCGTGGGCTAGCGGTAGACGTCCTCAAAGTGCTGCTCAAGCAGCTGTCGATTATATCAGATGCATTGAAAAATCAGCAGGCGAAGAGCAAGAAGGCATCATAAATTTCTTCTTTTTTAGACTACAACAATATGCTAAAAATATTGCTCATAAAGTGATTCTTTTACCTGAAGAGCGTGATCTTTCTCATCAGGAACTTGTAGGTAAACTTACTAGGCTAGTATTAGAATATCCTGAATATGGTGCAGTACCTCAATTTGTTGTGTTCACATTACTAAAGAAAATATATAAAAATTCTACTCTTATAGTTAAAGGAGGTGGCGATAGTGTTTTTGAAACCAATACAACCTCAAAGAAGCCCGCCGATATTTGGCTTGTGAAACATAATCGGCCTGTCAGTTTATTTGAAATTACCGTTAAAAAAATAAATAAAAAACGATTGGATGATTGTATTCAATCAGTGAGTGCTATGGATGTGTTTTCAAGTCCGATACATTTCATCTGTAGAACTAAATTTGACATTGCAGAATTAGGTGTTATTAATGGATCATTAAACTACAACGGGAAACAGTTTAATTTTATTGATATTTGCTCTTTTATTGAATCTTTAATTTCGTTACTGGATGATGAGCTAATAAAAGAACTAACTCAGGAGCTTCATGATTTTATTAACCATATTGAGCGATCGATCAAAACAAAAGATGGCTGGAATCTGATTTTTGCAACTTAACACTAACCAAAAGGTGAAACGAGCTTCTCAAAAATAAATTTTACTTGACGATCCGTAGCTTTGGCTTCCCGGAGCCACTAGCACCATCACTACCATCGTGAGGCGGTGGCGGCGGTTCATCTATACCGTCTCCATCATCATCCTCGTCTTCATCTCCCAGAACACCATCTGAAAAGACAATGCCGCGACCATTTTCTTGAGCATAGATAGCAAGTACGGCAGAAATAGGAGCATATACGTGGTAAATATTACCACCAAAGCTCGCATCAAACTGGATCTTGGCACCTTGCAAATCCAGGTTATTTACCGCTGTCTGAGAAATATTCAACGTAATCCGTCCATTTTCGATATATCGATCAGGGACTTTTACGGTAAGCGGAGCCGCATCAATAACAACATAAGGGGTTGAATCGCTATCGGTGATCCAGTCGTAATAAGCACGCAATAAATAGGGCCTCAAGGACATCATACTGCCCACGCTTTAGCCCTCACGTAATTCTTTTTCAGCTTCGCTGAGGCTGGATTGGAATAATTTACGTTCGAATACAAGCTTACAATACCTATTGATAAGCTTCATAGGCCCCTCTGGCAACTCTATTCCTAAATGCGGAATGCGCCAAAATAGTGGTGCAAGGGTGCAGTCTACCAACGTAAACTCATCACTGAGAAAATAAGGTTTATCTTCAAAAACAGGAGCGATAGCTGCTAAGCTGTCTGTTAGTTGCTTGCGAGCCTGTTCGCCATCATCACCCCCGGCAATGATCCTACGATATAAACTGTATAAATCTCTTTCAATACGGTACATCATTTGCCGACATTCAGCACGAGCAACAGGATAAACCGGCATTAGCGGTGGATGAGGAAACCGTTCATCCAAATATTCCATGATAATATTAGCTTTGTAAATCACCAAATCCCTATCCACAAGAGTTGGCACCGAGTTATAGGGATTAAGTTGCATCAATGTCTCAGGATGCTCTTCCAAATTCATATTTATGATTTCGTAATTAATACTCTTCTCTGCCAAAACAATACGGACTTGATGGCAATAGATATCCAATGGCTCCGAGTAAAGTGTCATAACAGAACGTTTGTTGGCTATAATCGCCATGGATTCATCTCCGAATTAATCAATATCACGCCAATATTCTTTTTTAACTAAGTAAGCCAAAACTAAGAATATAGTAAAGAATAATAAAACCCAAACACCAATACGGTAACGCTCAACTTTTGCGGGTTCACTCACATAGGATAAGAAGTTCACAATATCCGTCACGAGTTGATCAAATTCCCTTGGCGTTAGAGTCCCTGGTGTTTCAATTTTAAGTTGTTCAATCACAGGTATTTTACCGTGACTTTTTGCCCCATGAACCGCTTCATCGCGAATGATGGGAACTTGGATCCCTTGTAAAGGTTCTAAAATATTTGGCATGGCAACATCAGGATAAAGAAGATTATTCGTACCAAAAGGACGATTCTCATCTTGGTAGAAGCTACGCAAATACGTATAAATCCAACTTGCTCCCCGCTCTCTAGCAGACAAAGACAAATCAGGAGGTACAATACCAAACCATTCTTTAACTTCCTCTGTGGGGATTGCATTGAGAATAGGATCTGTTATTTTCGCTGAGGTAAAGATCAAATTTTTCATCACAACATCAACGGCAGCTTGATTATCAGCATTCAGCAACCCCAAACCCTCAGCAACACGTTCATATCGTATGTATTGAAGAGAATGACAGCCGGTACAGTAATTAATAAAATACTTTCCTCCCCGCTGTAGAGACGCTTTATCTGCAATATTGAAGGCAGGCTTATCTAAACGGACACCACCAACACTAGAAGCAGATGCCATCCATGGAAACGCTAATGATAAACATAAGCTAAATAAACAGAATTTCACTTTCACGTTACTTCACCCGTTTTGGAACTGGTTTAACTTTGTCAATCTTGGTGTAAATAGGCATCAGCAAGAAAAACAAAAAATAAATTGCGCTAAAAATTCGAGCAAAAAGACTGGTCACAGGCGTTACATGAACCGTACCCAAATATCCTAGGCAAATAAAACTAATCACAAATAATGTCAATGCCCCTTTGAACAATGGACCACGGTAGCGAATGGATTTCACTGGCGAGCGATCCAGCCAAGGAATAAAAAACAAAATCAAAATCGCAGAAACCATCCCAATCACACCAAACAGCTTATCAGGGATAGCTCGTAAAATGGCATAAAATGGTGTCATATACCAAACGGGGGCAATATTTTCTGGGGTTTTGAGCGGATCAGCAGGAGCAAAATTTGCATGCTCTAAAAAGTACCCACCCCCTTCTGGCGCAAAAAATAAAACACCGAAGAAGATGATAAAGAAGACTGAATAACCCAAAATATCTTTGACTGTGTAATAGGGATGGAATGGTACACCATCTACAGGGTGTCCTTCATCGTCCTTATGTTCTTTAATTTCAACACCATCAGGATTATTAGAACCAACATGATGTAGGGCAACGATATGAAACCAAACCAAACCAATCAATAGCAGGGGAATACCTACCACATGAAGGGCAAAAAAACGGTTCAGTGTAGCACCAGAAATATTATAATCCCCTCGGATCCACATACCAATAGTGTCACCTATTCCTGGGATCGCACTAAACAAAGACGTAATAACTTGAGCGCCCCAAAAAGACATTTGTCCCCATGGCAAGAGATACCCCATAAACGCTTCGGCCATCAGCGCAAGGTAAATCGCCATTCCCACCAACCAAATTAATTCCCGTGGCTTTTTGAATGAACCATAGATAACCCCGCGGAACATGTGGAAGTAGACCACGATGAAAAACGCCGAAGCACCGGTAGAATGAAGATAACGAATGAGCCAGCCAAAATGTACATCGCGCATGATATATTCAACGGATGAAAACGCTCCATCCGCCGTTGGCGTATAAAACATGGCCAGCCAAATACCACTCAATAGCTGCATCACTAAAACTAGTAAGGCTAAAGAGCCAAAAAAATACCAGAAGTTAAAATTCTTCGGAGTATAATACTCTGTCAAATGTTCCTTCATCATTTGACGCCAGGGAAAACGCGCATCAAACCAACCCACTATTCCACTTTGTTTTTCCGCAGTACTCATCTATGCAATCTCTGTATCTTCACCGATTAAAATAACATCCTCTTCCACAAATCGATAGGGAGGCACTTCTAAATTAATAGGCGCAGGAACCCCTGTAAACACGCGTCCCGCTAAATCAAATTTTGAACCATGGCAAGGGCAGTAAAAACCACCAGGCCAATCTGAACCCAGCTCACCAATGCCTGGAACAAAGGTTGGCGAGCACCCCAGATGGGTACAAATTCCAACCAAAACTAAATACTCAGGCTTCACAGAACGATACGTATTTTGCGCGTAATCCGGTTGCTGTTTAATCTTGGAAGCAGGATCCCTTAAAGGGTGATACTTGGCATCGGTTAACTGTTGAACCGTTTCCTCACCTCGGCGAATCACCCAGACAGGTTTTCCGCGCCACTCAACAGTCAAACGCTCGCCTGGCTGAAGTTTGCCTATATTCACAGAAACAGGTGCTCCTGCTGCCTTAGCCTTGCGGCTAGGACGCCAAGACGAAATAAAAGGAACTGCGGCAAATGCTGCCCCGATACCACCAAACAGTGTGGTAATACCTACTAGAAAACGACGGCGACCTTGATCAATATTATCCGCTGCCACTTGTTTCCCCTTCTATAGAATGAAATCCCTGGCAATGCCCAAACAACACTACCTCTGTCACACAAAAAATTAACGTTTGGAGAACTGTGCACCTTTACGTGCTTTATGACGCCCCACTTTCTTCCGCTCAACAATACGAGCATCCCGGGTCAGAAGATCCGCAGCACGAAGCATTCGGCGAAAAGACTTCTCATCACTGCCCTCACCGCTTTCTCCATCAGCACCCTCACTACCTTCATCCGTCTTTTGAGGTACCACAACCCCATCTTCATCATAATCCACTAATGCTCTAGCAATTCCTAAACGAACAGCACCGGCTTGGCCGCTGCACCCGCCTCCTTTTACAGTGGCATAAATATCAAATTTATCAGCCATATCAACAACTTTAAGAGGTTGATTAATAATCATTCTAGCCGTTTCCCGGGGGAAAAAATCTTCTAGGGAGCGCCCATTGACGACCATTTGCCCACTGCCTTTGCGGAGAAAGACTCTCGCCACAGCATTTTTGCGACGACCAGTTCCATAATGTTGTTTCTTAGCCATATATCTACTCTTTTACAAATGTGAGGGGTTGAGGTTGCTGTGCACCATGATCGTGGTTACAACCCGCATAAACTTTTAACTTGCTGAACATCGCTCGACCCAAACGGTTTTTAGGTAGCATACGCTTAACAGCCAGCTCAATAACCTTCCTGGGATCCTTTTTCAATAGATCAGCAAGATTAATAGATTTGATTCCACCGGGGTAACCCGTATGGCTGTAGTATTTTTTTTGCTCAAGCTTACGACCCGTAACTCGGATTTTTTCAGCATTCACTACAACAATGTAATCCCCAGTATCCACATGAGGAGTATATTCAGGCTTATGCTTGCCCATTAGCCGTTTAGCGATCTCACTAGCCATGCGGCCAAGAACTAAGTCATTGGCATCCACAAGGCACCAATCTCGCTGAACTGTCTCAGTTTTGGCACTAAAAGTGTTCATTTATCGATTCCCGATCAAAATTTTTTGTCTTTAAGGCTGCCGGATTTTACAAAAATTTTACGCAATCCACAAGCCCCTAGCTTAATTTTTTACAAACAAAGGATTATTTGAGCAACAAACGTTCAACTTGACGCCCGTTTCGCACTTGTTCGAAGAGAATTTCGTCAATATCCTCTTTTGATTGGTAAGTATACCAGACTTCTTCAGGATAGATGACAAGTACCGGCCCTTCTGCGCAGCGCCCCAAACAGCCGCTTCTACTGACCCGAATACCCCCTTTTCCTGACAGTCCTAGAGATTTGATGGCTTTTTTCAGGTACTGGCACATCTGCTCAGCATCAGCATCCTGGCAACTTTTCTTGCCGTTGGTGCGTTGATTCGTACAAAGAAAGATGTGAGACCGATAATAACCCATAAAATACAGTGAAAAAGCCCAGATGAGGATCATTTTAGCAAAAAAGCGCGAAAAAAGTAGGGTTTTTCTAGAAAAAGTTAAAAAAAACACTATGCATAATAAATAATTGTGCTATCTTAACCATTGTACTCTATGTAACTGATTGAAGGGGAAAGGAAAATGGCAACAGCAAAGAAAAAACCTACGGCTAAGAAAACGGCCACAGTGAAGAAGACGACTGCAAAGAAAACCGCAGCGAAAAAGGCTCCAGCGAAAAAACCCGCAGCAAAAAAAGCGCCCGCTAAAAAAACCACGGCGAAGAAGGCTACAGCTCAAAAAACTGTGAAAAAAGCAGCACCTAAAGCATTTAAAGAACAGATAAAAAAATCAGCTCTTCTGCAAACCATTGCTGATAACAATGATTTGACCAAAAAGCAAGTCGCAGCAGTTTTCGAGAATCTTTCTGAAATCATTCATGGCCATATGAAAGATCGCTCTGTCGGAGAATTCACTCTCCCAGGGATCTTGAAAATCACCAAGAAAACCAAGCCTGCACGTAAAGCACGCAAAGGCACAAATCCTTTCACTGGAGAGGAAATGATGTTTAAAGCGAAACCTGCAAGCAAAATCGTCAAAATCAAACCTCTCAAAGGTTTGAAAGAAATGGTTGAAAAGTAGTTTCATCATCAAGACGAAATAAGGGCAAATTAAATACTTGCCCTTATTTTTATTTGTAAAACAATAAGTTACATTATTTTTTTATCGCTCAGACCACCTTTGCGACAGATTCCAGTAAAGCTTTTAAAAGTTTAATATTCTGTTAATTAAATAGCCCTATAATGGATCTATACTTAGTAATAGACCGTGCGTAAACATTTAAGCAATCCATAAATATTGCTTAGAAAAGCCAAAAAATGAGGATAACATTATGCCTGGAGATCACGATATTTACGTAAGACCTGCTGATGCAGTAGGCCAACCTGCCCCGCAGCCAGCATCAGCACCATCCAATGCAACAAAGCACCAGGCAGACTCTTTTGCTAGGGCAGAAGCCAAAATAATGCAAAATGCTAAAGAATTTTACCGTGGTTTTGAGCAACAAAAGCTACCCATTGACTTTGATCCAGAAGGTCGCTCCCTACGAAAATTATATGCAGCTCCAACCTATGAACAACAACCTGACCGCACTCTCGCAGAAAAAACTCCCGGAAAGACACTCCATGAAGGTGCTAAAGAAATTCGGGAAAAAATTTCCTACTTTGATGCAGACAATAATCAAGATGTGGGATATCTTGCTGAGGATTTAAACGGGCTAGGGCAAATTTTTCAAGGTGTGCGCACCAGCCAAGCTCAAATGGAGCAATCTCAACATTATGACTGGGCGCTAAGAGGCTTCTCTCAAGACCGACAAGGTAATACTATAGGTGTTCCAGTCATTGAGCAGCAATTGAAAACAAATTTTAATAACCAAATCAATCAACTTAAAGAACTTCACAATGAACAAATACAGCATTTAGTGTCCGCTCTTGGACAACAAGCATCCGGCGATAGCATTGATAGCCAAGCTGCCAATCTCATTTCTGCATTCGCCACGGCTCACCATGGTATTCCTGGAGGAAAAGCACAAGAACTATTAGATGAGTTGAAAAATACTGGTGTCAGCAACTTTGCATTGGAGCAAACCGAATCTCTATTAATGCAACAAGATGATGCTCGGCAGACGTTGTTAGCCAGCTATAACGCACAAATCGAGCGGACAAATAAAGCCATTTCAGAGCGAGTTCTCATAGAACAAGCCCGGGAATCAAGCAATTTTGAACGCTACTTGTCTGCGCGCCACATGAACATGTTAGACGGCTTTGAAAATCATGCCTTTCGTGGAGATCAAGAAAATATCGATGCAGACACTATTCGGGAAGGAAGAACGCCTTTATGGTACCAACAATACAATGAAACCCGAAAAAATGACTTTGCTACAGAAGGCCGACAAATTTCCGCAGATGTCGTAACAGAACCTTCACTTAAATCTGGTAATAAGGGCCGCTACGGTCAATTTATCGTCACTCATCAAGGTGACAAAGGCATTACCTTTAGTTTGCAAATCAACCCCGGAACACCGAAAAAACAACAGATTGTGATGTGGGGACGCAAACTCGCCAAAGAAGCCCCTAATCTTGCAGTATTAAATTTGACAAAACTAAAAGCTCGCTTTGGTGCAGAAGGCGTGGAAGAAATCGCGAAACAAATATTAGCCGTAAATCCTAGGGTAAAATTCACGGGTATCACGTTGTCTTCTGCGGTTGATAAAAATATGCTCCATGCAACATGGTGCGGCGAGCATAACCTTTCCCCCTATACGCCCAACCCCATAGCAAAACTTGCGCTGGATCCTGCCGACATTTTTCCTCGCAACCAACAAGAGAAAGATCATAATATTCATGTGAACCCTCCGCAGCCTCCTGGAGATCATGATATCCATGTGGCTCTTCCCCAGGATCCTCCGGAAAATGATGATGAAATCATGGTAAACTTACCTCCATTTAATCAAAATGCACCCGCAGGCGCACCACCCGAGCAACCACCAGGACAACCACCAGTAAACGAAAACGACCCTGCTGCTATTTTGGCTCAGCAAGTACCGGTAGATGAAGAAAACGCTCCAGAGGATGGCCCAGAGCTAGAGCTTGGGAATCGGCCTCGGCAGAATAATCCATAAGGTTGCCATCTTAACCCATAGCGGATAAGTACTTAGCCCACACGACGTCCCGCAGAATCTGTGGGAATAAATGTGGGCTTGGTGCTTGGATAAAATTTTCCATCACGAATTTTCATAACCCAGTTCTGCACAACCCTATCTTCTGCCGTGGGAGAAAACCCTTTGAACGCAAATTTTTTCTCCGCCGCGGCAATCCATGCCATACGTTGCATAGGATAAAATCCAGAAATAACTTCCGCACAATCCCAACCATTTTTAATAGCAATTGCAATGAGTTCAAATGCTGTCTCAGCAATTTGACGACTCACCGTTCCCCCTTGGCTGCCGTCATCATCCTCTTCGCCTTTTTCTTGCAATTCTTTTTTATGGCGCATCGCAAGCTCTCTGGCTGATAATTCACTATTTCCAGCCGCCAAGACGCTACCGTAATCCACAATAGTCCAGCCGGATTTCGCCTGATAAATTTTGGGTTCTTTTTTATCATCGATATAGGGGTTATTAGCATCGCAAATTTCAAGGTAAGGATGGCAACTCAACAAATAATAAAACTCCTGAGGAGAAAGTGGTCGTTCCAAAACCGAAGCAACCGCTCCTTTTGCAGCTTCCCATACTTGTTTTGCTTCATCTCCTAAGGGAGGCAAATTATCGTCTCCTAAAGGAGACACATCATTCTCATCCATATTTCATACCCAATTAGAATACCATGCTAAAAGTATAGCGAAAAATTAAACCTTAAGCGAATGGCACTGCTGCAAGTATTCTTCAGACTGCATTTCCCTCAGTCGGCTTTGGGTGCGCTGAAATTCGGTCAATTTTCGTCCGCTTGTCAGGAGTTCATCAATGGGGACTTCAGCTGAAATGATCAATTTCACCTTAGCATCATAGAAAATATCCACCAAATAAATAAAATAGGTAATCAAATTCAGTTGTTCACCTTGCATCTTGGGCACATTGCTTAGCAATACCGTATGAAATTCTTGAGCAATAACGAGATAGTCTTGCTGGCTCCTAGGCACGGTGCATAATGTATAAAAATCAAACCACACCACTTGACTCGCCCGGCGTAAAACCTCAATGGAACGATTATTAATCCATAGTGCTTTTTGATGAGCTCCTTCGCCCATCACCAAATGAGAATAGGTTTGGCGCATTTTGACGTCAGTAGTTTCATTGAGAGGACAAAAATAAATCCCTGTCTGCACCAACTTTTGCGAACGATAATCCATTTTGATAGGTAAGTGATGCTCTCGCATATGCGTATGAATCAGTGCAATCGCTGGCAAAAACAACTCTCGTTGCAAGCCCTTTTCATACAGGTCATCTGGTTTCACATTAGATGTCGCAACCATCATCACCCCCCCAGAAAATAACCCCTCCAGCAGGCGAGCTAAAATCATTGCATCACCTATTTCCACCACAAAAAATTCGTCAAAACAAAGCATATCAACTTCATCGGCAATTTCATTGGCAATGATCCCAAGGGGATCTTCAACTTTTCTAAGATCGCTTAAACGTTGATGAATCTGTCTCATAAATTCATGAAAATGCAAACGCAGTTTTCTTGTGGTAGACAGGCTGTGAAAAAATAAATCCATTAAATACGTTTTTCCAATACCTACACCACCCCATAAATATAGCCCTTGATAGCGGGACTCTTGGCGCAAACCAAGCTGACTCATCCATGTCTTAATGGGATTTTTATCCGATTGGTACTGACAAAATTCATCTGAAACCCGCTGTAGTTCATCCACGGCCGATGCTTGATAGGGGCAAAACTCAATAAGTTGAGATTGAAGATCTTGCTGATATCTATCGTTAATGGTCATTATCTAATTGGGTAAGTAGGCGACTAAGTTCGTCCCGCAAGGGGATTAAACAGCCATGAAAAAAATGACCTGCATCAGGAAAACGCAACAAGTGAGGAGGTTGTTTGAAATTGTCTAACCAGCGGTAAACCTGCTCAGATGGCACCACATCATCATGCTCCCCTTGAATAACAATCCAAGGACAGGAAATTTGAATTTCTGAAGGATAGTGGTAATGGTGAACAGGAGGTGCCACGGTGACTAATCGTTCACAAGGCCATTGAGAAGCGCCACTGGCTGCAATATAAGACCCAAAGGAAAAACCCAGGAGCCAATAGGATGCATCTGGATAGGCGTGCTTTAGCCAGTGTAACACCCCCATCAAATCATCCACTTCCCCTTTCCCGGAGTCAAATTCACCGTCACTCTCCCCTACCCCACGAAAATTAAAACGCACTGTAGGAATGCCTAAATCCCGGCACACGCGATACAAGGTTGTCACCACTTTATTGGTCATGGTGCCACCCTCAGTCGGTAACGGGTGACAAATAACGGCAATCACATTTCTTTGTGGCTCTCTTCCAGGAGCTGTGAGTAATTCTAATTTGCCCACAGGGCCATCAATAAACTGACGTTGTTCTGTTAAAAAAGCATCCATCTTGACTTAGCTGACCATTCCATATCGAGGTTGATGAGAAAACATTATATCCGATTTAACCCCACCCTCATATCTCAAATGTTGCAGCCACTCGGGATTATCAAGTTCATCAAGTAAAGATTGAGCTTCTTTAAGAGTATCCTCCCTGAGTGCTTCTTGACCACAAGGTTTAAGAGGGCCTCGGTTCAGGCTCTTTGCCAATAATTGTGCAGAAATGACTTGTGGTTGCTTTGGCGATTGCAGAGTCGCTGAGCGCGGTAAAGACGCTGAAGAGTTTCCATCAGGAACCATAGGCTCTGCAAAAATATTTCCTATCATATCGCTCATTTCTGCATTTATAGAATCATCACTGTAGTCAGAACTATCATCAGAATCACTCTCCACGGCACTTCGCAAATCCAGGTTATCTGGCAATGGTTGGCTCGCTTTCTTTGCACGCAAATCGGGTATTTGAGGCCGTTTTTCTGCGATGTTTTCTTTTTGTGGTTGTTGAGGGTTCTGAGGTTTTTTGATTCTTTTTTTAAAAAGATGCGAAACCATATGGTGCATTCCCTTTATCCCACCCGCGACAACTCGGGATGCAATATAGACAGCACAGGCTGCAACAGCCGCCGCTACATAACTGGGCAAGCCCGTTGCAGCAATCACCGGCACAATCGCTGCTGGAGGAAAGATGACGATAGCACCGACTATCACCATTGCTGCGGCGGTTCCCGCGACTCCCACAATGCTCCATTTATGATCCCAAATCCACGGCTTTAAATCCGTCTTATCTAACCACTGTCCCATTTCTTTAAGCCGAGTTCGTAAAGAATTACCATCCATGGACAGCCAAGACAGCGCAGCACCTCCTCCAACAACAGCGGCACAGATAGCGGGTAAAATCCCCGCCCCCCCGGTAAAAGGTAATGCGATCGAAAAAAATGTCAATGCAGCAGCGACCGTACCAATGGTAGTGGTAGGTGCACCGGCAAATGTAACCAAGCGTTTTTCCCAGGCCCCCTGTTGGGATAATTTTTGTTTTTTCTTTTTAAGCACGAATTTTTGGAGTATATTTTTACCAGAATAATAGAAACAAAATCCGATACCACTAATGCCAGCAAACACTGTGGAGCCTAATGCCAAAACAGACATCCCACCTATCACGGGTGCCGTTGCAAAAAATGCAGCAAGTGCCCCAGGAGGAAAAATCACGAAGAGTGTCGCAGCCAAAGCGATAGAACCTGTCACCGCGGCAAAGGCTATTGCTGGAGCATTATTTTTGAGAAATTTTTTCCACTTCAAATTATCTAAACGCTTACCCCACTGTTTCATGTTACAAAACAATGCAAAACTATCTTGGGAAAAGAAAGCTAAAGCGGCGACTCCTGCAATAAAAAAAGCAAACGCAAAAGCGCCAATCCCTACTCCGGCAAGAGGTATGGCACCACCAAAATTTAATCCTAGCACGCCTATGGTGGCCAAGACCCACAGCATTAGACCCGTTTCTGAAAAGAGATAACCAAACACCCCCTTTTTCTTAGCTGAAGATTTCGATGCTGGTGGTACTTGAGGTTGAGACTTTTCTTGCTGTTTTATTTTTTGGCGTAATTCAGAGCGCTGTTTTTTCAGTTCATCTAACTCTATAACAACTTGTTTATCTTGCTCATCAAAAAATTGCTGCCATTGCTCAAGCTGCCGATATTTTTCTTCAACTTCATGCTGTTGATGGGCAGCCAAAAATTGGGATTGTAAACTGAAAAGGAAACGTTGCTTTTTTAGGAGTCTACGCCTTTGAGCAAATAGCCTTCGTTGGTGTTCGAACAATTCATCTCGCTGCAACGTTAATGCTTGCAGCTGATCGGTTAACACTGCCATAAATAGCCTTTATAGTTTTTCTATATCCCCACAGAGTTTGATCTTCCGAGGCTTATTGCGCTATCCATAGCGATAACCAACATCGCTTATATCTAGTAGAAGTCGATGCACGCACATTGTGGACTCAATTATAGGCGAAGAAATTTATTTTTCTAGGAAATAATCAGAAAAAAGTGAGTTATTTTTCGAAAAAAATGCTTTATATTTAATATGTTATAAATTATTTATGTACAAAAGATTAAAGCGCGGACAATCCAAGGGAATAGAACAGCCCTAGTATCCTACTTCGTGCGAGCATCCGCCAACACCGACTTCAAAAACTGCCCCGTGTACGATTTTTTGCATTTTGCAACGGTTTCTGGGGTACCTGAAACCATGATAGTACCGCCGCCATCACCACCTTCAGGGCCAATATCAATAATCCAATCCGCTGTCTTAATCACATCCAAATTATGCTCAATGACAATCACTGTATTTCCATGATCACGCAAACGATGCAACACCACGAGTAATTGTTCAATATCCTGAAAATGTAACCCGGTCGTAGGCTCATCTAGTATATAGAGCGTATTTCCTGTATCACGGCGAGATAATTCCTTCGCTAATTTCACTCGCTGAGCTTCACCTCCTGATAAGGTTGTCGCGCTTTGGCCTAGGCGAATATAAGATAACCCCACATCCATCAGCGTTTGTAATTTTTTTGCCACAGGTGGAATATGAGCATAAAATTCCAAGGCATCTTCTACAGTCATATCTAACACTTCATAGATATTTTTACCTTTATAGCGAATTTCCAATGTTTCACGGTTATACCGATGGCCCTTACACACATCACATACAACATACACATCCGGTAAAAAATGCATTTCGACTTTAATCAGCCCATCGCCTTGGCAAGCTTCACAACGACCGCCTTTGACATTAAAACTAAAGCGCCCAATCTTGTAACCACGAGATCGTGCTTCAGGTGTCCCAGCAAACAATTCTCGAATGGTTGTAAACATTGCTGTATAAGTTGCAGGATTTGAACGCGGTGTCCGCCCAATAGGGCTTTGATCAATATCAATCACTTTATCAAAATAACCCAGCCCTAAAATCTCATCATGATCCGCCGCTTGTAACTGAGTAGCGCGATTCAATTGGGTTGCTGCCACAGGATATAATGTGTCATTGATCAAGCTTGATTTACCCGAGCCAGATACCCCTGTCACACAGGTCATTAACCCCACAGGGATTTCAATGTTCACATTTTTTAAATTATGACTTCTTGCTCCATGAATACGTAGCAAACGATTACTATCCACATCAGCTCTTTTTTCCGGTATAGCTATTTTTTTCTTGCCAGATAAATACATGCCCGTCACAGAATCTTTATTTCGCATAATCTGTTTGGGCGTTCCTTGAGCGACAATGCTACCGCCATGAACCCCAGCACCTGGCCCAATATCCAACACATGATCGGCGGACAAAATAGCATCTTCATCATGTTCCACGACAATAACCGTATTGCCCAGATCACGCAGTCGAGTCAACGTCTCCAACAAACGTTCATTATCCCGCTGATGCAAACCAATAGAAGGCTCATCAAGGATATACATCACTCCCACAAGACCTGCGCCAATTTGACTAGCCAAGCGGATCCGTTGTGCTTCACCCCCAGATAAGGTTTCTGCGCTACGCGCTAAGCTTAAATAATTTAATCCCACATTCACGAGAAAACCTAATCTATCGTTCAATTCTTTTTGAATTTTTGCAGCAATTTCCCCACGATAACCGGTGAGTGTTAATTTTTTAAAAAATAATTGTGCATCTTGAATAGACATAGCCGAAATTTCAGGCAAACTCTTGCCTTTAACAAAAACATGCCTGGCTTCTAACCGCAAACGTTGACCATCGCAATCATCGCATTGGGATTGGGTTAAGTATTTTGCTAATTCCTCTCGCACCGTTTGAGAATCCGACTCGTGATAGCGACGCTCCATAGTATTGATCACACCTTCGAAAGGATGCTCACGATGCACAACTTTCCCTTGACCTGTCACATAGCGAAAACGGATTTTCTCTTTACTAGAACCGTAGAGAATTTTTTGTTGTATGGTTTCCTCAAGTTCGTTGTAAGGTGTATCCACAGAAAAACCAAAATGCCTCGATAAAGATTGTAAAATTGCAAAATAATAAGCATTACGTTTATCCCAACCTCGCACAGCACCTTGAGCTAAGGTCAATGTAGGATCTTGAACAATGCGTTTGGGATCAAAAAATTGCTTCACACCTAAACCATCACAGGTGGGACATGCTCCATTGGGATTGTTAAATGAAAATAATCTCGGTTCTAACTCCGCTAAACTGTAACCACACTCAGAACAAGCAAATTTCGCTGAAAAAACCATTTCTTTGCGCCTTGCATCATCAATGAATGCAACGCTGGCAACACCATCTGCTACTTCAATCGCTGTTTCAAAGGATTCTGCCAGGCGTAATTGTAAGTCACTCCGAATTTTTAACCTATCAACCACCACATCAATCGTATGTTTTTTTCGTAAGGCAAGTTCTGGGACTTCTGATAAATCATAGATTTCACCATTCACTCGGACTCGCACGAAGCCTTGACCACGAAGATAATCAAATACCTGTAAATGCTCCCCTTTGCGGTTTTGCACCACAGGTGCCAGTAGCATAATTTTGGTACCTTCCGGCAACCCTAACACTTGATCGACCATTTGGGTGACCGTTTGAGCTTCCAAAATCGTATGATGCTCTGGACAGTGGGGCCGCCCCACCCTTGCATACAATAATCGTAAATAGTCATGAATTTCAGTAATGGTGCCCACGGTAGAGCGAGGATTATGGGAGGTAGCCTTTTGCTCAATGGAAATGGCCGGAGACAAACCCTCAATATGATCCACGTCAGGCTTTTCCATCATGGACAAAAATTGCCTTGCATAAGAGGATAATGATTCTACGTAACGCCGCTGACCTTCCGCATACAATGTATCAAAAGCAAGGGATGATTTACCCGATCCTGAGATCCCGGTGATAACAATTAACTTATCTCTAGGTAGGGTTAAGTCAATATTTTTAAGATTGTGGGTTCTAGCCCCTTGCACGGTAATTTTATCCATTAATCATTTGCTGCCATTTATAAGTCGATTTTTTCCATCGCGACCGTATATAATAGCAAACTATGAAGGCTATACCCATAGCGGATAATTAGGGCCACGTACACCACCTGTTCAAAAAGAGAACTTTTATGCAACAAGTCAACATGACAACATTTGAATATCGCGCGGCATTTTCCCTGGCTGGGATCTTTGCTTTTCGCTTACTGGGACTTTTTATTGTACTCCCATTACTTGCAATCTACGCAGGGGGCCTAAAAGGCATCACCCCTACATTACTAGGGATCTCCATGGGGATCTACGGACTCACCCAAGCGTTCTTACAAATTCCCTTTGGCATGCTCTCTGATCGGTATGGGCGTAAACCCCTTATCTCCATAGGACTTATCATTTTTGCCCTGGGCAGCATAGTTGCAGCACTCTCCACGAGTATTTACGGTCTAATTTTAGGCCGAGCGCTACAAGGTGCCGGTGCCATTGGTAGTACCCTCTTAGCTCTATTAGCCGATCTCACTCGAGAAGAACACCGATCCAAGGCCATGGCTGTGGTGGGCATGATTATTGGCCTATCCTTTTCCGTTGCCTTGCTCTTAGGGCCATTTTTAGAGCAATTTATCGGCGTCTCTGGATTATTTTGGCTCACAGGTGTCTTGGCTCTACTAGGATTATGTATTCTCTATTGGGTTGTCCCCCATCCCGAGCAATCCATTTTTCATCGAGATACAGAGCCAGAACCAGCTCAATTAATATCCATTATTAAAAATAAAGAGTTACTCCGCTTAGATGCTGGTATTTTTTTCCTTCATGCTATCCTCACCGCAAGCTTTGTGGCCATTCCTGTGATCTTGCGAGATCAGGCTCATATTGCCATCAGCCAGCAATGGAAAGTCTATTTAATTGTCCTCATCGCCGCTTTTGTGATGATGGTACCCGCAATTATTTTAGCTGAAAAAAAATATTTCAAACCGGTATTTCTCAGTGCCATCGGCGGTATTATTGTGGCAGAACTGGGGCTACTCATAAGCCACCAAACCAGTGAGTTTATTATTTGTTTGAGCCTTTTCCTTGGCGCTTTCAGCGTGTTAGAAGCATTACTCCCCTCTTTAGTCGCAAAAACAGCCCCGACGGTTCACAAAGGATCAGCCATGGGAGTGTACTCATCTGCTCAATTTTTTGGCATTTTTGTTGGGGGACTCATGGGCGGTTGGCTATATGGTTCTCATGCAACCTCAGGGGTATTTTTGGGGAGTTGTTTACTGGCCTGCATATGGTTTATAGTGGCTAAAACCATGGAGCAGCCCCGGTTATCCAGCACCTACATGATAAAAATTGGACCACATTGCGAAGGCAACAGCCAATCAATTTGCGCTCAATTACTGGAGATTCCCGGAGTACTGGAAGCCACTGTCACCGATGATGACGGTATTGCTTATTTAAAAGTTGATAAACAGCTTTTGGACTTTACATTGTTGCATAAGTTTTCTATGGTTAGTTAGTTTAGTCTCATATTCAATTAAGGAGTTAGCCAATGGCCCGAGGTGTTAATAAAGTCATTCTTATCGGTAATCTAGGTTCCGATCCTGAAGTACGCTACATGCCCAGCGGTAACGCTGTAGCAAATGTTTCTCTAGCAACCTCAGAAAGCTGGAAAGATAAAGAAACCGGTCAAATGCAAGAACGCACGGAATGGCATCGAATCTCAATGTTTAATCGTCTGGGAGAAATTGCTGGAGAATATCTACGCAAAGGATCTAAAGTCTACATCGAGGGAAAAATTCGCACACGCAAATGGCAAGATCAAAGTGGCCAAGATCGTTACACCACAGAAATCATCGCTGACAGTATGCAAATGCTAGATGGCAAGGGAAACAGTGACGCTCCTGCCATGTCATCTGCTCCTGCCATGACCAACACAGCTCCCCAGAGCAGCCCAGCTCCCCAGAGCAGCCCAGCTCCAGCAGCAGCCCCTGCTTCAGCTGAGCAATTTGATGATGATATTCCGTTTTAGTTCGCAGATATTTGGCGCGAGAGTTTGACTCTCGCGCCCATCCTGCCTGGTAAGCTGCTCACTACCTGGGTCGTAACGCCTCGGGAACCTGTCCTGGTTCTTCTTGCAGCAATTGTTTTCCCTCTTGTGTTTTCTTAAGTGCATCACAAACCAGCTGAATCGCTTTTTTACCATGGAGCGGATGATTACAATTATGTCGGATCCCTTTGTCTTTGACAGGTAAATTCTCAAATATATCAGGTTGCTGACTCTTCAAGTCATACCGATTATAGATATACCACGTCACGAGACCTTTGAGAGAGAATTCGCCATACCCTCCTTCTTTTTGCTGTAAAAAATCGCAAAGTTGTTCCACCAAATCCCCTTCATCTACATTTAGCCACTTATGTTGCAACTCCGCCACCTTACCTATCTCAGAAGGGTTGTGATATCTATACATCCTAGCAGCTGCACCGACACAACTTTTCAATGTAAAAGGATCTCTTTTTAGATTCTCCTGAAATTCAAAGTGCGGATCTTCGAAGCATTTCTCAAGCACGGCAATATTAGTGCCAAGCATCTTGATAAATCTCGGAAATTGTTCTCCGCGCCCCTGTTCTTTACCCTGTTTGCTTTGTTGAAGAATTTTTACAATATCATCCATAAATTGTTTCAACACCCCCATATGCAGAATAAAAGAGCCAACACATTGGGAATTCGGATTTTTAAGCAGAGATATCAACCGGTATTGTAGGTCAGTTAGTTTAGCGTAACAAAGCTTGCTTGTTTTATTGTTTGAAAACATCTTCTTGGTACTTTGTTTTACAAGCAACATGTATTTATCGAGTTCTTCCATGGCCACTATAAGCTTGCTTTGTAAGGTATCAAACTGTTTTTCTAAGTAAAATTTATTGCTCATTGCTTCCGGAAAATTAAGGATATGATTGTAACCAACACCGTTTTCACCTTCAATATGAACACCTCTTTTCAAGGCTTTCATCCTGCGTACAGTAATAGGGTATAGCGCTATTTTCATGTCATCAGCGAGCGCATGAGCCGTGCTAGTGACTTCGTTTTTATCATCAAAAACAATATATTCATTGTCTGTGCCTAAAAGAGCAAAGAGCACCCGAAACATTTCTTCTTTCTCAGCTTTAGCATCATTAAAATTATTAAGTGTCGGAATCAATTTCAACTGATTCCGCGCAGTGCCAACAGAAAGCGTTGCATTATTAAGTGCCAATCCAGCTTCACTATCGCTCACTGTCTTAAATATCTTCTTATTGTTACCCTGAACATACTTGTGTTTCTCTTCAATGGCTTTAATTGAAGTTTGATAATAATGATCCAGCAAGGCTAAACGCTCAACTTCACTCAATGATTGAACATAATCGAAGCTACTCTGAGAACCCTCTTTTCGCTCCACGATGAGTTTAGCAACATGAGAAGCACTCCAGGTGGTATTGATAGCATCGAAGACTAACCCTTTCTTTTCCAAGTCTTGGGTAATCGCCAATCGGCCTAATGAACCTAATTGGTAATTTTTCGAGTACCAATTCGTAAAACCAATAATAAGACTACCTGCTTGTTTTGCTTGGATTAAAGCCTCAATAAGTTCATCATTATATACAATATCATCACCTGCTCTCGTCACAAGAGTGTCATCAAAATCGACTAAAATAATTTTTTTCATTTATGTGCCTCACAAAAATTTTATCCATAGAAGCACCAACATACCGCATGAATATTAAGAAAGAATTAAATATTATGCTTAATTTTAGAAATAGCTCAAGTAAAAAAGCCCTCATGAGAGGGCTTTTTTAGGTAGATACTTGTTACAAGCTATTCAGAATCCGACCGTTCCCAATTATCACTTGGGAGGTTACCAGTATTTTGATCTTGGCCACGATTAAAATTCTGCCGATCCGTATTATACTGACGGTTGTGAGGTTGTCGATTACCATCATTACCCTGATTGTTGCCATAGTTTTGATTGTTGTAACCGTTGTGCCCACCTTGGTGATTTTGTTGCTGATAACCCGAGTGTCCCCGCCGACCGTGATTAGATTGCGACGGGTTATAATTATTGCCAAAATCTTGATTGCTGCGGTTATACTGCTGCTGATTGTAATTCTCTTCACCATAATTAGTTCTGTTGGTATGGTTTGATTGGGTCTGACTTCCATGATTGCGATCTTGGTACCCACCATGTGATCGGCTACCTTGGTACCCGCCATGTGATCGAGCCCCCTGGTATCCCTGTTGGCTTCGATCATTGTACCCACCTTGCTGACGCTGACCATAACTACCTTTTTGGCGATCATTGTATCCATCCTGACTACGCCCTCTATATTGATCACCTTGTCCAGCACGATCATTGTAACCACCTTGGCTACGTTGATCGTACTGCCCACTGCCACGATTATTGTTATAGGGTTGATCCGAGGATGAACGAGCTCGCGATGCTTGAGTACGATTTCTGAAACGACCACGATTCACTGGATGCGCCCTCATACGGGTTGTGCGCGGTTGATTGAACGGATCAATTTGGGTCATACCACCAGATAAAGAAGCCAAGTAATGGTTAATCGCATCTGCTTGACGGCGATTTTCTGGACAATTCGGCACATACCCATATTTATTCCTTTGGGTTGCTAAATGCTTGATAACATCCGTTGAGATATGTTTCGGATAATGTCTTCGAATAAAACCAACAAATAATTTAATCGTTGCTAAATCACAAGAATAAGCGGCTTGATGTAATGGATTAAAATTCGCATCATTAGTATGCAACAGTAATTCTTGCAAATCTGCCAATGCCAGAATGTCATTGGTAATTAAATCTTGCAAAATACGCAAATAAACATGCAGAATCGACTTACTACCGCTCTTCAATGCATCCTGCAAAGGCGTAAATCCAGCCTTGTTCGCTGTCGTTAAGAGTTGCTGATATTCTTCAACAGAAAGCTCTTTCATATTAATAGCATTTTGCAGTTGCTGTAGATATATCGTTAAGTTCTCTGCTGTACCATTATTTAATGCTGATTGAAGTGGTGTATAACCCGCTTGGTTAGGTGAAAGCAACAAGTTTTTAAAGCCAACGCCATCAATGATTTTCAGATCGAGTGCTTTTTGCACTTGGTCAAGATAAATTTTGAGGGTACTTGTATCACCACAGATAAGTGCTTCTTGAAGTGGTGTAAAGCCTGCTTCGTTAGGCGCAAGCAGCAAGCGCTGTAAGTCATCATTATTAACAATATCCTCACTTCGTGCCGCAGCAATTTGTTGAAGATACACATTAAGATTTTCAGCTTTACCTGTTTTCATGACTTGGTGCAACGGCGTAAAGCCGGCTTGGTTTGGACTCACTAACAAGTTATGCAAATCTTCTTTAGATAGAATTTTGTCTTCATAGGCTGTGCGAACTTGCTCTATATAAATAACTAAATTCTCGCCTTGGCCATTTTGCAAGGCTGAATGCAACGGTGTAAAACCTGCTTGGTTCGCTTTCAACAACAAACTGTGTAAGTCTTCACGGGTCACGATGCCTTTTTCATAAGCCGTCAAAACTTGCTTAAGGTAAACTTGCAAATTTTCAGTCTGACCATTTTTTAGCACTTGATGTAATGGCGTAAATTCCGCTTCATTAGGACAAGTTAATAGGTAACGAACATCATCTAACTTTAAAATATCTTTCTGTAACGCCAATTTAACTTGCTCTAGATACGCTGTTAAGTTGTCTGCATGACCACAAACCAAGGCTTCCTGAAGAGGTGTAAACCCAGCTTCATTACTACGGATCAGTAATTCACGCAAATCTTCTGGATCTAAAATACCATCTTTGACTGCATCATGGATTGCTGTTAAATAAATTTCCAAGCATTCTGCTTCGCCACCAATTAATGCATCATGAAGTGGCGTAAAACCTGCTTGGTTCGCACTGGTGAATAATTCACGCATATGCTCTTTTTGGATAATATCTCGTTTTAAAGCTTCTTTCACTTCAGCCAAATAATCTTGTAAATTAGAAACCTGGCCATTACGTAAGGCTGAATGCAGCGGTGTAAACCCCGCGTGATTTGGCTTTGTTAAAAGTTCTCTCCACTCTTGTGGACTCAGGATATCTTGCTCTCTTGCTTTTTCAAGATGCTTAAAATAGATTTTTAAGTTTTCTTCTTTACCAATAATCAGTGCTTGTTGTAAAGGCGTGAAACCAGCATCGTTTGGCTTAATAAGTAACTCACTGTAGCAGGCATCAGTAAGAGTCTTGCTTTCAAGGGCAAGATCAATTTGATGTAAAAACCCATCTAAAATTTCAGTATGCCGCTTATTAAACACAATATGCAGTGGTGAGAACCCAGCAGCATTTGCCAAATTAACTAATTGACCAAAAATGCTTGAATCACAATTTTCTCGGAATGCTTTTAATACATTACCAATAATTTCTTTTGCATCATCAGGAATGTCAGCATGGAATAGATAAACAAGATCAACCAAGTCAGTGAGGACTGTCTCACCATTCACACTTAATTGAAGTAAAAAATCATGGTTTTTAGAAGCACTAAGCTGAGTTCTAATGGCTTCTAAGCTGGTATCATCATACTCAGAAATATAACCCATCATTTTACCATAGAGATCCCGAAGTGCCTCATGACAGTAATTTAACTTATTGAACCTATTCGAAATTTGCACTGACATTTCTCTCTTCCTTTTGTTGTTAAACTAACGGAGACAGCATTGATATAACAGAAAAATTTTATGCTGCTATGCTGTCTTTACATTGACTTTCTTCTTCACAATAATCCGCTACCTTATGCGGAATGCACCCAAATCTATCTCACTCATCATTAAAATAACGCACACGCTCTGATTACACATACCACGACTATCATCGTCAAAATTGTGGAATTTAAGGCTAACTCACTAATTTATCTAGATTACCTTAAGAAACCAAGCCATCGAATTATACAAGTATCATGACATAAACCACATTGTACCACAGTTTATACTGCTTTTAAATAATACTTTAACGCACGCCTCTGATACCCAGCCCAGGCCATACTCGTTGCCTTACCAACATCCATGCTTTAGTAGTAAACAAATTTTAACCTAAAAGCGAAATATTGCAACAATCTACTTTAAAATTTTTTCCTTGGCAAAAATAGCTAACCTAATCTAGGTTAATATCTCCAGCAATCGCTCTTTTTAGAGAACGAAGCCATAAAAATAAGAGACTTCCTACAACCACCATCCCCAGAAGCCATAGCACGATACTCAGTATACGATCTTTCTTAGTTGATATAGATTCGATCTTAGGCATCTTATAGATATCACCTAACTGAGCCATCACGGCATAAGAAGCACTATTTTCTGCAATAAACGTTGGCCTATCGCTGGTTACCCCATCACTCAGGCCAGGATTGCCAAAAACTAATTTGAATGGTTGATTCCCTTCTGGAGCAAATATAATGGTTCCTGGCTGCCAAGCAATCTTCAATTTAGGCATGTCAAATCCATCCGGAAGTTGCTGCTTAAACCGCACAAGCCAATAAGGCGCAGCGTTGTCATTAAAAATCCGAGCGCTATTAGATAAGGCTTGATGCTGGCGAAGAAAACGGTAGAAAAAACCACTGAACTGACGAACCCAAGACGCCTCAGTAGATGCTCTAGAAAATATTTCTGCTTCCATCAACTTATTGTCTGAACTAACAATGATATTCAATTCACTGACTGGCATAACCCCTTCTGTTTCATAGTAAAATTCTTGTTGATTTTTCACATGGGTCGGTTCCAACTCTTTCCAAGCCATGACTGGAGGCTGCGGTGGAGCTAAATGCAACATGGCAGATGTCAGTTTGAAACCCTTCTCTGGCTGCTCAAAACGAAGCAATGCATATTTCATACTAATTTGGTGAAACGGCACTGTGCGATTAAATGCGCTGGTATTTTTATCCTGAGCTAAAATTTCACAGCCTCCCGCAACGGACTGCCACGAAACTAAGTCATCGCTCTCAAATAAACAGCCCCAACTCGCCCACTGTTTTTTATCTAAATCCCAATTAAGTTCAAGTTCATAGGCATGTTGTCCTCGATATTTCACCATAGAAAAAACGTAGGCTACAGGGATCGAGCTTTGCCTATCTTCCTTAGCACCAAGACTTGTGATCTCCCCCTCACTATCATAAGTTGCTTGCAATTGAATAAGATCAGAATCCTTTTCGCGAACATAAATAGGGTGAAAGGAAAGCGATTTATTTTGCAAAATCTCTTTCCCCGGCTTAATTTGAAAGGGTACGCTTTTTTGAGCTGAATTGAAGATTTTTAGATCACTCAGGCGAGAATTAGCCCCATTCTCATAGACAAACTCAGGTATAACAAACTGATATAAATTGGATTTTTCATCTATAGTAATATTTGCACCATAAGTAAAATCATCAATGCTGACACCCTGAGCAAACGTTAGGTGATGAATAAAGCACAATATCATTAATATCCATTTCATCATTGAGCAGCCCTCCAAAGCGCATCATTGTGCCAATTTTCTATGGCTTTAATCCTACCTGATATTAGTTACAGCCACAATACGCCAGATTGAGTTGATTTCAGTACATTTACAAAAAAACAAAATATTTTGTACAATTCCCTTGCAATGAGAAATATTGGTCTACACTTGTAGTTAAGAATACGTTAAGAGTTACCTCGGTATATTGTGGGTCAGGAGCGACTCACATTTAAAGTTTAGAGGAATGGAAGCCTATCTGAGATCAAATTGTCTCAGACTCGACAATCACGAAATTTGTGCTAACTAGGCTACACCATGGCAAGTTCCAACAAACTACCGATTAATCCATCGAGCGCACAAGGATGTGCTGCTTCCTTTCTAGCAAAAATGACCGATACACTGTGTCAACAAGCTGCAGGGAGTAAAAATGTTGCAACATTCTGTGATAACTTTAATTTAGTATCTGGTTCAAAAACACAATCTAATAAGATCAAAACAACCATGCTCATCATGAACCAGATAAGCCAAGATCATCTTATTAAAAAAAAACATATCAAACAAACGTCCATCGATGCCATGTTAAAAAGAATACCTAAAAACGAAAGCTCACTTAGCATAAAGTAGTACGACATATATTCGGTGTAAATATCAGGTAACAATAAAAAAGGAGAGTCTCATGGGTAAACGAATAAAAAATTTCTTCAAAAAGGTTAAATTTATTTTTAGCCCATGGAGGTGGTTTAAAAAGAAAAAAGATGAGCCAAATGAAGAGGCACCAGCAGAAGATAAAGTGTCAACTAAGACGGATAATGTCGCACCGGACGACAATAAACATCCAGACGTTCGGCCTGAAATTCCCCCAGGAAACATTATAGGAGATATAAGTTCAAATGATAAAACACCTCAAACGGAAGATGTTGTATTGATGGATAATATCCACACCAAGGATACTCACGAAATTTTCTCTAAAGATCTAAGAAGAAAAGCCCATCAAAAAATACTACAACCTGCTGATTTGAATGTATCAAAAAAAGAAAAGGCTCTCAAACAGAAAAGGGAACGAATCCTTCGCAGAGGGAGTGATCTCGAAGATACAAGAGTGTTAGCCCAAGAAATTCGTAGCCCTAAAACTATTTCTGAATATCAAAAAAAACTACTTGAAAGAGAGACCATCCTTCCTCCAGAATTAACAGACGAAGAAAAAGAGAAAATTGTAGAAAGTGAATTAGCCGTATTGTCTGAAGCAAATAAAACTCGAATACGCAAAATAGATGATGAACTTTATTATAATGATGAGGAGAAACATAACACCGACATTCAACTGGCTCACTTATCTGACAAGAAAAAACTCAAAATTTTACTCGCAAAAGAAAAACAACACCCACTATCAGAAGAAGATATTCATAACATAAAGGAATTACAAGAAAAAGTACTTATTTTTAACATTCGTGAATCCTGGGAAGAAATGACCTCTTCCCTAGAGGATATGCAAAAAAAAGCAATTGAGGCAGAAGACACAGCACTTGCAGAACATATTGATTTGCTTTTTCAAGTACAATTAAAAGCTGACAATTTTGATGATATCCGTCTAGCATTTAATCAGCTCGCAAAAGAAACGGGAATATTTGAACCTATTGGCATTGAAAAAGCAAGATACAATTATGAACGTCCATTGATTAGTCCCGGTCGAATGCATAAAAAAATTGAAAGCGATATTCAAGCTGTTCATCAAAAGATTATGGCCATGGAAAAACACCTATTGATTAAAGAATTAAGGATCCTTATCAGTAATTACCTACGTTTATCCAAACGAAAAAAAATACTAGGTAGTACTACCGAATGCGAATCACGCAAAAATATTATTAATATTGCAAGCAAATTATGGCTTAATATGCACAATAATGAAGATGCAAACTTACAGTTTTTTTCCGAAAACGACCTACGATTACATCTGCGTAAATTTGTTAAGGCATTTAAAAAAAATAATAAATTCAAAAAAGCAAGCTATCAGAAATTTAATCGAGAAATCAAAGCCCTCAACAAACAACTTCCCATAAGGAAAAATCTTGTCAGCCCCAAAGCCCAACAAGCAATCTCTCCTGTCAAAACCCAGAACACTAAAAGAGCGCATTTCGAAAGCCCCAGATTTACGCCTCCTAAGCGAAAGTGCAATACACCAGAGCCGCTCAACCCCACCTTAAGAAGAAGTAGAAAATTTTCGGCTCCTAGTATACAATTTCGCTAATCAAAGAGGACTGGGGGGAACAAACACGTGAAGGTAGGAATACTGTTGGTTAATTTAGGGACTCCTGAGAGTCCCTCAGTAACGTCCGTGCGGCACTACTTGCGAGAATTTCTCTGGGATCCCAGGGTCATCGATCTTCCTGCTGTTGCTCGTTGGCTACTGCTCAATCTATTCATCCTTCCCTTTCGTCCAACCTCATCTGCAAAGGCGTATAAAAGCATCTGGCAGGAAAATGGCTCTCCTCTGCTACTCAATAGCCAAGCCTTAGCCACAGCTCTTGAGGCTCAGCTAGGCCAAGAGCATGTTGTCGCCCTGGGTATGCGCTATGGTAACCCATCTATCGAAAGCGCAGCAGAACTTTTAAGTGATGCAAAATGCGATAAAATCATTATTCTACCTCTTTTTCCTCAATATTCTTCTGCTGCCACCGGATCAGCTATTGAAAAATCTTTGGAGATCATCGCTAAAAAATGCACCATTCCCAATATTGTTGTCAAATCAGATTTCTACCATTTACCAGGCTTTATTCAGTCCCAGGCAACACTTATTCAAAACACTGTGAAAAATTGGCAACCCGATTGCTATATTTTCAGCTATCATGGCTTACCCGAACGGCAAATTGCCAACAGCAAAGCCTGCAATCCTTCGTTTTGCCAAGATCAAACACCCTGTCCCGAAATTAATTTAAACAATCGTTATTGCTACCGTGCTCAATGTTATGAGACATCTCGAAAATTTGCGCAACAGCTAAACCTTACCACAGAACAATACAAAACAACCTTTCAATCTCGCCTAGGACGGCTTCCTTGGATAAGACCCTATACGGATATTGCCCTCGCCGAGCTTGCTCAAGCTGGCATGAAAAACATCATCATTACTTGCCCATCTTTTGTCTGTGATTGCCTTGAAACCTTGGAAGAAATGGGGATCCGCGGTAAAGAACAATGGCAATCCCTTGGCGGTGAGAATTTTGAATTAGTACCCTGTGTGAATGATCACCCACTGTGGATTAAAGGTCTTGCTGAATTCATTAGCGGTTAATGTTCTCTAACATTATTAAACTCAATCTCCGGCCAACGTTCCATAGTCAGATGTAGATTAATCATCGTTGGAGCCAAATACGTCAAGTTATCACCACCATCTAAAGAGAGATGAGAAAAAGCTTTCTTCTTAAATTCCTCTAACATTTTTTTATCTTCACAGCGGATCCAACGAGCGGTAGCAATCGAAATAGATTCGCAAATACAATCGACTTTATATTCATTTTTTAGCCGTTCCATGACAACATCAAACTGCAATACTCCTACAGCACCTAAAATCAAATCATTGCTTGCCAGGGGTTTAAATACTTGGGTCGCACCTTCTTCAGAAAGCTGTATAAGTCCTTTTTGTAATGCTTTCATTTTTAAGGGATCTTTGAGTTGTACTCGACGAAATAGCTCAGGTGCAAAATAAGGGATCCCAATGTATTTAAGTGCTTCCCCTTGGGTGAAGGTATCACCAATTTGAATGGTTCCATAATTGTGGATCCCGATAATATCGCCAGGCCACGCTTCATCTACATGGGTTCTCTCTCCTGCCATGAAGGTATGGGCATTACGGATCTGTATATCCCTGCCTAAGCGCACATGACGCGCTTTTAAACCATTTTTATATTGCCCGGAACACACTCGCAAAAAAGCGATTCTATCATGATGGGCAGGATCCATATTGGCTTGAATTTTAAAAACAAAACCTGAAAATTTTGGTTCGGATGCTTCAACTTCTCGGGTTGTTGTTTGGCGCTTTTGTGGAATCGGAGCATAGTCTACAAAAGTATCGAGCAACTCTCGGATCCCAAAATTATTGATAGCAGAGCCAAAGAATACTGGCGTTTGCTTACCCTCAATAAATTTTTCTTTATCAAATCCATCACAAGCACCTCGGACTAACTCTAAATCCTCGCGCAATTGCTCTAGCTGATCAGGAAATAATGCCTCGAGTCTTGGATTATCAATACCATCGATTTCAGTAAATTCCAGAATTTTATCTCCCTTTCCTGAGTCATAAAGATAGACTTTATCTCGATACAGGTGGTAAGTTCCTTTAAACTCTCGCCCCATCCCAATGGGCCAAGTCACCGGAGCGCAACTTATGTTTAAAACATCTTCAATTTCATCGAGCAAATCGATGGGTTCTCTAGAATCTCTATCTAATTTATTAATAAATGTCAGTATAGGTGTATCTCGAAGGCGACAAACCTCTAGTAATTTAATGGTGCGTGATTCCACACCTTTCACCGCATCAATCACCATCAAAGCAGAATCCACTGCGGTGAGTGTGCGATAGGTATCTTCAGAAAAGTCTTGGTGACCGGGTGTATCCAGTAGATTTACAATGCTTTCTTTATAGGGGAATTGCATCACCGATGTGGTAACTGAAATACCTCGTTGCTTTTCCAACTCCATCCAGTCAGATGTCGCATGGCGGCTAGCTTTACGTCCTTTAACGGTTCCTGCCAACTGAATAGCTCCACCAAATAACAACAGTTTTTCTGTTAAGGTGGTTTTACCGGCATCCGGATGAGAAATGATAGCGAATGTTCGGCGTCGGTTTAACTGTTGTTCTAAATCAGACATGGAGCAAGGCTCTAAAAATTTTCTCTGAATAAAAAAATAATGCCCGGAACTTAAGGGCACCGGGCATTATTTATGGCTTAATTTTTTTCAACAACTTCAAAAAGTGAATTAAGCAGTTTCTACGTCTTGAGCTTGTGGGCCTTTAGGGCCTTGCTCAATAGTAAAACTAACACGTTGATTTTCGTGTAATGTTTTACGACCTTCGCCTTTGATAGCTTGGTAATGTACAAACACATCTTTTGCACCGCTTTCTGGCTGAATAAATCCATAGCCTTTTTCATCATTAAACCACTTAACGGTACCCATTTCTCTATCGGACATACTAAATTACCTCATTTCTATTGTATTGCTATATTGCAAAAACAACTACCTCAGCCTAACTACTGGGGCAGTTTACGCCTTAATTGTATTTCTCACACAACTTCAGCGGTACAAGTATACATCTTTTTCCAAGAAGTGGGTAATTTTATATCTTTTTATCCTATAAATTTTACTGGAAAGCGGTATTGAGATCGGGATTTAAAAGTATGTTCTCTTTTTTAAGCTTAGCCAGGCCCTTAATTTGGTGTTCCATGGCCAATGCCTGGGATCTGGATCCCACAACCGCCTGATAAACAAGGGTTAAAGGGGCTTTGCCTTTGAGGTATTTTGCGCATTTTTTACCCTGCTTACAATGCTCAGCAAATCGTCGCTCAACATCTGTGGTAATACCCGTATAAAGTGTGCTATTTTTGCACCGCACCATGTAAATTGACCAATTATCCATCGTGTTCTCTAAGACATCGCTGCATAACAATCGCATCTTCTCTACCATCTTTAACTTGGTAATACTGCTTACGACGCCCAATCCATTGAAATCCTAGCTTATGGTACAATTTGACGGCAATTTGATTACCCTCGCGCACTTCCAAAAAAAAATTAACTATTTGATTTTCATCACAAAATTTTAAAAACCGCTGCATAACTTGGAAGCCAAAGCCTTTACCTCTGTGTACTGTCGCAATCGCAAAATTTAGAATATGGCATTCATCCAAGATCCTAGAAAAAATGAGATATCCGAGAAACCTATCATCTTGATAAAAAACCCAGCAGTCATAGCCAACTTTTAAACAGTCTCTAAATATATTTGCTGTCCAAGGTGAATCAAAGCTTTCCTCTTCAATAGCCACAACCCCTGTAATATCCTGCTCTTCCATTGAGTGAAAATCAATCGATTCCATACCGTACAGAAACCTCCTCTAAAATGAGCTGTATATATACCGAGAAATCATTTGCTATGGGTATAGACTATGGCTTTTTTAGGGCATTTGACAACGCTTCTCCAAAGGCTCCTTTGAGTTCAGGTGTCGGTTTTTGCTTCTTGGGTTTGTGATACGATTTTTCCTTTGCTTGAGGCACCCTCGCCTCTTGCGCTTTTTCGCCCATTTTCATGGTCAGCTGAACCCGTTTACGTTCAAGACTCACCTCAAGCACTTTGACCGTAACAATTTGTCCTACTTTCACAACTTCATGGGGATCGGACACAAAACGATTCGCTAACTGAGAAATATGCACCAAGCCATCTTGGTGAACACCAATATCGACAAAAGCGCCAAAATTTGTCACATTGGATACAACACCTTCTAACACCATATCAGGCTTTAAGTCAGAAATTTTTTCCACGCCTTCTTTGAATTTCGCCACCACAAACTCTGGTCGTGGATCACGCCCAGGTTTTTTCAGTTCACTTAAAATATCTTGAACCGTCGGCAAACCAAATTGATCGGTTACAAACTCCCTAGCATGTAATCCACCAACAAGACTGTCATTACCAATGATATTTCCAATCGTACAATCATTTTTCGCAATAATACTTTGTACCACAGGATATGCTTCTGGATGCACTGCTGAAGCATCCAATGGATTATCTCCACCGATAATGCGCAAAAACCCAATGGCTTGCTCATAGATTTTATCGCCTAAGCGAGGCACTTTCTTAATTGCTTTTCTATCGTTGAATCGTCCATGCTGTTCTCGATACGCCACTATATTTTGTGCAACCGTTTCATTTAATCCCGCAATACTTTTTAATAAGGGTACGGATGCTGTATTAACATCCGCGCCAACAGAATTGACACAATCTTCCAGCACAGCATCCAGACTGCGACTTAATTTCACTTGATTCACATCATGTTGATATTGACCTACTCCAATAGATTTGGGATCAATTTTTACCAGCTCTGCAAGAGGATCTTGTAGCCTTCTTGCAATAGAAACAGAACCGCGGTAAGACACATCTAAATCAGGAAATTCATTGGCCGCTAACTCCGACGCCGAATAAATCGATGCGCCCGCTTCAGAAACAACAACTTTAGTCAACGCCAAATCTTTATGCCGTTTCATCAAATCTCCAACCAAACGGTCTGTTTCTCGGGATGCAGTACCATTACCAATACTTACCAAAGTGACTTTATATTTTTTGCAAAGGGTTGCTAAATCTTCTAAAGAGCCATCCCATTTATTTTTTGGCACATGTGGATAAATGACTTTATAGTCCAATAATTTACCTGTATCATCCACCACAACAACTTTTACACCCGTACGCAAACCCGGATCAAGCCCCATGGTCACCCGGCGACCTCCAGGTGCTGCCATCAGTAAATTTTTTAAATTATCTTTGAAGACATTAATGGCTTCCTCTTCAGCGGATCCTCTCAACCTTGAAATTAACTCTACTTCCAATTTAATTTTTAATTTGATTTTCCATGTCCACTCAACGGTTTGCCATAGCCAAGGGCTTGCAGATTGTTGATTCACAGAGAATGCATGAGCAATTTTACTGATGCAACGGGGTTCACCGTCTTCATCAGGAAACCCTAATGAAACCCGTAAGAAGCCTTCTTTTTGCCCTCGTAACACAGCCAGTGCCCGATGAGAAGGCACTTTTTTAACTGCTTCTTGATAATCAAAATAATCAGAAAATTTAGCCCCTTCCGTTGTTTTATCTTCAACAACAAGGCTCTTTAACACCCCCTGTTCCCAAAGATTTTCTCGAAGCCAATTAAGTAAATCAGCATTTTCGACAAAACGCTCCATTAAAATTTGTCGAGCACCGTCCAATGCCGCTTTAACATTTTCGATATTTTTATCAGGATCAATATAATTTGCAGCTTCTTTTTCAGGATCAATCGTAACATCAGCCAACAAGCTCTCAGCCAATGGTTCCAGTCCCGCTTCAATAGCTATTTGCGCTTTGGTACGCCGTTTAGGCTTATAGGGAAGGTATAAATCTTCCAAACGAGATTTATTGTCTGCCGCTAAAATCACTTGTTTTAATTCTGGAGTCAACTTGTCTTGTTTGGCAATGGTCTCAAGCACCGTTTCCCGACGGGCTTCTAACTCATTCAAATAAGTTAAACGCTCATCTAATTGGCGCAATTGCGTATCTGATAGTCCACCTGTAGCTTCTTTGCGGTAACGAGCAATAAAAGGCACTGTGGCTTTTTCAGCAAATAAATCCACCACAGCCTGCACTTGCTGAAGAGCTATCCCTAACTCATCAGCAATACTCTGTTGTATACTCATTTTTATTTATCGCTTTTTCGGTGCGATAAGATCGGTAATAGTACCTTCAAACATTTCCGTTGCCATAGCAACAGATTCGGATAATGTTGGATGAGCGTGAATGGTCAATGAAATATCTTCTGCATCGCAACCCATTTCAATAGCAAGACTAACCTCAGCAATCAACTCTCCAGCATTAGGCCCAACAATTCCCGCACCAATAACACGGTGAGAATCTTTATCAAAAATCATTTTTGTCATACCTTCATCACGACCGGTACTCAACGCACGACCACTGGCCATCCATGGGAAAACACCTTTATCGTAGTTAATACCTTTCTGTTTCGCTTCTTCTTCAGTCACGCCTGTCCAAGCCACTTCCGGATCTGTATAGGCCACGGAAGGAATACATTTCGGCTCAAAATAGCGAACCTTGCCACTAATCACTTCGGCAGCCAAACGACCTTCAGCAACAGCTTTGTGAGCCAACATAGGTTGACCAATAATATCGCCAATGGCATAAATATGAGGGATATTCGTTCGCATTTGTTTATCCGCCGGAATGAAACCACGTTCATCCGCGGTAACACCAGCTTTATCTGCATCGATCCAATCTCCATTGGGACGACGACCCACAGAACTTAAGATACGATCAAAACGTTGCGGTTCAGCAGGAGCATTTTTTCCTTCAAAGGTCACCCATAAACCATCATCCTTTGCATCCACTTTGGTAACTTTAGTCTCTAGCATCACTGATTTATACTGTTTCTTGGTAAATTTCTGGTAAACCTTAACCAAGTCTTTGTCGGCACCCGGCATTAACATATCCATTAATTCAACAATAGTAATATCCGCACCCAATGCTCGATAAACCGTTGCCATTTCACAGCCAATAATACCACCCCCAAGGACTAACATTTCTCCTGCAACCGATTTTAATTCTAGAGCACCCGTAGAATCAATAATACGAGGATCATCAGGAAGAAAAGGTAATTTAACCGGACGGGAGCCTGCGGCAATAATGGCATTTTCAAAACCCACTGTTTTTACACCATCAGCAGTTTCCACACTCAAGGTATTTGCATCGATAAATTTCCCAAAGCCTTCAACAATCTCAACTTTACGCTGCTTCGCCAGGGCTTTCAGCCCTCCCGTTAAACGTCCTACAATTTTTTCTTTAGAAGCAAGCACTTTGTCCAAATCAATGGTAGGCTCACCAAAGGTCACTCCGTGATGGGCTAAGGCTTTTGCTTCATCCATCACTTTTGCAACATGAAATAACGCCTTTGAAGGGATACAACCCACATTCAAACACACGCCTCCAATATTAGAATAGCGCTCAATTAACACAACTTTTTTACCTAAATCCGCCGCGCGGAATGCCGCACTGTAACCACCCGGACCAGAACCTAACACCACAACTTCTGCTTGAATATCAGCCATTTTTTCGTACCCTTAGAGTAAAATTTTGCGTATATCAGACAACACCGCAACCAATTGTTGCGAAAACCTTGCGCCATCAGCACCATCAATCACCCGGTGATCATAAGATAATGATAATGGCAATGTTAACCTTGGAACAAATTCACCATCGATAAAGACAGGCTTCATGTAAGATCGAGAAACCCCTAAAATTGCGACATCAGGTGCGTTAATAATAGGTGTAAACGCGGTTCCTCCGATACCACCTAAACTGGAGATAGTAAAACAACTACCTTGCATATCTTTAGCGGTTAATTTTTTATTTCTTGCTCGCTCACTTATTTCCCCTAGCTCTTGTGCTAATTCAAATAAGCCTTTTTTATCCACATCTCGAACCACAGGAACCATTAAACCGTCTGGAGTATCCACCGCAATACCAATATGGCAATATTTTTTCATGATGAGTTGTTCACCCGTCCCATCTAAAGACGAATTAAAAATAGGATACTTTCGCATAGCACCCACCACAGCTTTCATAATAAAAACCAGTGGGGTCAGTTTAAAACCTTGTTTTTCTGCCGCAGCTTTTTGCCCTTTACGGAACGCTTCTAACTCCGTGATATCTGCTTCATCAAATTGAGTCACATGGGGAATACTCACCCAGTTGCGATGTAAATTAGCGCCGGATAGTTTTTTAATTCGAGATAAAGGCTTTGTATCAAATTCACCGAATTCACTAAAGTCCACAACAGGATCTGCTTCAATCCCAATTCCGCCAGCAGCAGGTGCACCTTTCATTCGAGCTTTTACAAAAGTTTGCACGTCTTCTTTTAAAATACGTCCTTTGCGCCCAGTCCCTTTAATTTGACCGAGTTCAATACCAAATTCCCGAGCAATCCTACGCACAGCAGGCCCTGCGTAAACGCCATCTGAGGATTTCGTCGCTTCTTCAGTATCTTCTCTTACAAGCAATGAAGCTGTACCACCAGAAGACTCAGCGGAAGCCGCAGGCCCCGTTTGCATTGTTTTTACAGGCGCTGGAGCCTGAGTCGAGGTTATCGCGGCGGTGGTTTCAAGATGGCAAATAATACTTCCTTCAGAAACCTTATCTCCCACAGCAATATTCATCGATTTCACCACACCGGCTAGGGGTGTTGGCACATCCATCGACGCTTTATCACTTTCCAAAGTAATAATTGGATCATCTTTTGAGATCGTATCTCCAGCTTTGATACTAACCTCAATGACATCCACATTCTCCGCACCACCAATATCCGGAACTCGAATTTCAGTCACCTGTGCAACGGCTTCTTCTGATTGTTTAGGTTGTGATGTCTCAGCAGAAGGCGTTGTTTCTATGGGTGCGCTTTCTCCAGCAATTTCTAACGTAAGGATAGCACTGCCCTCGGAAACTTTGCCTCCTAAGCTCACTTGGATATCTTTCACAATACCACCACAGGGAGATGGAATATCCATACTGGCTTTATCAGACTCTAAGGTAATTAACGAATCATTTTCCCCAATGGTATCTCCTGGGGAAACTAAAATTTCAATGACTTCAACATCGGTGGCTCCACCAATATCAGGCACCTCAACTTGTTTTATCTCTGCCAAGGTTCTCTCCTCTATACCGTGGTCGGATTAGGTTTATCAGGCTGTATTTGTAGCCGTTTTTGCGCTGCTTTGACAACAGCGACATCTACTTGACCTTCATCAGCCAGGGATTTTAATGCGGCATAAACAATGGCTTTACTATCCACTTCAAAGAAATGGCGTAATTGCTTGCGGGTATCACTGCGCCCAAAACCATCAGTCCCTAACGTTACATAACGCTGAGGAACAAATGCGCGAATTTGTTCTGCATAAGAAGCAATATAATCACTGGCAGCAATAATAGGCCCTACGGTGCCTGTCATACATTGTTCTACATAATTTTGCTTGGGAATTTGATCGGGGTGTAAACGATTCCAACGTTCCGTGGCTCGCCCATCTCGTGCTAACTCATTAAAACTCGTCATACTCCAAACATCAGCGCTCACTTCATAATCTGTTTCTAATATCTCAGCGGCCTGGATCACTTCTCGCAAAATGGTACCACACCCCATCAATTGTACTTTAGGTCTATCAATTTTATCGCTCACTCGTAATCGGTACATACCTCTTAGAATGCCTTCTTCAACACCTTCTGGCATCGCTGGATGGTGGTAATTTTCATTCATCACCGCAAGATAGTAATAAATATCTTCTTGCTCTTGATACATCCGACGCAAACCATCTTGAATAATCACCGTTAATTCGTAAGCGTACGTAGGATCATAAGCTATACAATTGGGAATCGTACCGGCCATAATGTGACTGTGGCCATCCTGATGCTGCAATCCTTCACCGGCTAACGTGGTACGACCTGCTGTAGCACCTAATAAGAATCCCCTCGCTCGCATATCCCCCGCAGCCCATGCCAAATCCCCAACTCGCTGAAAACCAAACATAGAATAGTAAATATAAAATGGGATCATGGGATAATTGCTAACACTATAGGACGTTGCCGCCGCAATCCAAGAAGAAAAAGCACCGGCTTCAGTGATACCTTCATTCAGCAGCTGGCCTTTTTTATCTTCTTTAAAGTACATGAGCTGATCAGCATCCACCGGGGTATAAAGCTGGCCTTCGTTGGCATAAATACCAAATTGACGAAACATCCCTTCCATACCAAAGGTACGGCATTCATCAGGAATAATCGGTACAATCCTCTGTTTAATATTTTTATCTTTGAGCAACACACTTAAAATCCGCACAAATGCCATGGTCGTTGAAATTTCTCGATCACCACTATCTTTTAGAATAGAAGCAAAAGCATCTAAATCTGGGATTTTCAAATCATGAGATTTTTCACGACGCTGAGGAAGCGAACCTCCTAACTTTTCACGATTAGCCTTAATGTACTGCATTTCAGGTGCTGTTTCGTCGGGGCGATAATAAGAAATATTTGCGACTTCTTCGTCACTAATAGGCAAATGAAAACGTTCTTTAAAGTCTTTTATTTGCTCAGGATTAAGTTTTTTCTGTTGGTGAGTTGTGTTTTGCCCCTGCCCAACCGGCCCCATGCCATAACCTTTCACTGTCTTTGGCAAAATCACCACCGGCGAACCTGTATGATGAACGGCTTCTTGATATGCGGCAAATACTTTTTTCTGATCATGACCACCATAGTTAAGCTGAGCAATTTCTTCATCAGACCAATCGGCAACCATGGCTTTGAGCTCAGGATATTTACCAAAAAAATGTTCTCGACCATAAGCACCATCTTTGGCTTTAAAGTTTTGATATTCTCCGTCGATGGTTTCGCCCATGCATTGAATCAGCAGATCTCGCTGGGGATGCTGTAACAACTTATCCCAATGACTATCCCAAACCACTTTTATCACATGCCAACCGGCACCTCGAAACACACCTTCTAAATCTTGGATAATTTTTCCATTACCTCTGACAGGGCCATCAAGACGCTGAAGATTACAATTGACAACAAAAATTAAATTATCTAATCCTTCTCGGTTTGCAATTTGCAATGCACCCAGGGATTCAGGTTCGTCCATTTCTCCGTCTCCACAAAAAGCCCAAACATGGCGTCCTGTGGTATCCAACAATTCACGGTTATGGAGATATTTTAAAAATCGCGCTTGGTAAATAGCTTGCAAAGGCCCTAGTCCCATGGAGACCGTGGCAAATTGCCAAAAATCCGGCATCAACCAAGGGTGAGGATAAGACGCAACCCCATCCACTTCAACTTCTTCACGAAAATGATCTAGCTGCTCAGCATTCAAGCGCCCTTCTAGGAACGCTCTGGCATAAATGCCTGGTGAACAATGCCCTTGTACAAAAACCAAATCACCGCCATGCTGTTCTGAGGGCGCATGAAAAAAATGCTGAAAACCCACTTCATAAAGGATTGCACTGGAAGCATAGCTTGCAATATGACCACCTAGCTCTGGCGCGCGTTTCCCACCACGAACCACCATGGCCATAGCATTCCAACGCAAATAGGCTAGTAATTTTTCTTCTAAAAGTAAATCTCCAGGGTATTCGGGCTCGCTGTCTGTGGATAGGGTATTAATATAAGGTGTGGTAGTGGTCAAAGGGAAGCCTTTACCTTGCCCATAGGCCGCGTCAATTAATTGCTTCACCAAAAATTGGCCACGTTCAGGGCCATCATATTGCAAAACTGACTCAAACGCGTCCAGCCATTCTCTTGTTTCTATGGGATCAATATCTTTCATAGGCTCACTGTACAAAATTTTTTTAAACGTCTAACCATTAATAATACCATATTATACTAAGAGTGGGTGAAATTATCAGCGCAAAAATAACTCTTCTGGCTAAAACACTGGCCAAATATGTTGATCTTAGCCCTGTTGCTCAACGAAACATTTTAAATAAATTAAAAAATAAAAATATTATTCTTTATATAATTTTACCTCAAGTCCAGGTGATTTGCGCTACGTTGGTAAAATCAATTTCACTACCATCCGACAACGTAATAAAACCTGATGCATCCCCATCGGTAAAGTTTATACTTGACAAAAAAATAGTTCATCAAACTTTATGTCGGCAATAACAATTAAGACTTTAATTAAATTTCTATTTTATTAAAAATACTTTTTCTTTTAAGAAGCTAAGGCCATTAGGATTAAGGCTTTTAGCATTTAAATGAGGGTTTAATAGCTTTCCATCATATTCTTTAATAATAGATATGTTATTAAATCGTTTGCTATATTTTTGCGTAACTTCTGCTTCAGGTACGCAATAGGGTGGCCCATTCAATTCCTCAGGAAGATATTCAATATTTAAAAGGAAAATTTTTGCTGATTTGGGCAAAAAAGATAATTGATGCTGAATGTACTTTTCTCTTTCTTCTGAAGGCAATGCCACAAGAGCCGCACGATCATATACGCCGCTAACAGAACAAAGATAGTGCTCTTGTAAATCAAAATAATTGCCTTGAAGAATTGTGACAGAATCTCCCTGGTATACCGTAAAATATTCATCTAAGATTTTTGTAAAAGGTAGATCATTTTCAACAAAAAATGCTTTTGCAGCAATGCTGCTAAGCTCATTTCCAAGAACTCGATATCCTTGTTCCACTAACCAAAGTATATCTGAAGATTTGCCACACAGGGGAACGAAAACTTCATCCCCTTGCTTTAGGTCAAGAAGAGAAAAACACTCGACCATGGGAACATTATAATCGGACTGATGAAACTTGGTGTTCCCAGCTCTCCACCGCTCTTGCCAATATTTATTGATACTCGTCGCAGACAGATCAGTCGTCATTACCTGGAGCATTCGGTCTACCAACTAGCTCAATATAAGCCATCGGCGCAGCGTCGCCTTTACGAAAACCACATTTCAACACCCGAGTATAGCCGCCTGGACGTTCTTTATAACGGGGACCTAAATCATTAAATAATTTAGCCACCATTGCTTTATTTCGCAAACGAGCAAAAGCTAAGCGCCGTCTTGCAACGGTATCTTCTTTAGCAAGGGTAATGAGTCGCTCAATAACTCGGCGTAAATCTTTTGCCTTAGGCAATGTCGTTTTTATGACTTCATGCTCCATCAGAGACGCAGACATATTGCTAAACATGGCCTGAAGATGGCTACTTGTTCGATTTAAATGTCGACCACTTTTTCTGTGACGCATAACAACTTACCTTAATAATATTGAGTTTACTTTCTACCGTCTGCTATCTTTTAAGTCAGCAGGAGGCCAATTTTCTAATCGCATTCCTAATGACAAAGACTGAGATGCCAATACGTTTTTAATTTCAGTGAGTGATTTTTTACCTAAGTTAGGTGTTTTCAACAACTCAACTTCTGAACGCTGAATCAAATCACCTACATAGTAAATATTCTCTGCTTTGAGGCAATTCGTTGAGCGTACTGTTAATTCAAGATCTTCAATCGGACGTAATAAAACTGGATCAAACTCTTCCTTATGCTGTTCAGGCAATCTTTCCTGGGATTGTTTCAGATCAACAAACGCCTGTAACTGTTGCTGCAAAATTGCCGCAGTTCTTCTAATTGCATCTTCTGGAGATAATGTACCATTGGTTTCTAAATCGATAACTAGCTTATCCAGATCAGTTCTCTGACCCACACGAGCATTTTCAACTGTGTAGGAAACTCGCTGCACCGGGCTAAAAGAAGCATCCAATTGCAGCACACCAATCGCTCCTTCAGCACCTTCGATACTTTCCTCATCATCATCGATATGCCGCCGAACAACAGTTTGATAACCAATCCCCCTAGCAACCTTCACCTGCATGCTTAAGTTTGCATTACCACCAATATGAGCAATAACATGCTCAGGATTAGCAATCTCAACATCATGCTCAAGCTGAAAATCACCAGCAGTTACAGTGACAGCCTCATTACCCGATTTATTTAAGGTTAATGTCACCTCGTCACGTTCATGAAGGATAAAAGCAGCGCCTTTTAAATTTAGTAAGATTTCAATAACATCTTCCTGAACACCTTCTAAAGTACTATATTCATGAACAACGTTTTCAATCTGCACTTCGACAACCGCAGCACCTGTAATAGAGGAAAGCAGAATACGGCGTATAGCATTCCCTAAAGTGTGTCCAAAACCACGCTCAAGGGGTTGGAGCACTATCTGAGAACGGCATGAATCTACTGCATCTACTTCAATAGTACTTGGGGTTAAAAGTTCACCTGTCATGGATTCATTCTCCGCAAAAACGTTATCTAGAATAGAACTCTACAATCTTGTTGAGGTCAATTTGAAGAGGTATTTCATCCTCTTGGGGGATATAGGCAAACTCTCCAAGCAATTGCTTAAAATCAACCTTTAACCACTCAAGCATCGTTTGCTGCTGAGCAGATTCTGTTGCTGCTTGAATACGTAATTGTTTTTTACTTTTTTCGCGAACTTCAACAATGTCGCCAGGCTTTACAACATAGGATGGGATATTAACCGCGACCCCGTTAACCATAATTGAACGATGGCTCACCATTTGACGCCCTTCACGACGGGTACACGCAAAACCCATTCGGTAGACAACATTATCAAGGCGGCACTCCAGCAACTGCAAGAGATTCCCACCAGTGGATCCTTTCATGCGAGATGCTTTAGCAAAAATCAAACGGAATTGGCGCTCAAGAACACCATAGATTCGACGTAATTTTTGTTTTTCTCGTAGCATAACACCGTAGTTCGACGAACGACCTTTCTTACCACCATGCTGCCCAGGAGGTGTATCTAACTTACCTTTGGTTGCTTCATCTCGATAACCAAACAATCCAAGTGATTCACCTTCACGACGGGATTTTTTTAAACGTGGTCCCCTATCTGTAGCCATCTTATATAATCTCCTAGTTACATGCGTCTTTCTTTTCGCGGACGACAACCATTATGGGGAATTCCTGTACAATCTGCAATTTTTGTAAGATTAATACCCACGGAAGCTATAGCACGGATAGCAGACTCTCGTCCCGGCCCAGGCCCTGAAGTAAAGACTTCGGCACTCTTCATGCCATGATCTCTTGCAACACTCCCAGCACGTTCAGCTGCCACCTGGGCCGCAAACGGTGTGCTTTTCCGAGAACCACGAAAACCTGATCCTCCAGAGGTTGCCCAAGCAACAGCATTTCCACCCCGATCCGTTATCGTAATGATGGTGTTGTTGAAAGTGGCATGAATATGAACTGCTCCTTCCGTAACATTTTTCTTCGCCTTACTCGTCGAATTACCCATTCTGTAACCTTAACTTTAAACTATTTTTTCTTACCACTGACCAATTTCTTACGGCCTTTACGGGTACGAGCATTGGTTTTTGTCCGCTGCCCTCTCACAGGTAATCCTCGGCGATGCCTTACACCCCTATAGCAATTCAAGTCGGTAAACCGCTTAATATTACTAGAGATTTCTCGACGCAGATCCCCCTCTATCAGGTATTCTTCCTTAGCAAGCTCTTCTCGAATCCCATCGACTTGCTCTTCCAGCAAATCCTTAGCTTTTGTTTGCGGCTCAATACCCAACAACACGCAAACTCTGTTTGCAAGACTTCTGCCAACGCCATAAATTGCTGTTAACGCAATATTTATATGCTTATTTGGCGGAATATTGACCCCCGCAATCCGATACATTCAGTAACTCCTAAAAAAGAATCAATCTCTAATAAAACGGCTAAGGATAACGTTTATTGACCTAAAAATCAATAAGAAAAAGCAATAATTTCACCTACTGCTCTACCTAAAATTACCCTTGACGCTGCTTATGTTTCTTATCTTCGCAGATAACCCTAACAACACCCTTTCGGCGAATTATCTTGCACTTATTGCAAATTCTCTTAACCGATGCTCTAACTTTCATCACAACCTCCAAATTATCTTAGCGAAGTAACCCTGCTCCAGGAATTCCGCCCCCTCCTTTGAGGGATGATTTTTTTAACAATGATTCGTATTGGTGAGACATCAAGTGTGCCTGAACTTGAGCCATAAAATCCATGAGAACTACCACAATAATAAGCAAAGATGTTCCTCCGAAGTAAAAAGGAACACTCCAGGTTAAGATCATAAATTGTGGCAATAATGACACCATCACTAAGTAAACAGCCCCTGCCATGGTGAGCCGAGTCATTACACTATCGATATAACGAGCTGTTTTCTCACCCGGACGGATCCCAGGAACAAAAGCCCCAGATCGTTTTAGGTTATCTGCTGTCTCACGGGGATTAAAAACCAAAGCGGTATAAAAAAAACAAAAGAAGACGATAGCAGCCACTTCAGCTAAAATATAAACAGGCTGCCCAGGCTGTAGGGCAAGACCAATACCCGCTAGCCAACTCATATTATCTCCTTTGCCAAACCATTGAGCTAAGGTAGCAGGAAAGATAATGATACTTGAAGCAAAAATAACAGGTATTACCCCTGCCATGTTAATTTTCAAAGGCAAATGACTATTTTGCGCTTGAACCATCCGACGCCCCTGTTGGCGCTTGGCATAATTCACCGGGATCCGACGCTGTCCTCTTTCGACAAAAACCACAAAGCCTACTACACATAAGATCAACGCTAAGATCAAGAAAATAGCTATAACTTGTAATTCTCCCTGGCGCACGGACTCTAATGTTCTCGCCATGGCAGAAGGCAATCCAGAGACAATTCCTGAGAAAATAATAAGAGAAATACCATTACCAATTCCACGCTCAGTAATCTGTTCACCCAGCCACATCAAAAACATAGTGCCTGTGGCTAAAGTAATGCTAGCGGTAAAATAAAAACTTAAGCCTGGGTTTAGCACAACATGAGAAGACACAAGGTATTTCGCCATACCTAATGCTTGAAACGCAGCTAAGAAAAATGTTCCATATCGCGTGTACTGATTAATTTTTCTGCGCCCCGACTCACCTTCTTTTTTCAACTGCTCTAGGGCTGGAGAAACTGCGGTAAATAACTGAATTATAATAGAAGCGGAAATATATGGCATAACCCCTAAGGCAAAAACCGTAAGACGCTGTAGAGCACCCCCAGAAAACATATTAAGATATCCCAAAAGCCCTGTGGATTGATGTTTAAAAAGTTCAGCGAGTCTTGATGGGTCTAATCCAGGAACAGGAATATGCGCACCGATCCGAAAAACGATAATGCCGATTAACACAAAAAGCAAACGGCGCTTCAGTTCACCTAAACCGCCGCCTAATGAATTTGCTGTTTCGCTTTGGGGCTTTCTTGCCATCTATTCCTCGACCTTTCCGCCAACCTTTTCAATAGCTGCTTTCGCACCCTTGGTTGCTTTTATCCCTTTCACAGTTATCGCTTTAGTAAGCTCACCCGTTGCTATAATTTTAACAAACTTAATTTTCTTAGAGATGATTTTGTTCTCTCTCAATGCAGCCATGTCAATGACATCGATACTCATTTGATCCAGTGTAGAAAGTCGTAGTTCACTGGTAACATTTAACTTCCAGGAGGTGAAACCAAATTTTGGCACTCGACGATGAAGAGGCATTTGACCACCTTCAAAACCCGCAGGCACTGTATTACGAGCTTTTTGCCCTTTATGACCTTTGCCGCAAGTCTTTCCCAAACCGGAACCTTTGCCTCGCCCCACACGTTTGCGAGAACTTTTTGCACCTGCACTTGGTTTTAGCGTATCTAATCTCATCTTCATCATTCTTCTACCCGCACTAAATAATAAACTTTCGCGATCATTCCTCGGATACTTGGAGTATCTTCCAGCTCTACCGTATGATTAATACGACGCAATCCAAGTCCCCTAACGGAAGCTTTATGCTTTTCCGTCCGTCCAATAAGACTCTTAATCAGAGTGACTTTTAGTTTATTCGCCATTAGCCTCTCCCCAAATTTCTTCAACTTGCTTGCCACGTTTCTCAGCCACAGTTTCAGGAGTCTCAATTTGACGAAGCGCTTTCACTGTTGCTCTAACAACATTAATAGGATTAGTCGATCCCATAACTTTCGATAAAACATTTTTCACACCAATCACTTCAAATACAGCGCGCATCGGACCACCGGCAATAATACCTGTACCTTCTGCGGCAGGCTTCATGAATACTTTCGAGGCTCCATGTTTTGCAACAATCTCTCGATAAATAGTATCACCTTGTAATTCAATTACCTGCATATTCTGGCGAGCATTTTCAAAAGCTTTTTGAATCGCTACGGGTACTTCTCTTGCTTTACCCAATCCAACGCCTACTTTTGTCGGAATATTTTTCCCTTGAACTGTGCCAACGACCACCAAGGCCGAAAAGCCAAAGACTCTACCACCTTTCACTACGGTCGCAACACGACGAACATTAACTAACTGCTCTAAAACGCCATCTGACTCTGTTTTTGCACTATAACTAGGCATATCGGTACCTTCTAAAAATCCAAACCAGCATCACGAGCGCCTGCTGCCAAACTGGCAATCCGCCCATGGTATCTATAACCACCTCGGTCAAATGCAACCTTAGGCAACAAAGGGTAACTCTGCTTCAGCTGCAAAACACGCTCAGCAATAAGCTTCCCAACAATTCCAGCAGCATCTTTATTCCCAGTATATTTACACTGAGATTTTATTTCCGCTTCAGTGGTTGAAGCAGCAACAACAACAGTAGATGCTCTTGTTAGTGGATCACGTACAACAATTTGAGCGTAGATATGGCGACCGGAACGGAAAACCTTTAAAGCAGGTAAACCATGCGTGCGTTCCTGCAACAAGTGAATTCTACCTCGTGTTTTTCTAGCTCGACGTGCTTGAGCAAGTCTCTTGACGTTCATATCTTACCTACTTTTTCTTAGTCTCTTTGATTTTGACCACTTCATCAGCATAACGAACACCCTTACCTTTGTAAGGTTCGGGGGGTCTGAAATCCCGAATTTCAGCAGCAACTTGTCCTACTCTCTGCTTATCAATCCCTTTCACAGATATCTCTGTTTGAGTTGCGCATTCAATAGTAATTCCCTTAGGAATTGCATACTCCACTGGATGAGAAAAACCCAACGTCAAATGCAATGCACTGCCCTTGACTTGCGCTCGATAACCCACCCCTTTGAGGGTAAGCTTTTTTTCAAATCCACTATTAACACCCACAACAATATTGTTAATGATCGAACGGGTTGTTCCCGCCTGGGCATTACTCTCTCGACTTTCATTTCTTGGAGAGATATTCAATTCATTATCATTAACTGCAAGTTCAACCAGCTCATGGATCTGATAGGACATAGCACCCTTGGTACCTTCAATCTCTACATTTTGCCCCTGCTGTTTAACCTTAACACCGCTTGGCACTGGAATAGGTTTTCCTGCAACTCGTGACATATCAAGCCTCTCTACTGAACTTCACAAATAACTTCGCCGCCCACTTTGGCAGCTCTTGCAGCACTATCACTCATGACGCCTTTAGGCGTTGAGATGATAGCAATACCCATACCACCCATGACTTTTGATAGATCACTACAGGCTCTATAGATCCGCAAACCCGGCCGACTAATGCGCTTAATCACGTCAATAACAGGGCGCTCATTGTGATATTTTAAATAAATCTGTAGCTGAGGCTTAGTTTCACCCTCAATCTGGAAATCAGCAATATAACCTTCATCTTTCAAGACGTTAGCAATCGCTACTTTAAACGTCGAAGATGGCATGGACACCGTACGCTTACCAGCGGTCTGGCCGTTTCGAATTCTTGTTAACATATCCGCTACGGGATCTTGCATACTCATGCTATTTTCACTCCAACTTTAGAACTTACCAACTGGATTTCAACACACCAGGAATTAAGCCACTCATGGCCAATTTACGAATCATATTTCGGCACAACTTGAAACGGCGATAGACACCCCGAGGTCGGCCTGTCAGCTGACACCGGTTACGCTTGCGCTTAGGACTAGCATTACGGGGCAACGAATCTAATTTAAGTTGATCTTCTTCGATATCTGCGAAGATCACTTCCAATTCCTTATCAGATGGAGGATTAGAAGTATCTGCCATACGAGCGTAATGAGTTTTCAATCTGTTTTTTAACGCTTCACGTTTGGGTTGGTATCTATCAACCAAATTTTCCCGTTTTAACTCACGCTCTTTAATTGCTGCTCTAGCCATAAATCTACCTTGTTAATCTTTCAATGGAAAACCAAAGGCTTTCAACAATGCCAAACACTCTGCATCTGTGCGTGCTGACGTTGTGAAGACAATATCCAAACCACGAATTTTATCAATCTTATCGTAGTCAATTTCAGGAAAAACGATCTGTTCTTTAATGCCTAAACTATAGTTCCCATTACCGTCAAAAGATTTGGCACTAAAACCTCGAAAATCTCGTATACGAGGTATCGCTACATGAATCAAACGCTGAAGAAAATCATACATCCGAACTCTGCGCAACGTCACCTTACAGCCAATAGGCCAGCCATCACGAATCTTAAATCCAGCGATAGATTTTCGAGCCAATGTTGCTACGGTCTTTTGACCTGCAATAGCTTCTAGATCACTTCTTGCAAAGTCTAAAATTTTGCGATCGGCTATAGCCTCGCCGACTCCCATATTGAGAGTTACCTTTTCAAACCGTGGAACCTCCATAACAGAGCCAAACGAAAACTGCTCTTGGAGTTTTGGAATAATTTCTTCTCGATAGTATGTTTGCAACTCAGACATCGTTATCTACCCAATACTTAACTTTCAATGACATCAATAACTTCACCATTTGACTTGAAATAACGGACTTTCTTTCCGTCTTCCAAAAATTTGAAGCCAACTCTATCTGCTTTCTTTGTGAGTGGATTCCAAATGGCAATATTCGAAATATCAAGAGGCGCTTCTTTTTCAATGATGCCTCCCTTGATTTGGCGTTGTGGGTTAGGCTTAACATGTTTTTTCATCATGTTAGCGGCTTCAACCAGCACACGCTTGCCATTTTCAACCATTTTTATCACTGCACCACAGCGACCCTTGTCCTTCCCAGCGATGACAATAACTTCATCACCTGCTTTAATCTTTCTCATAAAATGTAACCTATAACACTTCTGGAGCTAAGGAAATAATTTTCATAAACGCAGCCCGTAACTCTCTCGTTACCGGCCCAAAAATTCGAGTTCCCAGGGGTTGCAACTGAGCGTTCAACAGCACGACGGCATTACCATCGAACCGGATAACCGATCCATCAGGACGCCTAACGCCTTTCGCTGTCCGAACAATAACTGCATCTAATACATCACCTTTCTTTACCCTACCGCGAGGAATAGCATCCTGTACAGAAACTTTAATAATATCGCCGATATGGGCAAACTTGCCTTTTTTCACCTTGATGCACCGCACTCTGCGCGCACCGCTATTATCAGCAACATCAAGTTTTGACTGCATTTGAATCATTGCATAACTCCAACCAACCCAACTAGGGCTATATTCCTACACCCATCCACTCAGGGTGCGGTATTATAACAACCTTTTAACCACAAAACCAGAGCAAAAACTACTTTGCTCTTTCTACCACGTCTTCTAAAATCCAAGTCTTTGTTTTAGAAATCGGTCTATGTTCGGCAATTCGCACCACATCACCCATCGCACAGGTGTTTGTTTCATCATGAGCATGGAATTTCCGAGTGACTTTCATGTATTTTTTGTACAATTTATGTCTAACTTTTCTCACGACTTCAATAACGACGGTTTTATCCATCTTATCGCTCACAACTTTTCCAACAAAAGTGCGTCGAGAAGTTTGTTTTTCAGCACTATCTGTCATGACAAGCTACCTTCTTTTGTCTTTTCAGTAATAATTGTCTTGATGCGAGCAATCATACGACGCCCTCGATGAAAAAGATGAGGTCGAACTTCTTGCCCTTGACCACCTTGCATGCGCAGATTGAATTGCTCTTTTAGCAATGAATTTTGCTCATTGCGCAATTCATCAATACTCATGTTTCTTAATTCATTTACTTTCATCACATCACCGTCTCTTCATCAAAGGTAGTTTTCACTGGTAGTTTAGCAGCAGCTAAGCTAAAAGCTTTTCGCGCTAACTCTTCAGAAACCCCTTCTAATTCAAACAACATGCGACCTGGCTGTATAACAGCAACCCAAGATTCAATAGAACCTTTACCTTTACCCTGGCGAACTTCAAGAGGCTTTTTGGTCAACGGCTTATCAGGAAAAATCCTAATCCAAACCTTACCACCCCGTTTAATTGCGCGAGTAATTGTTCGTCGAGCCGCTTCTATCTGCCTGGCTGATATAAACCCGCGAGTTACCGCTTTCAGACCAAACTTACCGAAGCTCACGCGGTTACCCCGAAGAGCCATTCCCCGATTTCGACCTTTTTGTCGCTTTCGTATATTACGCTTAGGCTGCATCATGATATAGAAACTCCCCTACTTGCCGCCTTTTTTCTTGCTATCACCTTTACCACCTTTAGATCCAGTAGTGCTTGATTGGCCATCATCACCAAACTTCTCACCTTTAAAGACCCAAACTTTCACACCAATAACACCATAGGTGGTATGGGCTTCAGATAGGGCATAATCAATATCTGCACGAAACGTATGCAAAGGTACTCGACCTTCTCGGTACGACTCACTACGAGCAATTTCAGCACCAGCTAAACGTCCACTAGCACAAATTTTAACCCCCAGAGCGCCTGCTCGCATCGCATTTGAAACAGCTCGTTTCATTGCTCGGCGAAACATAATACGCTGTTCCAGCTGCTTCGCAACCCCCTCGCCAATTAACTTTGCGACAATTTCAGGTTTACGAATCTCGACAATCTTAAGATGTACCGGCACACCAGCAATCTTTTCCAACTCACCCTTCAATACCTCGGTGCCTTTGCCTTTTTGGCCAATAATGACACCCGGCCTCGCAGAATGAACAGTCACTCGCAAATTTTTTGCAGGGCGCTCTATATTAATTTTGCCGACCCCCGCACTAGCAAGTTTACCTTCAAGAAAGTCTCTGACTTTTAAATCCGCTAATAAATTATCAGCATAATCATTCTCGGCGTACCAAGTAGAGGCCCAGTCTTCTGTAATACCTAGACGGATTCCAGTGGGATGTACCTTTTGACCCATTAACTTCTACTCCTAACTATCAGAAACCACAACGGTAATATGGCAAGATCGTTTTACAATTCGATTTGCTCGCCCCTTAGCTCTTGCTCGGAAACGACGCATGCTCGGCCCTTCATCAACACATATTTTTGCTACACGCAATTCATCAACATCCAATCCATTATTATTTTCAGCGTTTGCAATAGCTGACGCGAGAACTTTTTTAATCAAGCCCGCTGCTTTTTTAACACTAAAACTCAAGATATCTAATGCTTCTTCCACTGACAAACCACGAACTTGATCAGCAACTAAGCGCGCTTTTTGGGCAGACATTCGCCCATGACGTAATTTTGCTGCTACTTCCATCTTACTTACCCCTTACTTGTTCTTTCTATCGCCAGCGTGCATTTTAAAAGTACGCGTTGGTGCAAACTCACCAAGCTTATGTCCAACCATGTTTTCTGTAACAAAAACTGGAACAAATCTGCGCCCATCGTGAATAGCAACTGTCAAACCAACCATTTCAGGAATGATCATAGATGAGCGAGACCAGGTCTTTATGACTTGGACTTTCTCTTTTGCCGAATCTAATAGCTCCTTCGCCTTCAATACTTTCTTCAGGAGCTTATGAAAAATATATGGCCCTTTTTTAATTGAACGTGCCACTAGCCAATCCTCTTATCTATCACACCAAATTTACTTTTTACGACGATCACGAACAATATACTTATTTGTCCGCTTATTACGCCGCGTCTTTTTCCCTTTTGCAGGCTGTCCCCAGGGACTTACTGGGTGCCCACCACCGGAAGTCCGGCCTTCACCACCACCCATTGGATGGTCAACCGGATTCATAGCAACCCCTCGCACTGTCGGCCGACGTCCACGATGACGACTAGCTCCAGCCTTTCCGAGAGAAATCAAACTATTTTCTTCATTACTTACTTCACCAATCGTCCCTCGACATTCGAGGAAAACTCTACGCATTTCGCCAGAACGCAGACGGAGTGTAGCATAAGAACCTTCTCGCGCTAACAACCGCACAGAACTTCCTGCGCTGCGTGCTATCTGTGCACCCTTTTCAGACTTAAGCTCTACACAATGGATCACTGTACCTAAGGGGATATTTGAAAGAGGCAAACAATTACCTACTTTAATAGGTGCCTCAACCCCAGACATCACTTCATCGCCAACAGACAAGTTCTGAGGAGCAATAATATAACGTCTTTCTCCATCTGCATACAGCAATAACGCAATTAACGCTGTACGGTTAGGATCGTACTCAATACGTTCAACTTTAGCTGGAATACCATCTTTACGTCGTTTGAAATCAATGATCCGATAAAGCTTTTTATGGCCGCCACCGATATGACGAGTGGTTATGCGTCCATTATTATTTCTTCCGCCGCTCTTTTTTACGCGGCCAGCTACCAAATTCTTATGTGGCCTACCCTTATGTACACCCTTGCGAACAACAACAACTTTATGCCGTTGTCCTGGAGATGTTGGTCTCTTTCTTACCGTTGCCATCTTCTACCCTTACTCCTACATACCCTTACCGAGTTGTATTGAATTCAATTTGATGCCCTTCATGGAGAGCTATATAAGCTTTTTTCCAACCTTGGCGAGTTCCCATACGCTGACCTGTACGTTTCTTCTTAGGTTTCACAGTAACCACCCGGACAGATTTCACCGCCACACTAAATAAAGACTCAACAGCACCTTTAATGTCAGTTTTTGTTGCATCTTTCACAACCTTAAAGACATATTGGCCATAACTCCCAACATTAGCTGACTTTTCTGTCACTACTGGGGAAAGAATAATTTTTAAGAATCGTTCTGTACTCACCCGAGAGTCTCCTCTAAATATTTCAATGCGTCGAGAGTCATTAACACTTTTCCATAACCGACTAAGCTTACGGGATCCACATCAGTAACAGCCGCCACATCAACCAAGGGAATATTTCTGGACGATAAATATAAATTATCATCAAAATCCCTTGTCACAATCAAAACATCATCCAAACCAAAGACTTCTAGCTGGGTAAGCAAATGTTTCGTTTTCGGCGCATCGCAGGTCATATTTTCAACAACAATTAAGCGCTCTTGCCGAACCAATTCAGACAAAATAACCTGAATACCCGCCCGGTACATTTTCTTATTAACTTTTTGCGCGTAATTTCGTGGCGTTGCAGCAAAGGTTACACCACCACCAATCCAGATAGGACTACGGATGGTTCCGGCTCGCGCACTACCTGTACCTTTTTGACGCCAGGGTTTACGCCCCCCGCCTCGCACAGCAGAACGATTTTTATTAGCTTTGGTTCCTTGGCGCTCACCATTTAATTGAGCAACGACCAACTGATGCACAAGAGATTCATTATACTCTCGATCAAAAACCTGATCCGATACATTTAATACTTGTTTAGCATCTGGCTTACTGGGAACAACAACGTTGAGTTCCATTAGCTATTCTCCCCTACTTCTGGCTTCTTAATAGCGCGGCGAACAATCACATCTCCGCCTTTAGAACCCGGCACAGATCCTTTGATTAGGATAATGTTCTTTTCTCCATCCACTCGGACAACTTCCAAATTTTGAATGGTGCGTCGCTTATTACCCATTTGACCCGCCATTTTTTTACCTTTAAAAACTCGGCCAGGCGACTGGTTCTGCCCGATAGATCCTGGCGCTCTGTGAGACAGTGAGTTACCATGAGTCGCGTCTTGCATAGCAAAATTATATCGTTTTACAACCCCAGCAAAACCTTTACCTATAGACGTTCCAGAAACATCAACATAGTTACCTTCTTTGAAAATATCTACATTAATTTCAGAACCTACAGAAAAAGCCGACTCAGCATCGGACTCAATACGAAATTCCCATAACCCCCGGCCAGCAGCAACTTCAGCTTTAGCAAAATGCCCTGCCAAAGGCTTTCTAACTCTAGACGCTCGGCGAGTACCCGTTGTCACTTGAACAGCAGAGTACCCATCAGTATCCACAGTTTTTACCTGAGTAATACGATTCGGTTCAACTTCAACGACAGTTACAGGTATGCTCACGCCATCTTCAGTGAAGACTTGAGTCATCCCGCACTTTCGTCCTACTACACCAACATTCATTTTGTTATTCCTCAACACTATCAATACTGATTTGGACATCAACACCTGCTGCCAAATCCAGTTTCATTAATGCGTCAACTGTTTTATCCGTCGGATCAACGATATCTAATAATCGCTTATGAGTACGGATTTCATACTGATCTCGTGCATCTTTGTTTACATGAGGAGAAATCAGAATCGTATAGCGCTCAATTCGGGTTGGTAAAGGAACCGGCCCTTTTAGCTGAGCACCCGTACGCTTTGCAGTTTCGACAATTTCTTTAGCCGACTGCTCAATTAACCTATGGTCAAAAGATTTCAATCGTATGCGTATTCTCTGTTTCTTATCCATGACTTACTCAATAACTTTAGCTACAACACCCGCACCAACGGTACGACCACCTTCACGAATCGCGAAGCGCAAACCTTCTTCCATCGCAATAGGAGCAATCAAGGTTACTACCATTTTGATGTTATCCCCTGGCATCACCATTTC
>JAJFKH010000049.1 GCA_021773305.1 Gammaproteobacteria bacterium | reverse complement strand
ACTGCCATGGAAAGCCAATTTGACACACTCATAGAGAATTTTTCACAAATTGAAGACCCTAGATTAGAGCGAAAAAAGTTACATGAGTTATCGGATATTTTAATTATTGCAATTTGTGCAATTTTATCTGGCGTTGATAATTGGGAGCATATTGCTGAATTTGGAAGATCTAAGTTGACGTGGTTTAAGCAATTTTTGGAATTGGAGCATGGGATCCCCTCTCACGATACGTTTGGGCGAGTATTTTCTTTACTATCCCACGATGAGTTAGAGAAATATTTTATTTCGTGGGTGCAGTCTGTGGCAAAACTTGTCAATGGAGAGGTCGTTGCTATTGATGGAAAAAGAATGAGAGGTTCGTATGATACCCGCTCAGATAAAGCAGCCATTCATATGGTTAGTGCCTATGCAACACAAACTGGTTTGATATTGGGCCAGGTAAAAACAGCGGATAAATCAAATGAAATAACCGCGATCCCAGAACTTCTAAATACCCTTTATTTAAAGGGGTGTATCGTCACAATTGATGCCATGGGTTGTCAAACAAAAATAGCAAAAAAAATCATTGAGCAAGAAGCTGATTATGTATTTTCATTAAAAGGCAACCAAGGGCAATTGCATGATGACGTGAAATTATACCTTGAAACAGCTCGTGAAAAAGATTTTGAAAATATCAGCTTTGATTATGAAAAAACAATAGAAAAAAATCACGGCCGCATTGAGACACGCCGGTATTGGATTACAGAAAATATTGACTGGCTTGAGAATAAAGATAAGTGGAGTGGCCTCAAAAGCATTGGCTTGGTCGAAACAGAGAGGATGATTAACAACAAAGTTTCAAAGGAACGTCGTTGTTTTATTTGCTCGATTGATGCGGATGCTAAAAAATTCTCAAGGGCCGTGAGAACGCACTGGGGTATAGAGAACAAAGTGCACTGGGTTTTAGATGTTACCTTCAATGAAGACCAGCATCGTGCACGAATAGGACATTCAGCACATAACATGTCGATTCTTCGACGATTAGTGCTAAATATTATAAAACAGGATACATCCAAGGGGAGTATTAAGGCAAAAAGGCTTCGAGCAGGTTGGAATCAGGGCTTCCTAACACAGCTTTTAGGCAAGCTGATTAACTTTTAATGCGATTGCCCTGGTTTACCCTGGGTACAAGTTTTATGATTTTCTTTTTTTATGGTAGTATGAATATACTAACAATAGACTCGGATATTGAATAGAAATGATAGCCTCAGAAGAAACTAATACCAAGCTAAATGAGCTAATTCAGCGTTGTACCTCACAAAAATATATTTCTCACTATACTGTCGAGCGTGAATGCAAGAAAATTATCAAAAATTGTAACCTCAATAGTGTAACAAAAAAATTAATCAACACACTTGAAGTTGAAATAGAAAAATTGGAAAATTCAAACATGGAACTGATAAAAAATATTGACTTCCGCGAGACTTGCCTAGCGCTGATCAATGCAGGCGATGTTGCCAACCTTAAAGGCATTATTGACATCGGACATTACTTTGGTGTTGGAGTATACAAGCTGGAAATATCTTCTCAGCTGGATCTACTGCTTGATGTGTTCAAACTTTCCATGAGTAAAAGAACACCTGTTAACCAACCATGTTTAGATTATCTGTGCGATTTGCTGAAAGAGCCTCGCTTGGTATTACCCAAAACTCAATTTAGCCAATACACCAATAGCCGCGAAAAAATTATTAATATTGTTGAATCCGACGCGATTAACGACTTAATGGTTTGGATGATTGATGCGAGCCAGACTGATCTTGACTTCGCCCTCAGGATTGCTTCGTCTAAGACAGAATCCTTGCAATGCTTACTATTTTTGTTAGGCAGAACAGCTCCCTCAGAGTCTCATGTGCCACGGATTCATCTCATATCACCAGGTAACCTTTCTGGCAATATTGCTATGCACGTAGTCATAAACTCCGGGAATTTTACCAATATCCAGTTATTTCTTAATGAAAAGACGACCCCTAACGATGATTTACTAAAACAATTACTTGTCCTTAATAATAAGCAATTAACGCCTCTTGATTTAATCAAAAACATTAAAAATGAAAAGACCCGCAGCAAAGTGATTAATTACATTCGAGGTGCTGTTAATCAACATGGTAAAAAAATTCGTTATGGCTTAACGGAGCAAAATATTCAATTGCTTCATGAGTTACTTGACAATGCTGCACAAACAATAGCTGCCGTTAATCCTGATGCACCCGGCATACTAAAAAAATATTTAATCACAATGAATCCGCTAATTAGTCGTACGCCGATTATTGACAACAAACTTGTCGCAATCAATGCTATCACTACAGATTATTTGCAGATTACGCTAATTGCTGATCGCCTTGTGTCAGAGCTGGCACCGACACAAGATAATTTTTTGCTGATGCAAACTTATCAATCAACCAAAGCTGCTATTAAGGATCACATTGCAAATATAACACAGCATAATCAGCACTATACACGCAAGCAAATTTTAGCATGTATCAAAGCAGACAATGTCGCTAATCTGCGACAGCTTACTTTATCAGAGGAAGAAAGTGCCTATGCATTGAGAGTCTCTGCTTGTGGTGCTATAGAGTGCTTAAAATTTCTTGTTACTCAATCATTAGCTGGCCTGACAATTTCAGGTGGTACTTCTGGTAAGATCCCGCTACATTTTGCGATAAACAGAAAACAATTTGAAGAAAAGCACTTAGAATGTATTGAGACGTTACTCAATGCCGCCGACCAAAACCATCCATCTACTCCTATCCAACAATTACTTTTCCCCAACAAAGACAGGAAACGACCTATTGACAAACTTAAGTGTATTAGCGCAAAGTCAGCCCGGCAAATACTCAAAATTATTGATAATGCCGTCGAAGCGAGTGGCACTACTGTGGATAAAAAGGATCAATCCGATTATGAAATAATGCGAAAAGAAATTGCTAAAAAAATATCACCGCAAATCAACCGCAGTGATGTTATCACTCGTAATAGCCTGTCCTAGAAAATAGCAGGCAATTTGCTCAAGACGCTAAGGTATATTTTCCGATAAAGGATATAATCAGAAAATCTATTGTCTGAGAGTGTAAATTACATACTGCAATTCACTTCTACTTTAGGGCAAATTTTTATAGAGTCTGCCTTATGTGCTACTTTTAGTCTGCAAGCAAATGGAGGTCAGATGATTCGTAACTAATCTGAAAATTGCACAGATCTATTTTCTACAAAAAGCAGTCTACACAGTGTGTAGATTGATGGTTTATAAAATAAAATTGCCATTATGAGAAGAAATTTACGCTTACGATCAAAGTAATAAAGCATGGATATTTTGCGTATTCCTGCGACAAAGCCTCGTCACGAACATGCTCACGAGGACGAATTTTAACATCATCTGGAATCCCTGGATAAGGGAACAGCATTACTGCTACTCCATTATCTGACAAATACCCAATAAGTAAATCAAAACTCAATCAACAACAGTATATTCCAGGCGTATTGAATCAGTTGGTAGTATAGTACTGATAATGGCTGTAATCAGAATAAGAATTTTTTGTCGCTTTATTATCGGGATGAATTTTATGAAAAAACAGCTTGTGTGTATTGACACTTCCTACTTCAGAAGTCATCTTAATAACTGTCATTATCCTTCTCAAAAATTTATACTTTGTATTTCAGAACCTGTCTCATTAGAATTAATGGGAACGAATGCATTAAATGAAAACGATAAGAGAATTCGCTCTGCAAATTTTAAAAAAATATTAGAAACCAAAATGCTTTTACCACGGGGCCAAATTTTAATAGATGAAATTCAAGCTTATCTCCTTGATAAAGATTTTTCTCTGGAGTTTCCTTTATGTGATAAAAAAACACAAAATGACATAAGACATTTTATTGAGACAGATTGTGAGTATTTAAAAAAAATTTATAAAGATAAAATGGAAGAAAGAAATGATGATATGCAACTTTGGGAGTCTGTAATAGTGTCATTACCAAGGGAAACTGTCGTATTAACTACCAAGCGACTTTGTCGTAGGACTATATCGGTTGTTGAAAATAAGGTCAAGTCCTAGAGTCTTCCAATATGAAATGAGTCTGGGGCAGGTGGCGCATTTCCAAAGTGAAGTGAGTCTAAGCCGCTGATATTTGTGCAAATATGCAGCAGGTGTCATGATCGTAGGATGAAAACGATCATGAAATTAGACAGTTTAGTGAGCCTAGGTGAACTGAAAGCCTTCCTAGATGGCAGCCAAGCTATCGCTTTTGCTGTAGCCAGCAATAAGGATGAGCGCTATCAGTTTGTAGAAAAAATATTAAAGCGCTTCAATTACCATCAATTGAAGCGTCAGGATAAAGGTATCGTGATTTTGTTCTTACAAAAAGTCAGTGGTTATTCACGTCAACAAATCACTCGAATGATCCGCCGGTATGCTGAGCAAGGCAAACTCAAGCGTTACCATAAGACAACGAATGGTTTTGAGGTTGTTTACACAAAAAAAGATATTAAGCTTCTGGCGCGATACCCCCAATGGTTTAATGGTCAAGAAATTGTGTGAACGAGCTTATCATAAATTTGATGATTCTGATTATGAACGTTTATCTCAAATTTCTGTATCTCATATTTATAATTTACGTCAATCATTAAAATATAAACAATGC
>JAJFKH010000048.1 GCA_021773305.1 Gammaproteobacteria bacterium | reverse complement strand
TTGGGATCAAAGACAAACGTTTTACTACCCGTGGCAGCTCGGCTGGCAGGCATGTGATAAGCGGGACGCGTAACTTTTTTAGCTTTGGGGGCCGTGGCTGTGGTGCCATGGTAATTATAACTGTCATAGCTAGAAGGGCTATAACAGCCTGCTAGCAATGCCATACTGGATAATATGCTTACATAGATAATATACTTAGTCTTCATAATTGTTCATCCAATTGATTGTAAATTTAAGTGCACAGTTGAAATATAGCATTAGATGGCTAATTTGTGAGCGAGTAGGCCTATAAAATTTGTTTAAATGCTTCTGCGAATCGATTCCATATGCTTTTTTGATTAATTCCCTCTTGCTCCTCAATACAGATCACCGGGATTTTGCAGTCGTGCCAACCATAGTCCCCCAGGCTGCCGGGGGTTTCGTAGCCGATGGTTTCTTTGAGAGGGTAATGAGAGACTTCGCTAAAAATTTTTCCCATAGGAAGCCCTGGATTTCCCGTCACAACGATACAAGGGTTCCAAGAGTGAAAATGTATAATAGCTTTTGGCCGACACTCATCAATTAACCTTACCAATGCCTTAACTTCTGGTTCTGTATTGGGTGCTTTGCCAGGAAAATAGCGAGGTTTTGTGAAATCATCCTGCCAGTTGCAGGCTGGGAAATTGCGGTTTAAGTCTACTCCATTGCCATTAGTTCTTTCATTTTTTGTGATACCGTCGGGATTAATGTTAGGGATCAAGAGCCAAGGAGTTTTGAAGGACGTTTTGCTGGTGAGCCAGGCGAAAAGCGCATTGGCCAAGACAACTCCTTCGGGTTCATCTCCATGTACACCGCCAATCATCAATAGGGGGCTTTCACTGGTATGTTGATCCCAGGATTGGTGCAAAGCAATAGGATGATTTTCAGCAGAATAGGCCCAATTATTTTGGCTTGTGATTTTCATAGGTGATCTCCTTTTCAAAATGTTGGTAGTCCTTAAGGGATTGCCAGTCGCCGCCCCAATGCCAATGTTTTTCCTGAAACAATCGGTAGGTTGCATCATTTTTATGGATCATCCCATGGATCTGCTGTTGTCGATTCACGTATGCCTGAGCATTTTTCGGTAAGACGGTATGATTTTTTACATAGGGATTTATTTTTGTATTCAAATCAATGGCACAGCCATAACTATGTTGAGAAAATTTATGCTTCGTACCGGTGATGGGACGACAATTAAATGCTGAAGTATTGTTTTGTTCCATCGCCATTTCATCGTTACCATTAAAGTGAAACATAAGTTCCATGCGTTCGATAGGGTAGTGATGCCGGTAGAGTTGTTGAAAAATAGATAAGCTCTCTTTTGCCAATTTTTTATGTACAATGAGTTCTCCTAAGTGAGGCTGATTATCAAAGCCCCAGTACGTGATGTTAAGGAGTGTGAGATCGTCCAATGCAACTGGGCAATGGGGTTGCCAGGTGACATTGATCATATTGTCCCGAATAGTGCTGGGGATTGGTGCTTGACTGAACGTACTGCTAAAGGCAATACAGGGAAAAGCCCATAGAAGAATCAAGCGAGTGAGCATTGAGTTAATCCTTACTGAACGAATAAAATAAATCGATGCCACTGGAGTTTACATCGGTTTCACTTTCAATGCGAACACGCTGATTGATTTGATAATTGAGTCGCAACACATTAATTGGATCGAGCAACCCAATACTGTAATTGAGAAATAATTTGGGTGACAGTCTTTTTCCAATAACTAAAGATGTATTTTCTACCACCTTTGCTTTATCAGGATCGTAATTTTCAGTGGCGTTGATACTCAGCTCATCTAATCCAAAATTATTTTTCACTTGGTCTTTTATGATGTTTTCCTGGCTACCGCCAATATTCAAAGCACCTAATGCTTTAATTAATAATCCTGCATCAGTACTGCTGGTTTGATTCAGGGATCGTCCGAGGACGAGCAGGGATAAAATTTCACTTTGACTTAAACCTTGGGGTACGGAAAAGAAATGTACCACAGGCTGTTTTAGCGTACCGCTGATACTGATCCCAACAGTGTTTTGGATGCTTGTAACGGCGGGTAGATTACCTCCCTTTGTATTCGAGGTAGGTGTGATGGTTGATATTTGTTTCGTCGCTTTTATATTCAAGCCAGGGTTTGTGATAGGGCCACCGGTAAAGAGTAAACGGCCTTCTTCAATAGTTAAATTCTGCCCGTAGGCGTTGTACTGACCCTCTTGAATGACCAATTGGCCAATGCCTGTGGCTCCAGCTCCAGGTTTATCTTGAATGCGTAAATGTCCTCCAATTGAAGAAGTTAATCCCATGAAATCAAATTTGACCTGATCGCCCAGTGCAAGTTCGAGAGTAGAGTGAATACTCCAGCTGCTTTGTGAAACAGGCTTTTCATTTTGAACAAATATAACATCGTCAGTGAGTCCCACCGTGCTGCTAAGATCCTTCGGTGTAATATTGGCCTTTGGTATTTCAATTTTCCCTGCTAGTTGGATATCTTTATGATCGATTGTCATCTTGATGTCAGGGGATGCGAAAATCTTCGCCTCCGAGGTGTTGCTTATTAATAAATTTTTGCCTTGTAACGTGATGATGCTGGGATAGCCCTTATCTAATTCAGTGGTTCCGGAAATATAGAGGATTTCTTTATTCAATTGACTTGAAAATTGATAGCTTAATTGTGTGGGATTGTGACTTTTCACTTGGCCGTGGATGTTTGTGATATTAATCCCCAGGCGGGGGATTGTTAGGCTACTATCTTGAAGTGTCACTTGGCTATTCAACTGAGGTTTTTCTATGGAGCCTTTGAGTGTTGCTTTGATATGAAGCTTGCCTTTGCTATGGGAAATTTCTGGAATGTTTTGTAAAAATGATCCTAGGTTTTCGGTATGTACCTCAAGAGATAGATTGACGGGTTGTTGCTGAATGGGTTGATGAGAAATTCCAAGGGTTGGAAAATTTAAACTTGCCAAAAGCGTGCTCTGAGAGTCAATATTGCCTTGAATTTGACTGGTAAAACCTTTTTTAGTGTTCCAGCTTAAGGTACTACAAATATCACCGTGCAGAGAGTTAAGACAAAAGTCTGTGAGTGTTGCTTGATTTTTTTTCACAATAATATTAGCGGGCGTTGTGAGAGTGACTGTTTTTAAATGTTGCTCTGTTAATGTCATTTTCTTGATGATACCCTGCCAGGTGTTGTTCTGGTATTGTCCCACCAAGATAACGTTTGCTGTCAGTTCGGAACTTTGAATATCTCCCTGAATCTTTTGTTGTTGTAAATTTCCATCCATAGCTAAGTGAATTTTGTCAAAGGATTGATTATTGTGTTGAAAATCTTTGAGAATAATGTTTGCATGAATGTTAGGGTTGTCAAAGGAACCATCTATGTTTCCAGTGCTCTTTAGGGATCCTGACGTCGTGGGTAGTAAGTTATTGATATTATCTAAGTCAGCTTGCCAATGAAGATTGGCTGTTTCTCCTAGGGTTCCTGCAATGTTAATGTTTAGGTTGGCTGCTTTAAAATAGCTTTGATCAATGATGAGTTGCTTTTTATTATAGCTGACATCCATATGCCCAGATATTTCTTGGCCTTGCATTTCGCCGGTGATGTTATGGAGTTTGAATTTCACACCTTGAGCTGTTTTAGAAATATCCCCATCAAAGTTAACCGTATTTTCTGAATGTGCCAATCGTAACCGTTCGACAGAAGATGTTAATATCATCTTAGGTGCTGTGACTAAATGAAATGTGATTTTTTGAGATTCAATGGTACTATCTATCGGTGATATGCGAATATCTGTTTGATGTACAATGCCCTGTTTGACTTCTACGGAGAGAGGTAAAGATTTCTTTGCAGTTTGTTTTTTTGTATGTTGACGAAAATAAAGAGATTGTGCTTCTATTTCGTGGAAAAAAATTTTTCCATGAAGTAATTTTTTCGGATCCCAAGCAATAAAAAGATGGTTGATTTCCAGGGTCATGTCACGGTTGCGATAATAGACTGAATGAGTTTCAAATGAATCAATTAAGCGTCCTGTGACAGGCCCTATGGATAAATGACCTGGGATTACCATTTCGGTAAATCCAATGGTGGTTTTTAATCCGGTTTCTGTGAAGAGTATAAAATAGCTGGTGCTGATCAATAAGCATAAAATAACACTCAAAATTCGCAAGTATACCATTATAAATTGGCTCCCATGGTAAATTGTATGTGAGGATGCTTGCTGGAGTCAGTGATAGGTTTCGCGAGAGTTAACTCAATGGGGCCTACTGGAGAGACCCAAACCACTCCAAATCCCACACTGTATTTCATTAAGTCTGATAGATCAACACTACTCCGGGGACGGCCTAGTGCTTTGCCCTTGGGGTTACTCAAACTGTTGACTGCATTACCCCCATCGATAAAGACTGCGCCAAATAATTTGTCGCGAAGTAAATGTTGATACTCAACGCTGCCAACAAATAAATAGCGCCCCGGCCCTAATTCTTGATAACGATAGCCGCGAATACTCTGTGCGCCACCGGCAAAAAATTGTAGAGACAGAGGCACCTTGTCAATTTCATCAGCGAGGGTGTAGCCAGCATCCGCTCTTAAGAGGAAGCGGTTGTTTTGGTTGGGGCTGAAAACAAAGCGTGTGTCTAATTCTAGCTGTAAGAATGAACTATTGGATAACAAACTGCTACTGGCTCCTCTGGCATGGACATTCATGCGGTAACCTTGTCTAGGGAATAGGATGTTGTCTGTTTTGCTTTTTAAAAAATTGATTGTGGGCAGTAGTAAATGCGTGCGTTCGTAGGGCATGTTGCGAATGCTGTAATGATCCCATTGATAATTTAACGACAGGGTTCGTTGCCAGCCAGCATATTGACCGATTTGACCAAAGGTGAGTTTTTGAGTATTGCCTCTACTGCTATTAATTGCTTGGTTTTCAATACTGGCGGCCAGGAAATATTGATCGGTGATAGGATTTTTTCCTGGGATCACATAACGTGCCTGGAGGCTAGATTGTACTTGTGACAATCGCAAAAAAGATGAAAAATATTGCCCCGTATCGGTTAAATGTCGTAAATTAACGCCCATAGTACCCCGAGGCCCTGTGTCAGTTCCAAAGCCTAGCCCAAAATCATATTGTTGGCTTTTACTGGGTTCAAGGAAAATATCCACGGGAATTTTTAGATCCACTGTTTCTACACTTTGTGGTTGTACGGAAACTTTTTTGAAGTAGACTGTGCTTTGCAAATCTTGTTGTAGCTGCATGAGAGCGTCTGAGTGATATTCGTCCCCCGGTTCAAAATGTACAAACTTGTCCAAGAAAGATTCTGCAAAAGTGTCCTGCACAAAAGTCACTTTCCCGAAGTAATATTGAGGGCCAGTGGCAAAGTCTAAAATAATATTAACGGATTGTTTTTTTACATCAATGTAAACAGCATGTTTTGTGAATCTAGCATTGAGATAGCCTTTTTCAGCAGCATGATCCGTCAGTATATCTTTGGTTTTTGTATAATCTTCATTCAAAAATCCATGGCCTTTTTTGAGAGGTAATGTTTTAAGAATTTTTTTAAAATCTTCAGCGCCTTCGCCGGAGACATTGACTTCTAATTGAGTGATTTTTAATTGCTTCCCTGGAATAACTAAAAAAGTTGCTTGCCAATGAGATGAGTCAATTTGTTGCAACGATGGCTCAGTGATGGTTGCGGCAAAGTACCCATAGGGTTTCAGAGCTTCTTGGATGATCTGCGGTGCGTTTTGGTAGAGGGTGTTGATCTCAATTTCACTCAGTGGTTCAGAGATATTTTTTTGTTCTTGCTCTAAGCGTTTTATAGCATTTTTTTGCGCAGCACCTTCAATCCCTGAAATTTGGTAGCGCAAGCTTGTATCGCTGGCCCATAGATTTGACCAGCATAGGATGCTGAGACAGACTATAGTAAATAAGTAAAGTGCTCTTAAGTGGCTATTCATTCATTCATCCATTGCAATATCAGTGACGCAATGCCTCTAAGCATACGTTAAATTGCATAAATAAGGAACTCAAGCGTGTTGTATCGCTCAATAATAATACTGTTATTTTGTTTTTTTCCTCTGGTTGGCTGGGGTTGGAACAATAATGGCCATATGTTGATTGCAGAAATTGCTTATGAGAACTTAACACCACCGGTAAAAACCCGAGTCGATGAACTGTCAGCTTTGTTAGGTGAATATTATCCTTACAATAAGAATGCTGTGCGTGCGGCTGTGTGGGCGGATTGGTTAAAGGGAAGTGATGTGCGTGCATTTGATCATTGGCATTATATTGATTTACCCTTTGCCGATGATGGCACACAATTGCCAACCTCTTCTGATCAGTACAATATTGTGTGGGCCATTGGGCAGAGTCAAAAAGTGCTGCAAAGTCGTCGTTCCAATGACTTTGAAAAGGCTTTGTTCTTGCGATTTTTTATTCATTTTGTAGGAGACATTCATCAGCCCCTTCATTGTATTACCCGAGTGAGCCGACAATATCCCAGAGGAGATCGAGGAGGTAATAAATTTACTGTCATATCGCCTTATGGAAATAATTTACACCGTGTCTGGGATCAAGGGGTTGGTTATTTGAAAATATCCACCGGGCGACATTTAATTTCTCGAAAAAAACTGCAAAAAATGGCAAAATCTCTACAGCAGGCTTACCCTAAAAGCGACTTTAAAAAGCAATTGGCGATGACAAATCCCAAGGATTGGGCCAATGAGGGATTTGAGATTGGTAAAAATATAGTCTATACCCTAGACGAGGGGAGTGTTATCAGCAAAGACTACCAAACCCGAGGACAACTTGTTGTAAAACAACGGGTTACCCTGGCAGGTTACCGTCTTGCTGAGGCCCTCAATCAATTACTTGGCTAAGGATTTTTATGAGAACTATCGTTGAACCTTTCCGTATTAAGATGACAGAGCCTATTCGCATGATCAGTCGTGAGGATAGACAGGCTGCATTAGAAGCCGCTCATTATAATGTTTTTCTATTGGATGCGGCAGATTGTCATATTGACTTATTAACGGACAGTGGTACCGGCGCGATGTCCCAGCAGCAATGGGCAGCTTTGTTACTGGGCGATGAAAGTTATGCAGGCAGTGCCTCCTTTAAACGTTTTGAATCTGTGGTGAAAGATATCACGGGAATGAACTATGTGTTACCGACTCACCAAGGCCGAGCGGCGGAAGGGATCTTAGCGGCAACCCGAGTGTCTAAAGGTGACATCATTCCTAATAATACGCATTTCGATACCACCCGAGCTAACTTGCAGTTTGTTGGAGGGAAGCCCTTAGATTTTCCCTCTGGATGCGCCCAAGATCTCACCTCGAATGAACCTTTCAAAGGCAACATGGATCTGCAAGCATTAAAAAATTGTATTACAGAATATGGGGCTGATAAAATACCATTTTGCATGATAACCATTACCAATAACGCGGGTGGTGGCCAACCCGTTTCTATGGCTAATATTAAAGCGGTAAAAGCATTGCTGGATGAAGTGGATATTCCTTTGGTATTAGACGCCTGCCGTTTTTCTGAAAATAGTTTTTTTATCAAAAAAAGAGAGCCTGGTTACGAAGATAAATCGCTATTGGCTATTGCCCAAGAGACATTTTCCTATGCCGATGTTGTCTTGATGAGTTGCAAAAAAGATGGATTAGCCAATATTGGAGGCTTTATTGCCTGCAACAATGCAACATGGGAAGTTGATTTTCGTAATAGCCTTATTATGCGCGAAGGTTTTCCAACTTATGGTGGTTTGGCGGGACGAGATTTGGAAGCCATTGCCATTGGCTTAAAAGAAGTGCTGGATGATGACTATCAAACCTATCGCCATGGCGTGATATCTTATATCGCCAAGCATTTTGAAGAAATCGGTGTTCCTATTGTACAACCTGTGGGAGGACATGCTGTTTTTATTGATGCTAAAGCTAGCTTGCCACATATTCCAGCATTAGCTTATCCCGGGATAAGTTTAGTGAATGCACTGTATGTGGAGGGTGGTATTCGCGCTGTAGAAATGGGTTCAGTGATGTTTGGACAATGGGATGCTGCGGGGCATGAAACACCTGCATCGTTAGAATTAGTGCGCTTGGCCATTCCTAGGCGAGTGTATACTCAAAGTCATTTCGACTATTTGATTGAAGTGATGGAAAAAGTTTGGCAGAAACGGGATGCTTTAACAGGTTATCAACTAGATTATCAACCCCAGTACTTACGGCATTTTTCTGGGCAATTTCAGCCTATTGGAGAATAATATGAAACACATTTTGATCATAGGGGCAGGCCGAGTGGGAACACTGATTGCGCTCATGCTATCAAAAGAAAAGGACTATGTTATTACCCTAGTAGATCAAAACTTCCAGAGCAGTGATGCTAAACGCATTGTATCTAATGATGAGATTGAAAAAATAACCTTAGATTGTGTTGATAAAAAAGCGCTTTGTAATTTTTTAAAAAATCGAAATTTTCAAGCCATGGTTTCTTGCTTGCCTTATTTTTGCAATCAAGTGGTTGCAAAATTAGCAAAGCAGCATGGACTACATTATTTTGATTTAACAGAAGATGTGGAAGTGACTCAGTTTGTGAAAAAACTAGCCAAGAATGCTGCAACTGCTTTTGTGCCTCAGTGTGGTTTGGCACCAGGGTTTATTTCTATTTGTACAAACAGCTTGATGAAAAGGTTTGATTCGGTGGATTCTGTAAAAATGCGGGTGGGAAATTTACCTATTAATTCAAACCATGCGTTGCAATATTCCTTGACATGGTCAACGGAGGGGTTGATTAATGAATATGGAAGTTTATGCCATGCTATAGAATCAGGAAAAAAAATCCAACTTGCACCTTTGGCAGGACTTGAAACTATTCAGATTGATGGCTTACGATATGAAGCATTTAATACCTCTGGAGGATTAGGCACTCTCGCAGATGCATATTACGGCAAAGTAGAAAAAATGAATTACAAGTCTATTCGTTACCCAGGCCATTGTATAAAAATGCGTTTTTTAATGAATGATTTAAAATTAAATAATAAACGAGAAATGTTACGAGATATTTTGGAAGGCGCTTTGCCGAAAACTTACCAAGATGTGGTGATTATTTATGTCTCTATTGTAGGCTTGAAAGAAGGTGAGTTATTTGAAGAAAACTATGTGAAAAAAGTCTATCCAAGTAAGGTTGCAGGCTTTCATTGGTCTGCTTTACAAACTACCACCGCTTCCGGTGTTTGTGGCGTTTTAGATCTTTTTTTTCAAGGAAATGAAACAGGATTGGTGCATCAGCAGAACTTTTCTCTGGATGCATTTTTAGCCAATCGATTTGGAGTATATTATCAGTCATGAGGATGCAAAAAAATGGATGATATTCTAAGACATTTTGCCATTGAAAAAGTGCATTCGGGTGTTTATTGTAAAAAAAATTGGTTAAAGCAAAAGCAAAAGCAAAAGCAAAAGCAAACTGCAATCCTATCGAGTATCAATCCTACCACAGAGGAGGTACTCGGAGCGGTGACTTTAGCCGATGAAAAAGACTACGATGAGATGATGGTTGGAGCGAGAGAATCCTTTTTGACTTGGCGGACGGTTCCAGCTCCAGCACGAGGGGAATTGGTGCGCCTGATTGCTAATAAATTACGCGATGAAAAAGATGCTCTGGGTACTCTCGTTTCCTTGGAAATGGGGAAATCAAAAACCGAAGGGGACGGGG
>JAJFKH010000047.1 GCA_021773305.1 Gammaproteobacteria bacterium | reverse complement strand
GTTAAACAAAAAGTCTCTGGTTGTTTTCGAGCAGAGCTCTATGCTCAAGCTTATTGTCGAATATCTAGCTATCTGCAAACCATGGCCAATAAAGGCATTAATCCATTAATTGCTATTCAGATGGCACTGGCTGGGGAAATTAAATCGTAGGGAGTGAGTAGTTACAAAAATGTCTTCCATATTAGTTGTTTGCATCCTTCTATTAGGAGGAAATGCTGAAGGAAATGAATTAAAAATTGCTTCTTGGAATATAGAGTGGTTGCATCAGTCGAATAACTCAGGTGTAGTTCCTCGAAAACCTGCTGACTATAAAGCCATTAAAAAATATGTTCGCATTTTAAATGCAGATGTTATTGCTTTACAAGAAGTCGATGGTTTTGAAGCTGCAAAACGAATTTTTCCGCCGCGTCAATACAACTTTTATTTTTCTAGCAGAAATTTTCCCCAACGAGTTGGGTTTGCCGTAAAAAAAAACATTGATGTTTTAAGTTATGAAGATTTTATTTACTTAAACTCTGGTAATAAAAGTCTTCGTCACGGGGGGATCTTAAAAATAAAAATACACCATCAAATTGTTAGCCTCTTAAATGTCCATCTAAAATCTGGCTGTTTCCATCAGGATTTAATTTTATCGGAAAATAAATCTTGCCAAACTCTCAACAAACAATTACTCATATTAAAAATCTGGATTAATGGAAAAATTGAGAGAAATGAAAATTTTATAATACTAGGCGATTTTAATAGAACAATGTCAAAACAAGATGTTTTTTGGAGGATATTAAATCTAGGTCTTGAGCCAAAATCAAAATTAATTAACCATAGTACAATAAAAAACTCTAATTGCTCAGACGGACTATACACACAATTCATTGATCATATTATTTCTAGTCGCACTCTTTCACATAATATAGATATTCATAGTTTCAAAGAACTACTATATGCAAAAAAGGATAAACAGAACTTTAAACTATCAGATCATTGCCCTATTAGCATTGAATTTATTAAAAAATAATAGGATACCTAATAAAGCTTTAAGAAAGTGTAATTATACTTGATCTTAATGGGGCATTTTTTATAGGGGAATTGGATAATGAAAAAATCGCTTTCTACCCATGAAAAAAAAATCATCTCACATTCTTCTGATATTCAAAATATATGCCAGCCGTTATTTGATATGACCGATATCAATGGGATCGCCTATATACATTTAACATTTGATGGTAAATTACTTTACCTTGCTAATGATGAACGATGGCTACAACATTTTTTTTCAGATAAACTCTACGAAACTCTAGCTCCAGAATCAATACCCGAATTATTCAACTGTAAATATATATTATCTAATAATGAAAGTGAAAATAAAATACGCAGAGAAGCAAAGCATTTTGGTTTCTATAATATATTTAGCATGATTACTGTCCAGGATAGTTATTTTGAAATTTTTTCATATACATCTGACTGTTGCGATCCATCAATTAATAATTGGTATGTCAATCATATTGACCTACTTGAAAAACATAATTTTTATTTTAAACAAAAAACACTAAACTTAAGGAAAAAAAGCAAACATCAAACAATCAAATCTTCATTAAATCATAAAACCGAAGATGTTAAATTATTAATTGACGATACTCAACTTATTGAAGAACAGTACACTAAAATAGTTAATTTTGAAAAAATACACCTAGATGCTGAATTTAACAATGACACACTCTCCAAACAAGAGATAACTTGCATACATCATCTTGTGCAAGGAAAAACCACCAAAGAAATTGCAGCATTAACATACAAATCACCTCGTACTGTTGAATATTATGTTGATAGGATCAAACGTAAATTAAAAGCTCATAATAAATCTGATCTTATTACTAAGATCCTTGCCTCCGATTTTGGTAAAATTATCTAATAAAATATTATTCTACTTGTTGGATATTCGGATCGGCCCACGTCCCTGTCACTTTATAGATATGACGAGTCATTTTTTTCACTTCGGGGCTAACCGCTTTATCCACCAACCAAGTTGCAATACCGGCAACCGGACCACCGGCAATGGTAGCCATTAAAGGAAGGCTCGATGTTAAATGGGGCATCACTGATAATTGAATATCATAATCCTGAGCAAAAAGACCAACACGACCGAGAAGCTCTACATGGGCGACAGTGCCATCAAGAGACAAATTATCAATTTTAGCGTTACCTTGTTGCAATAAAAAATCCCCAGAAAGTTTATCAAAATAGAAACCTTTATGGGTTAAATCTCGAAAATCCATTTGCAAACGCTTTGGTAGGCTTTGCAAACTAAACAAAGTTACAATCCTTCCCAATCCCAACTTAGCATCTGTGTCTTTACCTAATCCCTCAATATAGCCATCAGATAAACGCAGTGAAAAATCTCCATTTAATTTTTCCAAGTTAAATTGGCTCGGCGCATCAAGCCAATGAAATGTAAAATCCATTTTAGCATTTTTGCCATGGAGATTATCAGGTAAATCCCAAGCATCTAAGGCATGGGAAACACTATTACTTTTCATTCTTCCTGAAAAAAGTGTCTTATTTTCGTTCTTCTCCCAACGTCCTTGAGCCTGAATTTGATAGGCTTTATTTTCAATAGATATTTTTTTGAAAATATAGCTATTAGGAGATTTTTCGGTCTCCATAGTAACTTGTCCTAAATCAATATGTTTTGTCTGAAATTGTTTTGCAAAAAAATGTATCGCAGGAACTGTTGAAAAATCCACACTTGAACCACTTTCCTTTCTTTTTAGAAGATGGATATAATTAAATTCACCGACAATAGGTTGCGTAGATAATTCATTAGGAACTAAAACAATTCCATCCAAATCTTCAGATTGTAATTGTATTTTCCATGCTTGTAGTTGGGGGCTAATCGTCATCATAAGGTTATGATAATCGTACCCCATGAAGTTAGCTTGTTGAACATGTAAACGTATTTTTCGTAATATTTTATCCATGGAAAATCCCGACGGACTTTCTTGTTTTGGCATTTGAAGTTTTACTATCGTATCAATCCAGCTGCCTACATTAAATCGCTCAAAATCTCCTTCGACCAATAACCCAGATAATTTTTGTGAAATCGGAACATCTCCATCGACAGTGATATGCCCATGAGAAAATCCAAGCCCTTCTTTTTCGTTGACAAATTCCAGTAGCCCTTTTGCGAAATGATGGTAATCAAAACTTACCGTTAACCCATTGCTATCGAAAATACCATTGACTTGACTCGGCAAAGATTGTGCGGCCTTCTTGAAAAAAGGTTCTGGGAATTGACTGGTTAAATTCACCAAGTCACTTTTTACCTGTAGCGTATTTTTCCCTTGATGTTTCAATCTGACATTTGCTGTATACTTAAACGCACCCTGGAGAAAATCATTCAAATGAATTTTATAATTCTCTAATAATTTTTGCGCAGCAACCTTACCCATCACATCAATGGCAAGTTGCTGAGGCTGACTATGAATATCGATGGATACCGGTTCACAGAATAGCTCTCCTTGTAACTGTTGGCTCTTAACACCTTTTTCAGTAAAGTGTAATTTCCCCTGTATTTTTTTAGCTTCTAATCCTACTTTAGGATAGTGAAATATACCTTCTTTCGTTGTTATTATACCATTCACACTCACCCCATTTTGAAGGTAAATCGGGATCTGTAATGCCAAATCTAAATGAGTGGGGCCAGAGAGTATTATATCGTTGAAGGATTCTCCGAATAAGCTTTTAAGCGGGCTGTGCTGGATGTAGTGTTGGCCATGGCTAAGATCACCCGCAGCGTCACCTTTTAAACTTAATATCACAGGCTTATGACGTCCCATATAAGGAATTGTCGCAACTAGCTCTTTAACCTCAGCACCACTGACAAAGCCTTCATTCACTTTAGCAATCATCGAACGGCCATCAAAATGCAGCATCCCTGATAGGCCCGTTGCCTGAGGCCAATGCGGGTAATAAGCCAAATCAAGATCATGAATTTTGGAATCAACAATGAATGTTCCACTGTTATCATCAAAGGGAAAGCGATGAACGGGGCCACGCAGTGCGAGGGTCGTATCACTGGCTCCACCTCTGAGCAAGGCCATATCAAGCCACTTGACTACCGGATCACTGAGTATACCCACAGGGAGATGTGGTTTTAAATCAACGTTATCAAAAGCATTGCTTTGCAAATGCGCTAACAATTCAATATCAATATCGTCTCCATTAGCAGGAAATGTTAATGCCAGATTAGCTTGGGCTTGAGCCAGCGTATTTTCTCCCCGTAAATTTGGCGCTACGATATGCCACCCTTTATCATTAAGGTACCAATTAACATTCCCTTGAAGGCGAGAAAAGCTCAGCGCGTTTCGAAAAAGATGCTTAAATTTTACAAACATCCTCTGACTGTATATTTCAAAATTACCTTGAGTCGCATCAGTTTTAAGATACCCACTTAAACCTGATATTGTAGGTAACTGGCTCACTCCATTGACCGTTAAATTATCAATGTATGCACCTAAAGAAAAATCATCCACATGGCCTTCATATCGACGCAAGCTTAAATTGAATTGACGTATCGCACCTAAAACAAGCCCGTGGGATAACTGAATTTTATCTGCAAAAACATGTTCTACGAGAGGTAAAATTGCTTGTAGCTTAAACTGCTTGATATAAAGTGTCACTGTTTGTTGAGTTGTATAATCCTCATCAAGAACAACTAAACGAAATGCATTATCTCCCTGGGGTTTATTATTCACCGTCATATTAATTTTTTTTGAAGAGAGCAACCACCCCCCCGTTTTTAGATGTTTCCAGCGCACAAATCCAGATAAGGAATTTATTACATAATCAGCATCAATTTTTTTAAACAATAAATCATGCAATAGCCATTTACTTTGCACTTTATGCACCTTGCCTTCTCGAATATGTCCCCACAGTTCTACTTTACCCTCTCCTCCTTTTATTCGATCACTTAATGCTGGAACTATATTAGACATCATCAAAAAATTAATATTTTTTGCAGACAGGTAAAATTTTCCTCGTAACGCTTCTAATTGATCGGCCCGGCCAAATAATTTCACAATAAATTGTAGTTGTGTATTTGGATTGTCGTTGATTTTTGCCGCGACTGTCAGCTGGTGACGTTTTTGACTATTTTCCAGATTCAAATTTAAGTCTCTGACATGCAGTGATGTGCCATCTTGTGTTGCAATATCAATATTGACTTGGGAGAGAATCAATTGCCGCTGCTGCAATAGCCAATGTAATCCTTGTTCAGGTTGCACAATCGCGATATCTGATTGTTTTTCTGGTCTCGAAAAATCCTGGATCCCAAATCGACCTTTCCCATCCACCTGTAATCTAAGATCAACTCCTGTTAACTTCAAGCGCCCTAAAATAAATTGCCGGTGTAGCAAGGATTGAAATAAATCAACGCCCACATAAAGCTCTTCAACACAAAAAGGCGAAACACGTCCACCAGGTTCACCTACAACCACTGTCTTTAACTTAAATGTTGGCTGAAAACCATGCCAAATAGCTTCGATATTAGCAATATTCACGGGAATATGCAGTTGATGCGTTGCCCATGTTTCAATTTGCTTTTGATAGTGAGTAGACATGGGAAGCCATAAGCGTGCAGCGCTAAGCAAACAGGCACTTAAAACAATGAGCGCAGCTAAACTTATCCAAATAAAATGTGCTGTACGCTTTATCAAAGGGTATTTCATAATTAAATTTAGGTTACCTGATATCGACGACGCCAATCCCGTAAAATAGTAAAGATCCAAGGCCACATTAACATGCTGGTGAAAGAAGGTGCCCAATATAGCCAGGTATGAGGATCTTCACCGATAACGCCCTGTACTGCAAAAATAATTAATTGGTATAAAAGTGTTAAACCAAAAATCACAACTGCCTGTTGCCAAACAGGGAATAACCGCACTCGCCGGTGTAAAACCACAATGAGATAAACACTGACAGCCATTGCCAGAGCATGCTCGCCGAGCAATGTACCATTCATTGCATCGAGCAATAAACCCAAGACCCAACCAGCACCAATACTAATACGATGAGGTAAAGCCAACGCCCAATAAAGCACCACCAGGAGCAACCATTCCGGACGAAACCAATCGGCCCAAACCGGTAAGGGCAACAAGCTCAACACAATACCGAGGAAAAAACTGAAAATGATCCAAAGAGAGCCATTTGGCAAAATGCGTAACATCAGATATTGCCTCCCATCAAGAATGCTGACGCTGTTGAGTCAGTTGTTTTAGGCTGTTTTCAGCTTCACGAAATGTGGCTTTGGATTTTCGCCATACCAACAACACTTGGCGACTTTTATTCAGTTGAGCGGTCGGCTTTACTTTAATCATCATAAATGAATCCCCCACAGGGTTGCTCACGGTTGAAATAGTCCCCACGGGATAACCGGGAGGATACCGCAAACCCAAGCCGGACGTCAGTAATAAGTCGCCATCTTGAATATCCGATGTATCCGGCACATCAATCAATTGCAACTCATTTCTGGGGCCATTACCTACGATGATACCCCGCATACCTGTTCTGGCAATTTGCACGGGAATTGCACTATGCACATCGGTGATCAGCATTACCCGGCTGGTCAACGCACCCACATGAACCACTTGTCCCATAACACCCTTAGCATCCAACACCGGCTGGCCCATATAGACCTTGTGTTGCTTGCCTTTATCTAATACCACTTGAGCAAGATAGGGTTCAATGCTGACAGCCAATAATTTAGCGACCGAAAAATATTCACCGATAGGGGATGCTGATTGTAACAGCGCTCGTAGATTTTTGTTTTCATCTTGTAATGTCAAAATGCGCTGTAGCCGAGCGCGCAGATATAAGCTTTCCGCGCGGAGATCGGCATTTTCTTCAATGAGGCTCTGTTGCGAAGAAACATTGGCTCGCACCCAGGTAACCCACTGAACAGGCCAATCCATTGCAATTTGCAAAGGAGACACAACAGTTAACAGTGCCGATCGCAATTGCTTAAATTGAGCTTGTTTATGATCGAAAGCCATCAGCACAACTGAGCATAAAATCAATACAGTTAAACGCAACCCTAAAAATGAGGACTTAAACATGCTGGCCCTTCACTCAAAATTGCCCTAAACAAAGGATGCTAGGACTCATTCCGTTGATAAAAATTCTGCTCCCATGGTGTCCATGATTTCCAATGCACGGCCACCCCCACGAGCAACACAGGTCAAAGGCTCTTCTGCAAGAATTACCGGTAACCCGGTTTCTTCCATCAGTAAATGTTCTAAGTCACACAACAGAGAACCACCGCCGGTCAAGACCATGCCTCGCTCGGCAATATCAGAAGCGAGTTCCGGTGGCGCTTGCTCTAATGCTGCGCGCACAGCACCGACGATCCCCGAGAGAGGTTCTTGAAGTGCTTCATGAATTTCATTGCTATTTAATGTAAAACTTCTGGGCACGCCTTCCGCGAGATTTCTACCACGGACTTCAAATTCTTTCGTCTCTTTAGGAGGATAGGCTGTTCCAATCTGATGCTTGATCCGCTCTGCGGTGGTTTCACCAATCAAAATACCGTAATTACGCCGTACATAATTGATAATGGCTTCATCAAATTTATCACCACCAATCCGCACTGAAGCTGCATAAACAATGCCACTCAAAGAAATAATCGCAACTTCCGTGGTACCACCACCGATATCCACAACCATCGAACCACTGGCTTCGTCCACCGGCATACCCGATCCAATAGCGGCGGCCATAGGCTCTTCGATGAGATACACTTCTCTCGCCCCTGCTCCCATTGCAGACTCTCGAATGGCGCGACGCTCAACTTGAGTAGCACCACAAGGAACGCAGACTAAAACCCGAGGACTCGGCCGTAAAAATTTATTTTCATGCACTTTATGGATGAAATGCTGAAGCATTTTTTCAGTAATATAAAAATCTGCAATAACACCATCTTTCAAAGGTCTGGTCGCCGTGATATTGCCTGGAGTTCGGCCGAGCATTCGCTTAGCTTCAAGACCTGCTGCTGCAACAACCTTCCTAGGCCCCCCCATTTCTTGGTACCGAATAGCAACCACCGACGGCTCATTGAGGACAATTCCCTGACCACGAGCATAAATCAATGTATTGGCTGTCCCAAGATCGATTGATAAATCGTTTGAAAAAATGCCGCGTAATTTTTTAAACATGAACCCTCAACCACCCTAAGCTATGCCTGTTTGGAGACACTGTACCACGCTATATAATAAATGGAAATGAAAAACCCACGGATAAGCACCAACAACCCTGTACTGAAATCCACAAGCAGCTATAATAGTTGGCTATTTGGCAAAGCAACCACTAGGAGCGACTAAAAAATGTCCATAAAACTCGAAGATGTTGTGAAAATTGCACATCTTGCCCGGCTTTCCCTCCCTGAATCGACCTTAGAGCAATATGCTGGGCAACTCTCTAACATCCTCGCCATGGTCGAAAAAGTGAACGAATTGGATACCGAGCAGGTGGAGCCATTAGCAAATCCTTTGGACAATATCCAACGATTGCGCAAAGATGAAGTCACAGAAACCGATCAACATAATGCCTTCATGCAAAATGCTCCAGCCAGTGAAGCTGGGGTTTTTCTTGTGCCTAAAGTCATTGAAACCATCGAATAACGCTACCGAGGAAATACCATGAGCCAATCCCCATTGCACCAACAAACCTTAAGCCAACTGGCTTCGGGGCTTCACAAAAAATCATTCAGCTCCGTGGAGCTGACATCACATTTTCTCGATCGCATCAAACAATACGATAATCAGCTTAACAGCTATATCACCGTGTGCGATAAAACAGCCCTAGCCCAAGCAAAAGCCGCAGATGAACGACTCGCCCAAGGCAACGCAGGGCCGCTCACCGGCATACCCATTGGACAAAAAGATATCTTCTGTACCCAAGGCATCAAAACCAGCTGTGGCTCCAAGATGCTAGATAATTTCATTGCGCCCTACAGTGCCACGTTAATCGAAAAATGTGACACAGCCGGTATGGTGATGCTTGGTAAATTGAATATGGATGAATTTGCCATGGGTTCTTCCACAGAAAACAGCTTTTACGGCCCCAGTAAAAACCCCTGGGATGAAAATACTGTACCCGGCGGCTCTTCAGGAGGCTCTGCTGCGGCTGTTGCTGGGGGACTCTGCCCAATAGCCACCGGTACTGACACCGGTGGCTCTATTCGCCAGCCTGCATCTTTTTGTGGTATCACTGGACTAAAACCAACCTATGGACGTATTTCTCGTTACGGCATGATTGCCTTTGCTTCAAGCTTTGACCAAGCAGGCCCCATGACTCGCACCGCAGAAGATGCCGCACTCTTTCTCAATGCTGTTGCGGGCTTTGATCCTAAAGATTCCACCAGCTGCGAAGAACCTGTGCCGGACTACACGCAAACCTTAAATGACTCCATTGAAGGTTTGACCTTGGGCTTACCCAAAGAATATTTTACCGACGATTTAGATAGCAGTATTGCAACAACCCTCAATGATGCCATTGAAGCATTAAAAAAATTAGGGGCCAAGGTAAAAGAAGTCTCACTGCCCCATACAGACTATGCCGTACCCACCTACTATATCTTAGCGCTAGCGGAGTGTTCCTCTAATTTATCTCGCTATGATGGGGTGCGCTTTGGTTACCGTTGTGAAAATCCCAAGAATCTGACTGATCTCTACGAACGTTCCAGGGGAGAAGGCTTTGCGGATGAAGTAAAACGCCGAATTATGCTCGGCACCTATACCCTATCAGCAGGCTATTACGACGCCTACTACCTCAAAGCACAAAAAGTCCGCCGTTTAATTGCTCAAGATTTTCACAAAGCATTTGCCGATGTGGATATGCTAGTTTGTCCCACATCGCCGACCACCGCATTTGGCCTCGGAGAAAAAACCTCCGATCCCATCAGTATGTACCTATCAGATATTTACACCATTGCGGTTAACCTTGCCGGATTGCCAGGAATGTCCATACCCGCAGGCTTTGTTAATGAAAAGCCTATTGGTTTACAACTCATTGGTCAGCATTTTCAAGAAAGCAAATTGTTGAATGTGGGCCATCAATTCCAAACCGTCACTGATTGGCATAGCAATATGCCTGCAAACTATCGATAAGGAGAAGAAAATGGAATGGGAAACTGTTATCGGCTTAGAAGTGCACGCACAGCTTGCTACGTGCAGTAAAATATTTTCTGGGGCTGCCACCGCTTACGGTGCAATGCCGAATACCCAAGCCTGCGCAATTGATTTAGGCATGCCTGGTGTATTACCTGTACTCAATGAAGAAACCGTTAATATGGCCATTAAATTTGGCCTGAGCGTTGGAGCAGAAGTGGCTGAAAAATCCGTTTTTGCACGAAAAAATTATTTTTATCCTGACCTTCCTAAAGGTTATCAAATTAGTCAGTTTGAGTTGCCTGTGGTAAAAGCGGGAACGTTAACCATCTATTTAGATGATGGTACAGAGAAAATCGTTGGTATTACCCGCGCGCATTTAGAGGAAGATGCAGGAAAATCCCTCCACGAAGACTTTCAAGGAATGACCGGGATTGACTTGAATCGGGCAGGTACCCCTCTACTCGAAATCGTCTCAGAACCGGATCTTAGAAGTGCAAAAGAAGCGGTCGCCTATCTGAAAAACCTGCACACCCTGGTGCGATATCTGGGGATTTGCGACGGTAATATGCAAGAAGGTTCTTTTCGCTGCGATGCCAACGTTTCCATACGACCCAAAGGTGAACAAACACTAGGTACCCGTACGGAAACAAAAAATGTAAATTCCTTTCGTTTCGTAGAAAAAGCCATCAATTATGAAGTCAGCCGACAAATCGCAGTACTAGAAGGAGGCGGAAAGGTCGTTCAAGAAACCCGTCTTTTCGACGCCGTGAAAAATGAAACTCGCAGTATGCGCAGCAAGGAAGAAGCCAATGATTACCGTTACTTCCCCGATCCCGATTTGTTGCCCCTTGTCATTAGCCAAGCCCAGATAGATGCTATCCGAGAAACTTTACCCGAATTACCCCAGGACAAGCAAAAGCGTTTCAAAGAACAATATGGACTCAGCGATTACGATGCTAATAATTTGGTCAATAATGCACCCCTGGGTGGTTATTTCGAAGCCGTGGTAAAGCAGACCGCAGCTTCTCCTAAATTAGCTACTAACTGGATCATGGGAGAATTATCAGCAGCACTGAATAAGGCAGATATCACTGTTGAAAACAGCCCTATTTCCACCGAGCAACTGGCCACACTCCTCGACAGGATCCAAGATGACACCATTTCTGGCAAAATCGCCAAAACAGTTTTTGAATGTCTCTGGGAAGGCATGTTAGATGTGGATGGGATTATTGAAGAAAAAGGCTTGAAGCAAGTCACAGATACAGGAGCCATTGAAGCTATTATTGACGATGTCATGGCCAATAGCCCAGAACAACTCGCTCAATACCGGGATGGTAAAGATAAATTGTTCGGTTATTTTGTCGGACAAGTGATGAAAGCCACCCAAGGCAAGGCAAATCCCGGCCAAGTGAACAATTTATTGAAAAAAAAGTTGTGTTCTTAAAAAAACCTGTGCAAAATGGAAACTACCCTGTCCCTTGTGGGGGCTGACTAAACAGTAGATCAGGTTAAAAGAACAACTCGTGGAAACAAATTCCGGTAATTTTTCGGCTGACAACACATCGTGTCAAGCTAAAAACAGTTACAGCCCTTGGATGGCTTGGGTCGTCTGGAGCTTAGGTGCTCTGTTTTTTTTCTATGAATTTCTCTTACAAATTGCTCCTAGCGTCATGAGTATAGATCTACGGCGGGATTTTGCCCTAACCGCCACAGAATTTGGACTACTCACCCCCTTTTACTTTATCGCCTACGCCAGTATGCAACTCCCAGGCGGCGTACTACTCGATCGCTTTGGCCCCCGTAAACTACTGACAATTGCCGCAGGATTCTGCGCTGTAGGTACCCTTATCTTTGGTACGGCGCAGCATTTTATCTTTCTAGAACTTGCCCGTTTTATCACAGGACTTGGCTCAGCCTTTGCCATGCTCGGCGCTCTGGTATTGGTGGCTAACTGGTTTCCAACCAACCGCTTTGCTTCCCTGCATGGGTTAACATTAACCATTGGGATGCTCGGTGCTGTCTTTGGTGCAGCTCCCATGTCTCTCATGGTGGATCATTTTCAATGGCGACCCAGTGTCATGACTCTCGGTATTGTTGGTGTTGTTATCACTGTACTTATTTGGTGTATTGTCAGAGATAAACCGTCCTACTACGTGGAAAATCACCGAGCGCAATCTGGCACGGTCAAAATCAAAGACGTACTACGAGCCTTAGTTGGGATCTTAAAACACAAACATTCCTGGATCACCGCCATTTATGGCATTTTTATGTACGCGCCCACCACCGCTCTAGCCTGGTGGGGACCCAGTTTTATTCTCAGTAATTTTAATACTAGCAATGCAGAAGCCGCTGGCATTAATTCATTGATGTTCATCGGCTGGTGTGTAGGCAGCCCCACTTTTGGAGGCTTATCCGATTGGGTTGGGCGACGTAAAGTACCCCTTTATATTAGCAGCGTGGGCACCCTGATTTGTCTACTGGGAATTATTTATTTATCCCATGTTTCACTAATGCTGCTTGGTATCCTCATGTTTTTCTTCGGCTTTTTTACTTGTGGATTTGTACCTGCGTTCTCACTGCTCAGAGAATACCATCCTCCAGAGGCCAGCGGCACAGCATTGGGATTTATGAATATGGTGAATAGCTTAGGCGGTGCCATTGCCCCTCCTGCCGTAGGCGTTATCCTAGATCATGTTTGGGATGGACAATTTGCCGATGGTGCCAGAGTCTACGCCAGCAATAATTACCATGTTGCTCTAACAGCTCTCCCTGCACTGGTCGTCATGGCGATTATTATTTTACCCTTCATTAAAGAAACCTACTGCCAAACCACAGGGCATATTGGAAAAAAATAACATTTTTTTATAAATTTTTATTGCATAATCTAAAGTTTTGGTGTAATCTTCACTCCCATAAGCAATCTAACAACAATTTTCTGCAACAAAATATTTCGCAGAGCGTTCCACTCAAAAAAAATTAAAATAAGAGGTTCACCGACAATGCTTAGACAACCTAATAAAAATGAGATCCATCCAGAAATTCGCTTTTTTATTACCGCGCTAAAAGACTTTAGCAGAAACTTAAATAAGATAATAAACCAACTCTCCTCACTCTATCGGGAAAGAAATCAGCCCCTAGAAGCGTGGATAGGGGAAATACAAATAGGTTATTTTCCCTCCCTTACTGAACTCTACAATGAAACCTACTTTCGACAAATAGCGCTCCAAAACTTACGACAACTACAAGAAGATATTGAAAGTCTACAGCCCTACACAGAAGGCGATGCCTTAGACAATTGTAGAATCATGAATACCGACGATATGAGTGAAACTGTTACTGCCAAGCAGTTCTATAATAGGTTACGAAAAGAGACTAAAAATCAGCTAAACACCACGAACAAAATTGAACAAGTGGTTAACAAGGCACTGAGCAACCGTACTGATCTAAAAAAGCAAAAGAAAGCTGCCATTAAGCTAGTTGAAATGCGCTTAAAATCTCGAGAAGATTTTTCAGAACTCCCGATTCGCCGTGCTGCAATAGAATATTCCTCTCAATGAGCAAGCCTTGTTATCCAGCCTCCCTTTAGCACAACAACCTGATCCACTCTATCTTAGTGCGTTTATCACGACCCAATTATTTCATATGGAAGCAGATGCAATTGAGCGGTTGGCTGGTGGTACGTTTTTTGCTGCAGCGGTAGTGCCCCGGGTGAATCTCACATTTTAGATGAGTTGATGGAGGCCGGAGAGCTAATAGGATTGTAGCTTTTACCATGTAAATATCAATGTAAAACCACAAGGACTACTTTTTTTCGCAACTTACTTGCATAAATTAAAATCATGGTATATATTTCACTAGCTTTGCTAATTCGTCCAAAGTCACTTCTTCGTATTAAGATTTATTTTGCGGAAGTGCTTTTTCTTCAAAAACTAAAATGAGAGAAACATTACAATGGCTTGCTCCACTAATACTAATATGAATAACCAACAATCTAGCTACGTCAGTTTTTTTATTCAGACACTACTGGAATATGGAAGAGTCTTCGATAGCCTCGTAGATCAATTTGAGGCATATCACCGTACAACACCTAAAGCAATAGAGGATTGGGAGCACGACTTACAAGCAGGTAACTTTCCTACCCTACAAAATCTAATAGATGAAAAACCAGCTCGCGATGGTACCCATGCACAGCTACAAAGACTATGCGGTGACATCAATACCATGGACATTCAAACCTACGGAGACCATATCATAACCTTGAATGATGATGGCAGCACCCATACCATCAGAGAGCTTTATGATGAATTACAAGCAGATGCTATAGACTTGAGAAAAAGTACCCAATCACTTGAGACTTTGATTGAATATGCCGTACTTAACTCTATGCAGACGGAGAGCCAAAAAGAAGCTGCTATTGGTTTATCCCTAAAGCCCTTACTTTCTCATGAGGACGTTAACCGGCTAATTTTTAGCAATGCGGCAGAATATATTTATGAGACAACCATGCAACATTACGGCCTAATAAACCTTCCTCTAGAGCAGCAACCCGACCTGGTATATCTTAGCCAACGCATCACTCAAACATTGTCACAAAGCCCATACGAGAAAATTCGCGAAATGTCAGATGTCATGGAACTCCCATTAGAAACCACAGAATATTCAATGGCCCCGTAAGCAGCATACTAACATTCCCATGGTTCCTGTCATGACAGGAACCATGGGGGCTGTTTTTCTAACAAGTGGGCTGCCGTAAGTTATCCTCCCCTTCAACATCATCACTGCTAGTTTCTGCAGTCATTTCTCTTAAAGCATTCTCAAGAATAGCTTGACGTCGTGAGGAACGATCTCGTATACCCTCGATCATTCCAAAGAATTGTGCGCGACAAACAAGATATTCCTGAGGGTAAGCCGTTTGGGAGGCGGGATTTATTTTAGGTTTTGTAGACTCAGATGGTTGGGACACATTCTCTGCTGCCATGGGACTTTCCTTGTTATCGTTGCCACCGAGTCTGAGGGACTCAGAAGCAGGTTAATGGATGCGCTGCAATCCATGGAGCCATTAGCCTAAATCGCTCCAGAATCAAACAGCTAGTATTTTATCAGCCACGCATTGGACTGTAAATAAAACTTATTAAAAATCAACGAATTATATTTTTATACGCAAAACTGGCTATCCATTCATGCCGCAACGACAAACAATCCGCTAAGTCAACCCAAAGACTAGCGGTCAATCCCGCTTTCACAAGAAAAAACGAGATAATTTTAAACAGCGTGGTAGGATCACACAGCAATTCCCGCTGAAGCTCAGAGTCCTTGCTAGTAAGGGTTTCTAGAGGCATTATGAATTTATTTTTCGCAACCATAGGGAAGTTGTTTAAATGA
>JAJFKH010000046.1 GCA_021773305.1 Gammaproteobacteria bacterium | reverse complement strand
CTCTAATAAGCCTGGAGCTGATAACCGTTTGCGCATCTTGACCTTCATTTAAACAACTTCCCTATGGTTGCGAAAAATAAATTCATAATGCCTCTAGAAACCCTTACTAGCAAGGACTCTGAGCTTCAGCGGGAATTGCTGCGATACCTTAGACAAAATCTTGACATTTTGACTAAAATCCTCGAACCTGAGTGCCTAAAACACCCCAAAAGAGATAAAAAATGGACAGCTTTGCAAATAGCATCGAATCGATGATCGCCCTGGCGAAACATCACTTACCCTTTGTACTGCAAATCTTGCTATGCCTTTGGGCTTTTAATCTATTCAATTGGGTAACAGGCAAACACTTTAACCGGCTAGGCATACACCCTCGGCACCCCTTCGGCTTGGTTGGAATCGTCTTTTCCCCGATACTCCATGCAAATGCGAATCACCTTTTTTTCAATACCATTCCCTTATTTGTCTTGATGAATTTCATGCTGGTCGAGGGAATGGACAAGTTTTACTGCACCACCGGGATAATTATTTTGCTCAGCGGCTTGGGCACTTGGCTCTTTGGTCGCAGGGCAATTCATATCGGTGCCAGTGGTGTCATTATGGGCTATTGGGGTTACCTTATTGTACATGCTTACCAGCATCCCAGTGCTTATACCATCATCTTGGCCATTGTGACTCTCTATTACTTTGCAGGACTCTATACCAACCTCTTTCCCGGGGACAAACAGGTTTCTTGGGAGGGCCATGTGATTGGTTTTTTTGCAGGACTCGCAGCTATTTACCTCTGCCCCTTAAAGCATTTTTTGGCAAATTTCTGAACTTCAGCAGCTCCCGGTTAAGCCAACTCCTTCCTGATTTAAGGGTATATTGAGAGAATAAAAAAATCTTTTTCAATGCATGAAAGAAAGTGGTGCCAATGTCAATGCACAAAATCGGGCCGGTCAACTGCCTCATGCTGCCCGGCTGGGTAACAATAGGATCGTCGATGGGCTGGTGGAAGCGGCTCGACTCGCACCACGGCACGAGATACAGCTGCCGCAACCCAGAGGCACTCACCGACCTCATGCAACACCACTGCGCCCTCTCTCGTTGCCTAGCTCAACCTTGAATACACAACACCTAGGATACCAATTGCGACATTTTGCTACGGTAATGGAGTTTGTGACCCAGCGTACCGCCTACGCGCTAGACAATGGGACATTCGTTGAGTCTCTATTGCCTCATTCCGTGGTGCTACCGCTGATTATGCGACAGGCAGAAGAAGCCCAGGCACACCCCATGGCGCATTGTGCATTACAAGCCGGAGGTTGGAGCAGTTTAGCGCACAGGGGTGGTGAAGCCCCCTTATTAGCCTTTTATCGCAAGGTGCTGGAAACGGAACAGAAGGAAGATGTCAAGGAAGACGCCGAGCAGCTCTGTGGATTGTTGCATCACGCTTATGTCTCAGGTGTGGTTAGCCTCTTAAACCGGCTGAAAAACAGCACCCTCTGGCGTCAGTATGACAAGGAGGAAAAGACTTATCGCCTCCAAGTGCTAGATCAAGCAGGTATCGACGCTGTCGTGAAATGTCTTGAAAATTGGCATCAACCTGCTCTAGGGGATGAGGATAATCCCTTACCTGAATTTGGCACCTATGATTACCGCCAGGTATTACGTGATAATGTTGCCACATCAGCGTTGCTGGCCGCCTATCACGATACGGTGATTGCACCTATCATGGAGAGTGCTTTTGCGCCTGTGCAACAGGTACTCGACGACTGTGCCAAAATGGAAGTGGAGCAGAACAGGTACTTTGTCGAGCAACTGCGCCAACGGAGTATTGACGCTTATGATGGAAAATCTGATAATGCGCTGCGCACAGAATGGCGACACCAACCTTGCCGAAATGTGCGCAAGCCCCAGCAGCGTGCCTATGAAGCATTTTGTTATGATGAATTGTTAGCGTTAAGTCAAGGGTTATTGGACGAAATTTACCAGGCAAGTTGGCTGGGACTACCCCAGTTAGCACGTATTCAACGGCTGGTGCAACAGGTAAGTACGGCCTTGCCGGATAACTACTGGGTGATCAATCTGTTACCCACCGATTTATTGGCCTTTGCTGAGTTGGCATTGTGTGTGGTACGCCGTGAGAACGAGCGAGGAGTGTACGAGGATGAGATCGTTGAGAGCGAGGTAATGGGGGTCAACGGTCTCGCACATGCCATCCAATCCATGCAGGGGTTGCGCACCGGTGTTTACATCACCGATGATGCGCAGTTTTTAAGTTTGTTATCTGTGGGGCGTTTGCCATTGCACCATCGAGATATACACAATCGCCATCTTTTGGATTATTGTGTGGCGCACCGTCAACCGGATTTGCTGCGTGCATTGTATCGTCATTATGGGCAACCCTCCCCAGAGGCTGCCCACCCACGCTTTCTCAGCAGTAGTTTAGCGTTGGTCACACAAACCGCTCAGCGAAACAGCCTTTCCCAGCAGTTATCCACGGCTAAAGATACAACCGCTCACAGTGCACTATTTGACGCCATTCAAAAAGCCTTAAAAACACACAAGAGGAAATTGTTGCGCCGAGAAAATGAACTGTTGCAACAATCCTACGATTATTTAACCGTGCGGTTGGCACAGCGAAAACCATTGGAACAGTTGGTAGCGACCTCCCAGGAACTTGCCTTGCGTCGTACCGGAAAGAAGCGCTATTACATTGAGGTGAATCGACAGTTCGAATATCAATGGCGGTATTTTTTACGCCACAGCCTGGAAGATATTCAGCGAGTCGTCAATACGGCCTTCAACGAAATTACCCAACGGAGTGAGAGCAGTGGTTTTGCAGCATCGTTAAGCACTATTACCCAATTGGTCAAAAAATTGATTACTGAGGCGCAAGGTTCATTGACGACCTTGAATTTCGGGAGTCATCTCGCTCCGCTGAACGCCAGTGCCATTGAGCCCATGCTCACAAAATTCCAAAAGAGCAATGCCGGTTTCGCGCTCACGGTGAAAGACTTTCAGGCTCATTGCCAACAGAATGTGAGGCAGGCGGATAAGAAGTTTCAAGGAGAGCAAGAATCTTTGGTGGATGAAAATGCTTTTTTGAAGGGGGAAGTGCAGAAAAAAGAGGGGGAGCTAGCGGAGCAATGGCATTCGGTTAAGCATAAGCAACTTTCCCTCCATTGCTACTGTGCCATTTTTTAGTTGGTTTTCGTGATTGTCTCGGTGTATGCCGACCCGGTCTTATTTTCTGGCGAACACGAGCAATGCTATTGAGAATTGTAGCCAAGTCATTATTCTCATTAGTTGAGAACAATAATTTTTCTAAGCTTCGTCCAATAACCAACAAACAATTTTTGAAATTTATTTTTATGTTTTTTATTTCTCCACAGAAATCTTGCCAATAACTATTTTTTAGTCCTTCTCCATCTTTATTAGTCTTTCGGGTGCATGAAGATGTCGGTGGTAATTGTTTATCCGTTTCTGATTCAAAAATCCGCGCTAAATTGATCAGCAACACATGAGCATAGCATTCTTGCTTAATACCTCTTTCTGATTTACTATGAAAATCTTCAACATCAATAAAGATTTTTGATATTTTATACAGCTCTTCTATTCCCCATCGGCCATGGTAAACACTCGGAAAATCAGTTAGTGGATATTGCTGCTGATCGAGCAATGTTGTACAACAAACATAGGTTTCATCTTCGATAATATATTTGATCAGACGTAATTGAATCGGCTTAAGTTCAATATCATAACCTTGCTTCTTACTTTCATATTTAACTGCTATTGATGGTTGGTAAGTCACTATTTCATCTGTGCTATCACTCTCCCAAAATCTTTGGACAGCTTTATTGACATTTCCAGATTGCATACGACAAATTAAATGGATCCCTTTTTCTATCGCTTTGACTAAAATTAAATAGCTAAAATAGCCTCGGTCAACGACCAATGTGTCACCCACTGATAACTGTTTTATATGTGCTAACAAGCAACTGCGCTCACTTTTATCTGGACTAAGAATGCAATCATAAATCAGGCCGCTACCTAAGTGATAGAGTGTACTCATAAGCCCCTGTGGGTAATGTTGATATTTATGGGGTGCTTTATAATCAGCAGATAAGAGTTCGTGAGGAACATTGATTTTTGACCCATCAACACCAAATACTCGATGTCCTCGCCATAATTGTAGGGGAGTAATTGCTTCCCTAGCAGCCAAAATTTCAGTATTGAGCTGAGTAAATATCGTCTCTGGCATTTTTTGTCTTGCTTCACATAATGATGATGCTGATACCGGTTGCTGTTGAAGACTTGATATTTCCGCAGTCTCCCAGAGCTCATTTAATAAAATTTTATATCCTTGATTATTTTTGCTTAAGACTAATTTCAAAATAAAAATAACCAGGAACTGTGTATTAATTATACGCTTGCGGCTTTGCCATATTTTATCAAATTCTAAGCAATTTTGTTCGATTAATTCTTGTAGGGGACTCCAAAAATCTTGCATCCGTGCTTTACTCCTTTACCTAGCTTTAATCTTAAAGTGTTGAAATAACTGACAGGATAACACAATTTCGCCTTAACCGAATGCCATTGGCTAGCGGAGACCCAGGGAGAGCTGTCAAAACTGCAAGAAACCCTCAAGACCTTGCTTGCAGCACAAAACCCTCAGTCGGTGATAACATCAGCGGTTCCTGCTGCTCAAGAGTTAAATTTCTCTAGGGTATCGGCTTCGGTGGCAACCCATCGCAATGGCTTTTTGACATCGCCTCCGTCTGATGCATTGCCTCAACAGGATAGACGCAGTGGCGACAAGTTGCCACCGGAGAATTTCGAGATACCGGAAGTACCGGGTTGTAGTTAGTCTGGGTCAGCTTTCTCTCCAAGGAAGGAGACGGTCTGTGGGAAGGTAGACGAAGCTGACTCTTTTTTGACAAAAAGCACCGGTTCCCGTAGACTATCTTATTATCTACGGGCCGGGCTGCCACCCTACCACAAGAAGAATGAGGGAAAGATAATGTTAGGAAAAAAACAAAAAAGAAACAAAGGGTTCGCTCACTACCCCTGGGCCGATTACTGTGAGGCACTACAGCCTTTAGCGGAGGACTTGAGTGCTTATGGAGAACAGAAGAGCGGTTGGTTCAGTGTCTTCGGATTCGGTCAACGTAACCGGCTGCGAGTGACTCAAGAGACCGTCTTGGGTGAACCCCGTGACAAAGTGGAAGCCCAAGTGGCGCGTTATGAAAAGCGCAATGGCCTGTTTCGAGCCGTCCAGCGATTGTTCACACCCATTAAGAAAAAACAGTCCTTGCTCTGTTATGACCGATTAACCATAGAGTTAACTACATTACGGCAATTAGATAATCCGTCAAAACTGGCGGTTGCAAGACATGCCACACGCATGAAAATGTTGTGTAAAGGGCCGCTGAGTCGTTTAACAGGACAACTAACCTGGCACACGGATACCCTAACAAAACAAAAATTAGGCATTTTATCACCAAGATGGCTTTTTGTATTCAGATTAAGCTGAAGCCAAGGGGAGATTTCAGTAAGCTTAGCCGGGAGTCGCTGTCTAAACTTCTCTCGGCTTTCCTGATATACCTAAATTCGATATACTAAGTGCGTCCCATATTCGGTATCAGGAACCTTACCCATGCGCCATTTTTTTACAGCCCTATTCGCTTCAATGACTTGTTTGCTCACCAGTACTCACGCTTCTCAAGCTGCGGCGGTTTTCTTTCCTGTGCAGCCTGCGGGCTATCTTAACGCTTATGCTGCTAGCCAAAATTTTGCCGATGGTGAATTAATCATACCGTTCTTTGGTAATCAAAATACCATCGTGTTCTACGATTTATCCGCTAAAATTGGAGATGATGATGCTTGGTTTGGCAGTGGTGGAGTAGGTTTGCGGCATGCTGGTACAAAAGCCATCGTTGGTTTGTATGCTTTTATTGATCAGGATGTCACCGCTCGGGAGCAACACTTTTGGGTGGCCAATCCCGGTATCGAATTTTTTACTAACCTCTGGGATGGTCATATCAATGGCTATATTCCCGTCAGTTCCCGAACCGAAACACTGAACCGTTTTGTCGCCAGCGAAACCGGGAATAATAGCTTTTTGACCTTAGAAGGCCACGCCCTTACCGATCGACTGTTCCGACAAGCAGAAGAAATTGGCCCAGGTGGCGACATCGAGATTGGCCGAAAATTTCGCAAGCTTCACAATACCCGGGCGTTTGCCGGAGGTTACTATTACAATATGCGAACCGATGGCCAAGTTATCGGTGGTGGACAAGCGGGTTTTAATGTCCCTCTTACCGATCTTGTTGCGGTGGAAGCCATGGCCAGCTATGATAATTTTAATCATATTGCAGGGGCGGTTGGGGTTAAAGTCGCCTTGGGTAATAATGCTAACTTTAATAAAACCGAATTACTCGATCGCTTAGTCGATCCTATTCCCAGACATTTAGGGACATTAGATACCGGCAGCGGGATCCCAAGCAAACGCTTTACAGAAGATACACAAAAGCAAGTTCCCATTGTTGATAACATTTGGTTTTTCACCAACAACAGTGGCACAACCTTTGTAGCGGCCAATGGATTGGAAAATTGTACTTTTGAAAATCCCTGTTTAGGCTCTCAGTACGTTCAAAGTAACATTAATACCATCGATGCCTTAGATTCGAGCGCGCGATTATTTTTCGAACCCGGAAACTACACATTGAACAATGACATCGCGGCAAGCACTCAAATCCAACTCAACCCTGGCCAATCAATGTTTGGCCGCAACAATGGATTTTTACAACCCGCCGATCTTACCCAGCGCCCCCTATTTACCGGAGCGCTACGGCTCACAGGTGATAATGGTCTTAGCAACCTAAACCTAGAAGGCACGGGCACCACAGAAAACATGGGTATTGTTGCCAGCAATGCCGATAATTTGCAACTCAATGAACTTGGTATCAACAACTACGTAGGACAAACAGGCGTTGATGGCGGCAATGCCTTTGGGATCCAAGTGAGTATAGCTCAACAAGTCCAACTACAAACCATTTCTGTCACTAACATTACAACAGCCATCGATGGAATTAACGGTGTCAACGGCACGAATGGTACCGATAATCCCGGAGGCTTTGCCGTTGCCGGTACCGATGGCACCAACGGCACACCCGGAGCATTCGCCGCCGGAGTATTTTTTGATAATGTGCAAGACGGTACTGTAGCAAATGTCTCCGTGGATACGGTGACATCTGCCAATGGCGGTAATGGGGGCAACGGTGGTTTAGGTGGCGATGCGACAACCAATATTGATAATCCTCTAGGTATCGGTGGTGCCGGAGGCCATGGGGGAACCGGCGGGAACGGTGGTGATGCATTTGGTTTCTCTATCACTCATTCTAACCTCACCACCACCTCTTTGACGGTGAATAACGTGACAGCGGGTAACGGTGGTATCGGTGGCAATGGAAATAATGGAGGCAATGCAAATGTTGACGGTACTATTACAAGCGTCGTTGCCGATACCATTGTCAATGCTGGACTCGGTGGACGTGGTGGTGATGGGGGTGCCAGTGGTCATGCGGGCAAAGCCTATGGAATCCATGCAGATAACAGTGCCGTCAATCTCACAGCAGCCACCCTGCAAAATATCCAAGGAGGCAATGTCAGTAATGGAGGCAATGGCGCTTTAGGCGGAAATGCATCAGCTTTGAATAATGATGACACCACTGCCACCTTCCTAGGTGCCATCGCAGGCACCGGCGGACGCGGCGGCGATGGAGGGATCCTCGGTCAAAGCGGCGATGCTTACGGTATTGCGTTTGACACAAATGCCACAGGAACATTAAACAACATCACTATCTCTCAAGTCACCGGGGGCAACCAAGGCATTGGCGGTACTGGTGGCACTGGCGGTGATGCTAACGCAAATAGCAATGACAACAACAGTGGTGGTGATGTACAAACTGGCGCAGGTTTTGGCAGACGCGGAGGAAATGGCGGTGCCGGACAAGTGGGTGCGCAGGCTGTTGGCATTTCCTTAGCAAATACTAGCAATGTCACTCTTGATAGCCCATCGATTCATAATCTCACAGGGGGTAATGGCGGCGTAGGAGGATTAGGAGGCAACGGTGGCGCGGCCAATAGCGATCTCAATCAAACCGATAATGGCGGTGATTTACAAACCAATTTTCTCAGTGTAGGGGATGCAGGTAATGGTGGTACTGGGGGACAGGGTGGTGCTGGAGGAAGTGTATCAGGCATCTTAGCCGATACAGGCAGCACCATAAACCTCACAAACGCGACCATTTACACCTTACAGGGTGGTAGTGGTGGCCAATCAGGACAAGGGGGCAACGGCGGCACCGCCAGCTCCAGCAATAACACCGAAGCTGGGTTCGGTGGATCTTTCATTCTCGGCGGTGTTGGCGGTAACGGTGGCGACAGTGGTTTAGGTGGCACAGGAGGCATGGCCGCAGGCGTGCATATCGTTAATAGCAGTATTGGGACAATCACAGACTCTACCATCACAGCCTTGACCGCTGGCAACGGCAGCACAAGCGATGATGGGGGTAATGGTGGCCTTGCAGACACAGCATTAAATACAGAGATTAATACCGGCCAGCTAGAGATCGATGCCGGCAATGGTGGAAATGGCGGAAATAGCGCCACAGGCGGCACCGGTGGTCAGGTGTTTGGTGTGGTTGCCGATTCAGGCAGTACAGCCACCGCCACCTCTGTAACTGCCCAACAGTTACAAGGCGGCAATGGCGCGGCGACAGGTAATGGCGGCATTGGAGGCAATGCCCAAGCTGCAAATAATGTTGAAAATGCAGATGATGATTTGACCGTAAACGGTGGTTTAGGAGGAACTGGGGGAACTGCCGGTTCCGGCGGAAATGGCGGTGATGTCAATAGTTTTGCCGCTATCAATGGTGGTGTCATCAATACCGGAAGCAATTTCACTAACACACTTAACGGCGGAAACGCGGGTAACGGTGGTGCAGGCGGTGATGGCGGTGACGCCACAGCCACAGGCAATATAGAACTCGGTAATGGGAGCATCGTTGAAACCGATGGCACAGGCGGCGATGGCGGTGACGGTGGCGATGGTGGTGACGGCGGCAGTGCCAATGGCACCCTCGGCACTACAGGGACGACAGGGACAAATGGCACACTCGGTGATATCAACGGTAACCCAGGATTAGGGGGAATTGGCGGCACCGGTGGCCTGGGCGCTGGGATTTAACCCTGAGAGATCCCCACGAATATCCCGGTTCACGCAAGTTTTTCTGGATGCTGCGGACAAGCCGCAGCACGTAGGCGATAGGGGGAAACACTTGGGATAGATCTGCAAAAATCGCCTCTACTTAAAAACAAAATCTAGACTGAATTAGCCGATCTGGCCCCAGGAACTTCTTCCACTTGAGGATGAAACACACCGTCTAATTTTTTCAGCAACGCAACTCTTTCTTTTTGAGCATCCTCTGGCTCACCACCAAATGTTTTATTTCGTACGATTTGCCTATCCATTAAAACATATGCATCGTTTTTTAGCCGAGCACTTATCTCAACATTACCCTTTTTTAATGAATCAAACAATTTAAATGCTTTGTCAAAAAGCTTCTTTGCGAGCCACTCACTGTCATCGGTTTCACGGTATCCTCGACTGAATAGTCCGGCTTTTTTTCTACAGCGAAGTTTTGCAAGTTCGGCATCGTTTCCCGCCTTGTCGCCAGCACCAATACCAACGGCATCAGCCAAATCCTTCAACCAAGTGATAGTTACATCCTCATTATCAAGATCTCCTTTCATCTTCCTGACAATAAGTGCGTGCTCATCTTCCTTATCAAGGGAGATGTTTTCACTGTCAAACCCCAGTTTTATATCCGCAATCCACTCTTCGTAAGTCATCTTAAACCCTCCAGTTAATGTTGATGATATATCAGTATGCAAAGCATACTACTCACCTATTGTTAAGGAATTATTAAAAAAGTTATCGCTAAAAATAGCGTTAAGTGGCTTAAACGGTAAAATGCTCTCCTAGGTAAACATCTTTTACCTGTTGATTATTAAGAATTTTTTCAGCATCGCCTTCACAGATGATTTTACCTTCATTAACAATGTAAGCACGACTGCAAATATCTAAAGTTTCTCGCACATTGTGATCGGTAATTAAAATACCAATGCCCCGCTCGCGCAGGTGATTGATGATCCGTTTGATATCAATCACTGAAATGGGATCAACCCCAGCAAAAGGCTCATCAAGCAAAATAAATGTGGGTTGAGTTGCTAGCGCCCTTGCAATTTCTACTCGGCGGCGCTCCCCTCCAGAGAGACTCATGCCCAAGGTATCACGAATATGATGAATATGAAATTCCTGCAGCAATTGCTGTAACCGTTGCTGGCGCTGTGTTTTGGATAAGGATTTTTGTAGTTCAAGAATCGCTAAAATATTCTCTGCCACGGTCAATTTGCGAAACACCGATGCTTCCTGGGGAAGATAGCTAATACCACGTTTGGCTCGTTGGTGGATAGGTAAACGGGTGATGTCTTGGTTGTCTAAAATGATCTGCCCCTGTTCTACACCAATTAACCCCACAATCATGTAAAAACTGGTGGTTTTACCCGCACCATTTGGCCCTAACAAACCAACAATTTCTCCAGGTCGCACCATGAGAGAAACGTCCTTAACCACTTGGCGCTTTTTAAAAGATTTTGCAAGGTGCGTTGCTTTTAAGCTTGCCATGATACGCCCTACTTTGAGGCTGAGGATGCACGACTGTCAGCGATACTATCAGGTTCGATAATAATCGTCGTGCGACCGTGGCTTTTAGGTTGTTCTGGGGCTTTTAATTGCCGTTTCGTTAAATCGTATTCTAAGCGTTCTCCCTGGATAAGATCCTTGCCTTGGGTTATTTGAGCCTGACCTTCTAATATCACATAACGCTTGATGGTATAGAAAGTAATTTTCATGGCGTCCGCTTTTAATTCAGGTTTATTAAGTTCAGTAAGAGTACGGTAATGGGCTAATTCTTTTGCACTACCTTCTACCACAGCTTTTTCAAGTTTGTTATGACTGTTATTATGAGTGGTTAGCTTATCCCCTCGAATATGAGTCGTGCCTTGGTCAATTTCAACGTTATTTTGATAAGCTGCAGCACCCGTTTCTCGATTCATTTCTGCGCTATCCGCAGCAATTTGCATAGGTTTTTCATTATCAGAAGGTAAACACACCCCCACTATTGGAACAATGACCCCAACCAAAAAAGTAAAGATTCTAAGATAACATGTCGCCAACATGGTGGGTTCCTTCAACGTTTGAGAGTAGTTTTATGCGCTTTTGCTTCATGTAGGTTTCCATACCCGTAGCTGTGATCCGATGCTTATCATTAAATATGGTAACAGGATGTTCGGTCTTTGCATAATCAATTTTAGGATAAACCGTTAAGGCTTGAGTGGTTAAGGTGATCCCAAGATTTTTTTCCGAAGACGCTTGGTGCAAGATCACATTGTCGGATAGATCAAAAATTTCACTTCCATGCCGAGAAACGCCATTTTCCGCAGTGATGTGGTAAGGCAATTCTTTGGCTTGATACACAATAATATGGGGCTTTTCCAGTAGGGCTGTATCGTGAGTGGGATAATGGGTGATTTTTGGACTGGATAACTGACTATGAGGATTACCTTCTCTATCAAAATGAGTCGCGGTGATATTCACGACAAAGGCGTCCATCTTGTTTTCATTTTGAACTTGAGGTCGGTTTTTTTGTTTTTCACTTTCGACCAGATTTACCGTATAAAAAGCCAGGGCAAATAAGCCCAAAAGCACCAAGTAACTTTTCAACCACATGGAATTAAATACTCTGTTTGCAGGCGACACAAATGATCTTGAGCTTGTAGGATTAATTCACAAATCTCACGTACCGCACCATGACCTCCAGATGCTTGAGTATGCCAGTCTGCATGAGTTTTTATGAAGTCTCCCGCATTGGCAACGGTAAAACCCAACCCCGATTGCTGGATGAGAGGTAAATCCGGTAAATCATCTCCCGTATAGCACACAGCGTCGCTGCTCAGGTTTAATTTTTCCAATAAATCAGCATAGGCTTCCCTCTTGTCTTGTTGCCCTTGGTATACATGCTGAATATCTAACGCTTGCATACGGCGATCAATCACTTCCGATTGATGTCCCGTAATAATAGCAAGCTCAATGCCAGCTTTTTGTAACAGTTTCAAGCCAAACCCATCATGAGCATGAAAAGCTTTGAGATGCATGCCAGAATCTGTATAAAATAAAGTGCCATCGGTTAGTACACCATCTAAATCAAAAATAGCTAATTTGATGTTAGCCGCTTTTTTCATGACAATTTGTTTTGTTAACATCTACACAACTCCAGCACTGATGATATCCTGCATACGCACGATGCCTATGGGATAATCCTCACCATCGATGACCACGAGGGTTGTGATTTTATGTTGTTCCATGATGGTTAACGCATCCACGGCTAATAACCCAAGTTTAACGGTTTTGGGATTAACAGACATAGCTTGTTCAATGGGAATATAATGCAGATCGTGTTTGGCATCCACGGCCCGTCGCAAATCACCATCGGTGAAAATCCCCGCTAACCGCTGATTATCATCCACTACCACGGTCATACCTAATCCCTTTTGAGTAATTTCTATCAAGGCGTTAGATAGCGTGGTTTTCTTAGCAACCATCGGCATAGCATCTCCTTGCAATAATAAGTCATCGATGTGTAACAGTAAACGACGACCTAAGCGCCCTCCAGGGTGAGATAATGCAAAGTCATCTTCGGTAAAACCTCGGGCTTTCAGCAATGCAACGGCCAACGCATCCCCCATGGCTAAGGTTGCTGTGGTGCTTGAGGTGGGGGCTAATCCCAAGGGGCACGCTTCTTGTGCTACACTCACATCAATGTTTGCTGTGGCAACGGATGCGATAGTAGAAGATTTTTGACCTGTCAAGCTAATCAACGGAATATTATAACGCTTGATAAAGGGAAGTAAGGCCTTGATTTCACTGGTTTCCCCCGAGTTGGATATGGCCAAAACCACGTCTTTGGTGGTGATCATACCCAAATCACCGTGGCTGGCTTCTCCGGGATGCACAAAAAATGCAGGAGTACCCGTACTCGCTAAAGTTGCAGCGATTTTGCTACCAATATGGCCTGATTTTCCCATACCGATAACCACCACTCGGCCATTGCATTGAAGCAAAAGGTTGCAAGCATGAGTGAAATGTTTATCGATCCGAGACGCCAATGCGCTCACGGCCTTCGCTTCCAAGGCAATCACCGCTTTGCCTAGTTGAATAAAGGTTTCCTGGGAAGTTTGAGGCTGTTCCTGTACTAAATTTGACACAAAATGGATCCGAATTGAGAAAATTTCACCCATTGTAAAATATCTTCTCTGGACTGTCCATTGTAACAACCAGTTAACCTGGAGAAAAAATCCGTTACACCCACTAGGCAGATAAGCATATATACTAGTACGGTAGAATACTTATAAAACGATCTAATTGGAGATTTATCCATGGCTAAAATTGAAATAAGCTGGAACGATAAAGTGCTGTTTGATACAAATCTAGCCATCCTGCTAGATCGCTATATCGCGGCCCGAGAAAACGCACCAGGCTCCAAGAAAACCAAATCTCTACGCCATAGTCGTAAACGTCTCGAAGCCGCCTACGAATTGCGTGACATCCTCAACCAAGAACCCGATCCACTGTCCGGTAAAGGTTATGATTATTATCAAAAAATTGAAGCTTTCGAAGAAATGCGGCACAAAGTGCGCAAAAAAAAGAGCCTAGTAAAAAGCGATTTAAAAGAAATTTTAGAATATGCAGCAAAAAAAGGATTCGCAGAGTTATTTAATCGTGCTAAAACACAAGATGCTGAACTAAGGGAGTTTGCAGCACGCCCGGATAGAGAACAAACTCTGCAAGCAGAAATAAACAGTTTACGACAAGAAGGACAAAATCTTTTTGAGGAAAAACAAACATACAAAAAATCTGCCGAGGCAATTGATGAAGATAAAACAAAAAAAGACGATTTAATCCGCACACTGACAACAGAATTGGAGGAAGCACAGACCGAATTAAAGGCAACACAAGACAGGCTACGTATAGTAGAGCAAAAGACTCAGACAGAAAAGCAACATTTAGAAAAACGCCTAGAAGTGTCTCAATCGCCGAAAAGACAAACCCAAGAAGTGCAAAAACTCACAAAACAAATGCTCCGTGATCAAGTAGAGATGGCTGCCCTCAAACAAAAAAACTCTCAACTTGATAGTCTGGAAAAACAAGTCAAGCGCTTTAAAATAGCCGTTGAAACAGCAAAAGACATTAATATTCAAACCACCCAAGACTTCGAGAAAAAAGTCGCAGAAACCACCGATATGCAGCAAAAAATGTTTGCAGCGATTCATCAAGCTGAAGGATTGAAAAAAGAAATAGCTGAGCTGACGCAGTTACGTCAAGATGATGGAACCGCTCTTGAGGAAATGGGAAATGTACTCCAAGAAAATGTATTAACCATTCAAAAATTACAAAACACTATTGCTGAACGTGAGCAATCCATCGCCCGTGCAACAACGATGCTGCGAGGCAATGTCAGAGAAACTGAAAGAAAATTACTCGATGACATCAATCAACTAAAACAGGAAAGAAAAAACGATGCGGTTTTGATGGAGAATGCCAATCGTCAACAATTATCAACCAATGACGCTTTACGTAAAAGTGAGGCGAAAAACAAACAACTTGAAGCATCCTTAACACAGGCAAAAGAAGACAATACGACACTACAACAAGAATTAAATGAAGTGAAAGAAGAACGCAATACATTAAAACGATTTGTCAAAATATTATGTGAACTTCCAGGGGTGAATAAAATTTTTAAAGCATATAAAAAGCGCCACGGTGAAAAAGAAACACAACCTGTGGAAAAAATCATTGGCCAGGATTTTAATGACTTGCCCCAAGAGCATCCTCAGGCAGCCTCCCTTAGAGAAGGGACATTTTTAGCCAAGGATTCGCCAATCGCTAGTACTCCACCTGTACCCGTCCCTACACCAATCCATTGGCAAGAGGAGCCTGAGATCCCTGGTTTCCATGACACTTGGTCATCTCGGCCACCTGCAATACCGGGAATGTCGTTTTCGTAAATATCAGGATGTTACATTTCAAACTAAGAGAATCACCAGATAGTATCAACATGCGGATAATTAATGATTTTTTTATCTGCCGTCACCAGAGGGATTGCAAGCTTTCTAGCTGTTGCAACTATCATCCGATCGGCAGGATCTTTATGGAAATCACCGGGTAGTGCCGTTGACTTTAAAGCAATTTCATTATCGACTGGCATAAATCTAACACCATCAATCTGTGAAATCTCATGTATCCACCGCTCAGCACCCATGTTTAAAACCAAGCGTTTTTTTTCGATGAGCATCGATTATTTCCCATGATGATATGGATGAAATAATAATCTCACTATCAGATAGGGTGTTTTTAATAATTTTATTAGCTTTTTGAGAAAGTGTTTTTGATTCACTCATCATACCAAGATATGCGTATCAATAACAATCATTAAGCATTTTCCCACTCACCATCAGCAATCGGATCCGTCGCCCCATCAAATTTCATCACAATTCCTTTCAATTTTTCAAGGGGTGTGACTTGTTGACGACGTAATTTTCTGATCTCAAGAGTCGGTCTCATATCCTTACCCATAAAAAATAGTTAAAAGATCACAGAATTTATGGGCAAAAGATCACATATATTTTTAGATGATACTGTTACTATGAAATATTTTAATCTTGTAATAGGAGAATATCCGAATGAATTGGATAGTAGAGG
>JAJFKH010000045.1 GCA_021773305.1 Gammaproteobacteria bacterium | reverse complement strand
AAACACTGGCTGAGCAATTGGAGTTTTCTTGGGCAGATACTATTTCTGTGTTTTTTTTCGACATTTCTGTTCGTTTCCTTACCACCCTCACTTCTTATCTTTTTAACATGTTTTTGTCTCACTGTCGCTGGCACAGAGGGTAAACGCTTATACTTAACACAAACTTAACGCGCCCACTTTAAAGATTTTTGCTCAAAATAGCACTAAAATGTTAAGCAGACACTTCACTCGCAGATAGTTTCCGTGACTTTTTTCAAGTCGTTGGTTCATTTTTTTAATGGCCTTTTGATGCGTTTTCATTTTAGCTAGCAACTAAGCATATCATTTCTCGAAAAAATACAATACGGTAAATTTACTGTGTCAAGCCAGCTTAACTCGCTTGTAAAATCCCGTCTTATTGAAAGCACTCCGATGCCGCACTATCCACGGGATACCGGCTTTTACAGTAAGTTTCATCAATAAAACAACGGCTTGTTAACCAGGCAAGTAAAAAACAAATCGGCACAACACATAATGCCAGTTGATAACTAGCGGGCACATAGGTTGGCACACCTTCTGCCATTCCTCCTTGCCAATTCATTCTTAGCAAAAGACCAATCAAGGGTTGAAATAATGCACCGCCAGCAACCACTGCCATGTTATTAACACCAATCGCCGTCGCTGTCACTTCGGCTCGGTTATTGTCTTTCACTAAAGCAAAAGTCAAAATTTGTCCCGCCGTAGCAAAACCAAAGCCCAACATAAAAATACAGAGCAACCAATAGGGTAAGTTAGGAACATAAATGACCGCCATGGCAGAAACAAAACCCACCACAGCACAGGTATTAAGCAAAATACAACGTCGCCCTAGCCAATTAGAAAGTCCTCCAAGCACTGGAGCGGCGATGGCTAATCCCAACCAAATCATACCGCACGCCAAGGCAGCATCTTGCTTACTCATAGCATATTGGGCTATTAAATAGGGAACCCCCCATAAAGAGCCAAACGCGGCAATCGGTGCCCAACCAGCAAAGGCATAAAGAGCCACCCACCAGGTTTGAGACGAACGCACCACGAACCCCAGGGATTGCCCTAATCCATAGGTTTGTTTTTTTAATGTTTGCACGGGCTGATAGCTTTTGGGGTAATCCCTAACAACCAAGACAATAAACATTCCAAGCACAGCACCCATCAACACCATCACTTCAATGGTTTCTCGCCAACCAAATTTAGCCACAGTGGTGGCTAATAACACTTCTCCTCCTGCGCCTAAAGCTGCCAAAAATTGTGCAACTCCCACAAGAAAAGCAAAGCAATAAAGAGGAAACCAACGTCCAGCCACAACCAATACGCCAATAAAAGCAAATGCCGAACCAATTCCCATGGCAAAACGACCCGCGGCCGCCAACATCGCCGTCTGGCTCATACCAAAAAACAATGCGCCTAGTACGCAGACACTGATCCCAAATGCCATCATCCAGCGGCAACTGAACCGATCATACAACATCCCTGCTGTAATTTGCATTAACGTGTAAGAGTAAAAATAAAATCCAGCCATCAGGCCCAAGCCACCGGCATCCACATTGAGATCTCTCATCAGTTCTGAAGTCATCACACTGGGAGACACTTGCAGTGCCATTTCATACAGTAAAAACAATGCTGCAAGTATGTACACAATAACGCCTCGGGCGCTAATAGAAACACTATTGTTATTCATTTGAAATCCTATTTTTATGACTATTTAATGGAATACGTTTCGATAAGTTGCCGTAATCGTTCTGGCATAACGGGCTTGCGGGTTGCTTTATCCAAACACACACAGGTATTTAAGGAGCGAGCAATAAGCCGATAATCACATTTTCGATAGATCACTTGGTCAAACCCCACGCGGATCCGGCTAAGAGACAATATGTTTGTTTCCACATAAAATTCATCATTGGTCACGAGGGGATGTTTATACTGAAGTTCGCTGCGCACGATGGTAAAGTCCAGTCCATTTTCTGCCCAATCAGCAAAACCTATTCCCAAAGCATTAAACATTTTATGCCGGGCATGCTCAAAATAATGCATATAAACAGCATTATTCACCACCCCTTGCAAATCAAGCTCGTAATCACGAACATGAAAATCGGTGCGAAATGTCTTTTCCTCAGATACCATCACGTAAGGTTAAGCCTAAAAATTAAACAATTGATTATAAAATAACAAACCCGAGGGGCAGAAGCAAGAAAATTCATCGAAAAATGGTGGGCCGTGAAGGATTCGAACCTTCGACCAATGGATTAAAAGTCCACTGCTCTACCAGCTGAGCTAACGGCCCAAAAGAAGAAACTAATGATAATCACTTCTAAAAGAATTGCAAGGGTAAGATGGAAATTTTCAGCGACTCTCGGTCAAGAATACGACAATAGTCTCTCAACTCTAGCTTAATTTGTGCATAAAACAACCTTTTGGCGAAAGAAAACCCACTCACAAATACCAAACCGGTATTGCCATGACATGGCTGGACAAAAGAACAGCTTCTTGCTTTAAGCAAATCACTGCACTTCATCGATAATCAATGGCGGCTGATATTTCTGTAAAAAGAGTGCGGGATCTTTTTTAGCAAGCTCTCGCGTATCTAAATCATCCAAAGTAACATACTGCCTTTCTTCAGCAGTACAATTTTGCAACAAAATTGTTTTACCCACCTGCCGAGGCTTAGTCACCAAAAGAATTGGGAATTGCTTTGAAGTGGCTCTAATTTGGGAAGACAGTGTCCGATTTGAGTACAACGCGAAAGATCCTTCGTCTAATATAGTAATATGTCCCATATTAGACGATTAATAGGCAGTATTCAAACCATTTCCTCGGTTAATCTGGAGTTAACTACTAGATTAGACGCAAAGCATCTTAAAGAAAATCATTAAATTCTATTCGCATTTGTCAATTATGATAACAACCAACATTAACTGTTACCTATTTGAAATAATATACAGTTGAAAACTTATTACACCACTGGTACACTACCAAGAAATAATACGTAGTGATACTTATAGCGAGGAAAAAAAATGAGCGATGACACAGATTATCTACTAGGCAACCCTTTTCTTGAAATTTTTAACGACATCTCCGGTATCTTTCGTTCCTATCATAAAGACCGACGCATTACCAGAGGAGACTCCTATCAAGCTCTAGAATCTATTTTGCCTATCATAGGGCTATGGCGAAATATCATACGAACCGCAGGTGCCGTAATAAGCATAGCATTGGCACTCCCACTTCTGGGGATAGCAGCAGGCGTTGTCGGTGCACTTGGTTGGCTTGCTCTCATTGTGTTTCCCATGAAAACCGACAGCCCTATACTATTCACAATGGGGGTTCTTGCAAAAATTGGATTAGCCATCACCCTTCCTCTAGCATTGACTTTACCTTTCATCGGCTTGGCCGCTGGAGCGACATTAGCTGTTGTAAGTATTACCATAACTCTCGCCATTGAAATTCCTGCCGCAGCAATCCGTATCATCGCCACGCCTATCTCCTTGATCACTCGCCCCACCATCACTATAGCCTACGGACTTATCAACGGCTGCAAAATGCTTAGCAGATGGTTTAAAAATAGAAAACCACAAAGGAGAGATGCGGACGTGGTGGCTGCCAACGATAACGATGCTCCAGAAGCACCCTTGGTTAGACGAGAGGCTGACAATCGTCAGCAAGAGGATCTCGGTCAAAATCCAGCAGCTGGGCTAGAAGAAAATAATGCCCCAAAGAAAACCCAATGGGGATCCATGTTCAAAGATGCTGTGAAAGAAAAACCACAACAAGCTCCCAATGATGCCCCAGCACCAGTGGTTGGAGAAGGGGGAGAAGGAAAGGCCCTTGCTGCTATCACGCCGGAAGTATCGCAACTACTCAGCAACATGAGCCTATTAGTGAAAATGCGATAATTTGCAGGTAGCTAAAAAGTGCAACGAATGAAGGAGAAAAGCTTCAAAATATCTTGTGAAGAGCGATATTAAGCATCATGCTTCACCCAATTATTCGATCTTTTCGTGGATGCCGTGAACGAGTCGCGGCACGTAGAGTGTGTGTGGTTGGTGCGCATGAATATCAGCTTTTTACCCCGTCCAGTGGGCGATTTTTGCAGATCTATCTTAAGATTTTCCCCCTACCGCCTACGTGCTGCGGCTCGTTCGCAGCATCCAATCGATCTAAATCATCGACAAATGTCCTCATACTGGTAAGGCTGTTTTTTGGCTGCAACCATAACCTATGCTAGGCTTAGCCCTTATTAGGAATAATGTGAGCAAAACCATGGTATTAGACACGATTTTGGACGCTATTGGGCAAACGCCCATGGTTCAACTGCAACGTATTGGTAAAAATTTAAACTGCGATTTATTCGCTAAAGTCGAATTTTTTAATCCAGGGGGATCCGTTAAAGATCGTATCGGTTATCAGATGGTAGCCGATGCTGAAAAATCAGGAAGAATAAAGCCCGGTGATACATTAATCGAACCGACCTCTGGGAACACAGGGATCGGGCTTGCCTTAGCTGGAGCCGTCAAGGGATATTCCGTTATCATCACCATGCCTGAAAAAATGAGTCAGGAAAAACAAGTCGTCCTGGAAGCACTCGGCGCAACCATTTACCGAACGCCCACAGAAGCCGCTTGGGATGCACCAGACAGTCATATTTCACTGGCCAATCGGCTACAACAAGAGATCCCTAATTCTCACATTCTCGATCAATACAGTAATCCTTCGAATCCAGAAGCTCACTACCATCACACCGCAAAAGAAATCCTAGATGATATGGGGGAAGCACTCGGGATGGTCGTGATGGGGGTTGGCACCGGTGGTACAATCAGCGGCGTTGCAAAGCGCATAAAAGAAGAAAGACCCGATGTCACCATTATTGGAGTCGATCCTGTTGGCTCTATCCTGGGCGGTGGCAAGGACATTCTGCCTTATCAAGTGGAAGGCATCGGCTATGATTTTTTTCCAGATGTCTTGGACAATAATCTCGTTGATGAATACGTTAAAACTGAAGATAAAGAATCTTTTACCATGGCCAGGCGTCTGATTCAAGAAGAAGGCTTACTCATTGGTGGCTCCAGTGGTGCCGCTGTGTGGGCTGCACTACAAGTGGCTCCTAAGTTGAAGGCAGGACAACGTTGCGCTATCGTGTTACCAGATTCCATTCGAAACTATTTAACTAAGTTTCCTTCAGATACATGGATGAAAGACAATGGATTTATTGACTAACAAGGATAATTGCCCATGAAAGCCATTGGTTTCATGTACAATTACAGTGAAAACAAGCCTATTACAAAGTACTACGGTTTATTTCGTATCATTCCTATTGCAAATTACCTACGAGAATATGGTATTGAATTGCAAGTCTACTCCCCTAAACATGTAAACCCTGATACCAAAATGGTAATGGGCTACCTTGTTGGAGAAAACGGCTTAATTCCTAAAATATTCCCTATCCCTAAAATTAATGGCAACTGGTACACGGGTATGAACCGTTCGAAATTAACTCATACCATGGGCAAAGATGAATTTCGAGAATGGCACTTAAGCCATGGTATTAGCACTTACCCACCTTACGAATTATGTAGCTTTGTAAAAAACAAACTCACAAGCTACGAAGCCCTTAATGATAACCCCGGTATTTTGCAGCCTGTAACGGAACTGTACCAAGGTACGCAAACGCAAGTTGAAAGTTTACTCACCCTGTCAAGCACAGTTTTCTTTAAACCTTGGAAAGGCAACAAAGGTGATAATATCTATATTCTCAAACAGCTACAGGGAAAGTTTATAGTTCACTATTATTTAAAGCGACAAGTCGAGGAATTTTTATTCTCTACACTAAAAGATGCCTCTCAATTTATCAACAAGCGAACGGCGAAACACAAATTCATTATCCAACAAGGACTTGATTCGATTCTCTACGAGCAGAGACCTTTCATTTTTAGAGCGATCTTATTAAATGACGGTGACCGTTGGCACTGGCTGCACAAAGTGGTGGTCGCCAAACATAAAAGTGATATAGCAAATACAACCCAAGACAGTACAAATTTTTTCACCAAAGATTTACTCACTGAACTTTTTGGCAGAGAAGAAGCCGCTCGACTCTTACGTAAATTAAAATCCACATGCTTTACTATCAACGATACTCTCAGCCAAAAATTTTCTGAACCCTTAAACGAAAATGCCTTTGATTTGATGATAGATAAACAAAAAAATTTCCACCTAATTGAACTCAACACACAACCCGGCATGACAAAACCTGGGCTACCATTAAATTATAAATTTAAAAATTTATTTTCTCCTGAAGGAGAAGAAAAAAAATACTACGATACAACGGTTAAACCTCACGGTATTCTTTTAGGGAAATTTTTAAAATATCAGCTGGATAAATGGCTAGAGGAGCACGCTGCATGACGCCTATTTTATTAACTCCTGGCCCCCTTACCACCAGTGAGCGGGTCAAACAAGCTTGCTTAAAGGATCTCCCATCAAGAGATATTCAATTGGTATCCATCGTAGAGAATATTAAAAAAAATCTTTTTACCCTCTGCAACATTAATTCAACTGAACATGAATTTATTCCTTTGCAAGGTAGTGGAACCTATGCCATTGAATCGGTGATATCATCCACCAGCAACACTCACAGTCAATGGTTGGTGATCGTTAATGGTGCCTATGGTGAACGTATTGTACAAATACTAAAGATACATCACATCGCACATGACACCCTACTCTACCCTTATAACAAAGAAATAAATGAAAAAGACTTAGAAGCAACTCTCCAGAAAAACCCTTCCATCACCCATGTTGCTGTGATCCATTGTGAAACAACAACAGGCCTTGTTAATGATATTAACAGTGTAGGAAAAATTGTTAAAAATTATAATAAAACCTTTGTTGTAGATGCCATGAGCAGTTTAGGAGGGATTGAAGTCGATATCACTCCTATTGATTATCTAATATCTTCTCCAAATAAATGCTTTTCAAGCCTTCCAGGTTTTAGCTTTGTCATTGCCAAGCAAAAAGCCTTATTAGGACACCAAGGACGCAGTAAAACCTTTGTTCTCGACTTAATAGAACAATGGAAAGTCTTAAAAGAAACCGGGCAATTTCGTTTTACGCCACCAGTGCAAATTCTCAAAGCATTCGAAATAGCACTTGAGGAATGTGACAATGAAGGGGGTATATCTGCAAGAAACCAACGTTATTGGGAAAATCACTACTGTTTACTCCAGGGAATGGAAAATTTAGGCTATACAACGTATCTATCTAAGAAACAACAAGGCCCTATCATCACGACCTTTCATTGCCCTTCTAGGGATTCATTTGATTTCAATGAATTTTATATTGCATTAAAAAAACTCGGTTTCATTATCTATCCTGGTAAAGTCCCCGGAATCAATGGATTTCGCATAGGAACTATTGGACATATTTTCCCCAGGGATATCCAACGATTTATCGATGCCGTTTCTTCGCTATCCCAAGCTTAACCTTCAGTGAAGTAAACTTAACATGCTATTAAACATGAGTTTTTATGACTATTTGCTATGCTTATACTTATAGATGGTATATTTGGATCAGGGTATGAATAAGTGCGCTCTTTTGAAACAATTAATTACTCAACGTGGATTAGATTTCATTCTTGAAGCTCATAATGGCTTGTCTGCAACCATTGTAGAGCAAGTGGGCTTTCGAGGAATTTGGGCAAGCGGACTCTCTATATCAGCATCTCTTGGGGTACGAGACAGCAATGAAGCATCCTGGACTCAAGTATTAGAAGTGTGCGAATTCATGGCAGATAGAACGTCAATCCCTATTTTGGTCGATGGTGATACAGGTTTCGGTAATTTCAATAATCTTCGACGTTTCATCAAAAAACTCGAACAACGAGGCATTGCCGGAGTTTGTATCGAAGACAAACAATTTCCAAAAACAAATTCATTTCTTAACAATACCGCAGATTCTCTAGCCAATAAAGATGAAATGTGCGGTAAAATCAAAGCGGCAAAAGATACCCAACAAGATCCTGATTTCGTTTTGGTTGCAAGGACAGAGAGCTTTATTGCTGGCTGCGGACTACAAGAAGCCTTAACCCGTGCAGAAGCTTATCGCCAAGCAGGAGCTGATGCTATTCTTGTCCACTCAAAAGCCAAAGATCCCCATGAAATCGATCAGTTTATGCAAGAGTGGGCGAACAGACACCCTATTATCATTGTGCCCACAACCTATGCTTCAACGCCCAGCCAACATTTTCGCGAACTAGGGATCAATTTAATTATCTGGGCAAATCATAATCTCCGTGCTGCAATACAAGCCATGACCCAACTCTCTCAACAAATCTATGATGATGAAAGTCTCGATAATATCGATCATATGATTTGTGATATAGCACGTGTTTTCGAACTTCAGGATACAAAAGAATTGGCTGAAGCAGAAAAACGTTATTTACCCAAAGAGCAACCTCCTCTATTGAGCCTCGTTAAGTCTAAACTGGATAAATAATTTATGCTTGAAATAAAATCCTTTGGCAATGCTCTCAAAAATTTAGGATTTGACTTCTATTCTGGTGTTCCTTGCTCTTTTCTCAAAAGTTTAATTAATTATGCTATCAACGAATGCGACTATATCCCCGCAGCCAATGAAGGAGATGCAGTGGCGATTAGTGCAGGCGCAAGCCTCGGAGGCAGAAAATCTGTTTTTTTATGCCAAAATTCTGGGCTCACTAATGCCGTATCACCCTTAACATCACTCATATATACATTTGAAATCCCCTTACTGGGCTTTGTCAGTCTGCGAGGAGAGTCCGGCATTGGTGATGAACCACAACATGAATTAATGGGAAAAATCACTCATCAGCTCCTCGATAGTCTACAAATCCAATGGCAATATCTATCTGACGATATGGAAAAAGCGGCGAATCAAATCGCCCATGCAAATGAAATAATTGAGCAAAACAAAGCGTTTTTCTTTATTGTCAAAAAAGGAACTTTCTCATCCCTGGAGGTCAATAATACTATAAAAAAAATCCATTCAGAAAAAAATACGCGACCCAAAAAAGAAGAAGACACACAACCCAAGAGAAGCGAAGCACTCAATATTTTAGGTTCAGTAAGAGAGCCAAAAACTATTCTGGTAGCAACCACAGGCTATACAGGCCGAGAATTATATACTATCAAGGATAATCCTCTGAATTTTTACATGGTAGGCTCTATGGGTTGCGCCAACTCTTTAGGACTTGGGTTGGCCTATTCTTTGCCACATTATAAAATAATAGTTATCGATGGTGATGGTGCTATCTTAATGCGATTAGGAGCCCTTGCAACAGTAGGATATTATCAACCGCCAAACCTTTTCCATATATTACTCGATAATCAACAACATGAGTCCACAGGAGGACAATCGACGGTCAGCCCTAATATTAACTTTCTAGAAGTAGCTCAAGGTCTTGGATATCCAGAAACTATTTATTTACATTCAATCAAGGAACTTACGACAACATTAAAGGATTGGTACAGATGCAAAAAATTAACATTTGCTTATCTGAAAACCTCTCCAGGGACACTTGCCAATTTAGGCAGACCTAATATAACACCGGCACAAGCAAAGAAACGTTTATGCAGATCTATTATCTATCGGTAAAAAAAGATAACACTTTAGAATATTTCGAAAAAATGAACTCCATTGGCTTTTTATTGTCTCTATGGTTATGAGCATTGGTAAATTCTTCTACTAAGTGCTTAAATTAATGTTAAGTAAACAAAGAAATTAAAGCTATGGTCAGATTAAAAATTATTGACAGCGATGGGAATGAGCGAATACAGGAAGTCAGCTTCGATGATAATCATCAGTTGGAGCTTGGCGAACTTGCCGAGATGCTCAATCACGGCACTCCTGATGCTCTTATCATGCATGGAAACGACTTATTTATTGTCCTTCCTGGCGGCGAAATGTTTACTATCTCTAATTTCTTTTCAGAAACAGCAGCTGGTGACGATAATCCTAACTTTATGGGCTGGACTCCTCCTGAGTTTGTCACAACACCTGTAATCAATTTTGACGCTGATGCGGCAAGAGAAGGAAGTCTCATAGAAGGAGGCCCCATAGAATTCCCAGAAGTTGGATTCCTTTTAGAAATAGCACCCGGAGAAATTCCCGAACAAGACACTGAAGATCCATACATATTAAGCGATCTGATACCACCACCACCTCCTCCTCCTCCCCCAGAACCAGACGATGATGATCCAGACGATGACGACGTGGACGATGACGACGTGGACGATGACGACGTGGACGATGATGACGTAGACGATGACGACGTAGACGATGACGACGTGGACGATGACGACGTGGACGATGACGACGTAGACGATGACGACGACGTGGACGATGACGACGACGATGATGATGACGATGTAGACGATGACGACGTGGACGATGACGACGTAGACGATGACGACGATGATGATGACGACGTAGACGATGACGACGTGGACGATGACGACGTGGACGATGACGACGTAGACGATGACGACGACGTGGACGATGACGACGACGATGATGAT
>JAJFKH010000044.1 GCA_021773305.1 Gammaproteobacteria bacterium | reverse complement strand
ATATTTAGAAAGAACTCTTTTAAATTTTAAATTTTTAAAATTAAACATTGAGAATTTCTCCCTATTCAAATTAAACCTAGAATTCGCTGAAAACATTACTGGTTAGAATCAATGTCAATAAATGATATTAAACATCGTTTTTACCCTCAACAAGACTCTTCGATTCGATTATTGAGGGGGGTATATACATGGCATCGTACCCCCTTACCCCTTCAGCTATTATCAGAGTAGTTGAAGTTGGGTCGTATAACATAGCGATCTAATATACTCTTTTTATTCCTGCTACAAAGTATTTATTTTTATTTATCTTACAACTTTCCGCAATTGTTTGAGATTTTTCAATCCATTATCCGTTATTGTATAATTAAACCCCAAATTAAGTGTTGTCAATTGTGGGAGATGTGTCAATCCAACATTTGTTATTATTTTGTTACATATTAAACCAAGGTTCCTTAACTGTGTAAGATGTGTCAATCCATCATCCGTTATTGTATTATTATGATGTAATTTGAGTTTCCTCAATTGTGTGAGATGTTTCAATCTGTTATCTGTTATTATTTGGTTAAAACTAATATCAATAATTTTCAATTGTTTAAGAGATTTCAATCCATCATCGGTTATTGTATGATTCCATTTTAAATCAAGAGATGTCAACTGTGTAAGATGTGTCAATCCATCATCTGTTATTGTATGATTCCATTTTAAATCAAGAGATGTCAACTGTTTAAGATGTTTCAATCCATCATCTGTTATTCTATGGTTACGATTCATCGTGAGAGATCTCAATTGTGTAAGATGTTTCAATCCATCATCTGTTATTGTGTCATTATAACTCAAATCGAGTGACGTCAACTTTTTAAGATGTTTCAATCCATTATCTGTTATTGTGTCATTATAACGCAATGTAAGTTCAGTCAATTGTGTAAGATGTTTCAATCCATCATCTGTTATTGTATTATTATCATCCAAAGTAAGACATGTCAATTGTGTAAGATGTTTCAATCCATCATATGTTATTGTGTCATTCCATGTTAAATTGAGTGATGTCACATATTTGAATGTTTTTAAAAGATTGTTGGAGATGTTTAATGACACTTTAATCGTTTTAATATGCATTAACGCCATTTCATTCCATTGTTTAGAAATTAATCTACATTCAAACAATCGTTTTTTGTCAATATGTCCAAACATGATATTAAGTACATTGTTGTCAAATATAATGTACTCGTTAATTTTCAAACGTTTTTTAGATCGTTCCATAAAAGATATGTGCAAAAAAATAGACAACCTATTCTATTTTAAAATTATTTAAAATTCTTATAAAAAAAAATAAAACAAAAATTCGAATTGTAATAATTCGCTGAAAAGAAAGATTTAAAAACTGCATGTGCTACACAACACTCGCTGAAAAGAAAGAACCTTCTATATATGATAGGTATGTTTTCAGCGAAAAAGGTATTATTCTCTCCTCTCTCATTTATCTTTTCAGTTTAAATCAAACACGATACCATGACCTTTCCCGCCTATATTATATGAACTCCTATACGAGACCCCCTTATCTGGTATCTCCCCTCTTATCTGAATCTCTATACGAGGCCCTTAGAGGCCCTTAGAGGCCCTATTTACCCCCTTATACTAGTACTCATATCCCCCACTGCCTAATCTCTATGAGACCCCTTATACCCCTATCTGGTATATGATCCCTATCCGAATCTCCATATGAGGCCCTTAGAGGCCCCTATTTGGACTTTTATACTAGTACCCATACTTAGACCCCTGTCTGGTATATGATCCCTACCATATGAGGCCCTTATAACCCTATTTTTGATAATGGACCCCTACTAGGCTATATTGATATGTTACATACCCATATGACCATACTTATTCTCTACGAGACCCCTTAGATCCCTTATCTGGTATACGATCCCCTATCCGAATCTCTATATGAGCCCCTTAGATGCCCTGTCTACCCCATATGAGCTCTATATGAGGTTCTTATATGCCCTATCTGGTATCTGATCCTTATATGAGTCCTATCTAAATTCCTATACGAGGCCCTTAGATGCCTTATTTGATACGTTATATACCCCTATATATGAGCTCTTATCTGATACATTAGATACCAAGCGCATTACTCTATACGAGATCTTTGTAGTTGTCCTATCTGACATGTTTGATATCCTATGCGAATTCTAGTTATCGATATATGAAGTGTATCATAATTTAAATATTAAGAAGAAAAAATTATAAAAATCTCTTTGAATTTATTTCATTGCTTTAAAATCAATAAATCTTTATGTTTATCTTTCGTTTCTCATCAATATACAATAATTTAGTAGATAATAGCTGGTCCTTCATGTCGAGAAGGTTTCATAGAACGCCACCACTCTCGACGACCATTACTCCACCACTCTTTAGAACCATTTCCCCTAATAATGGCTGGTCCATCTTTTCGATCTCGTTTATCATAGAGATACCACTCTTTAGAACCATCTTTCCATTCGATTGCTGGTAGTCCATCTTTTCTTTGCAGTTTCCCATTAAATCTCCATTCTGTGCAGTCTTCTTTGTAAGATATT
>JAJFKH010000043.1 GCA_021773305.1 Gammaproteobacteria bacterium | reverse complement strand
CGAACTGAGCTCTACGCCCAAGCTTATTGCCGAATATCTAGCTATCTGCAAACCATGGCCAATAAAGGCATTAATCCATTAATTGCTATTCAGATGGCACTAGCTGGGGAAATTGAATCGTAGGGGAGTGAGTAGTTACGTATAAAAAATATATGTATTTAAGAGCAAAGTACGAAAATTTAGAAATTCCACCGTCTTATGAAATTTTGCTAATTTGGCATAAGCATATCCACCATACAGCCAATTATAGAAATTTTTGTGAACAATTTTTTAAATTTGGTTTCTTGGATTGTAGCTATTGTGATTCACAATACACCTCTAATGTATCTAGTGAGATAATCAATAAATTTGTTAGCATTACTCAGAAAGTATGGTTCGCTGAATTCCATGAAGAAATATGTTTTAAAAAACATATAAATTTATACCGTCGTTTATTTTTAGCATTATTTGGCAAAATCCCAAATATTTCATTTTCATGGATTTCAAGTGGAATTGCAGCAAGTTTTATTTCTATTTTTTATATGATTATCAACTCACACAACCATATGATAGATGATAAGTACGAACAGCTAAAAAATATAGTTAATAATCTAACTCTGAATCTGGAGGATGTTTCTATATATTGCAATTCTGATGGAAGAAATGAAAACGAAGTAATGAATAATATCGTTAAATACGGGATTATAAAAAGCATTAGGAGCAATTTAGATAATTTTTCAATTACTATTAATGGGTTGCATGACGATAGCTATGTGAATGATGAAATATTCAATGAGACTGTAGCATATGCCTCTCTTCTAAATGATATGTACATTTCGGCATTTGACTTTTGTGCCTATAAGCCGAAACAAAGCATTGATGAAATGGACAAAGAGAAAAGAAAGCTTCTAAGCAAAATATGGGATTCTAGATTACAATTTTACTGGCCCTGGTAGGTGGATTTAATTCTTCTGCTTTAAGTATTATAGCAGTGACCGGTTTTAAGTATCGAGTGCCGATTTAATCAATCCTCTCTAGGTTCAAAAACCAACTACAGTATTGCGCATAGAATCAATAATTATAAGTGTGAATTTCATCCATTGATCGGCAACTCCTCGATATTGACCATTAAATTGGCACTCGACAGCAATCTTCGGCTTCAAGGTAAGCGAAAAATAAAGGCCATCTAGCCAGACCCAATAACCTTAATGGCGGCAAGTTAAGTACAGACCCTACCATAAAAAAAGCAAGCTATAGCCCTTTTCTTAAAATTGAACTACAATTCTCCAATAAAACCACCAGAGAATCCAAAATGACAACAACTGCCAGCATCAACGAAATAGATAGTAAGGAAAGCTACATAAACGACATGGATCTCACCAAATTCGTTCATAAATTAACTACCCGCTGCGGTTGGCAAAAGAAAGATGCGCAAAAAACAGCCGAAATGTATAAAAATTATCTAATCCTCAAACTTAAATATGGTGGAGAACATAAATTACCACCATCAGAGGAAATTGATGAGTTTTGGCACCATCATATTCTTGATACAGCGCAATATCAAAAAGACTGCGAAGCCATTTTTGGTTATTATTTGCACCACTATCCTTATTTTGGTATAGATGATAAAACTGATAAAAGCGATCTCAATAAAGCGTTTGAAAAAACCCAGGAACTCTACCACAAGGAATTTGGAGAATATATCGAAATGTCTAAAGGCATACGCTCCCGGATTGGGATCATGATAAAAGAATTTTTAAAATAAACAGGCCGCAAATGACCACATCAGAAACATTAAAAAAACATTATAGTAAAGTATCTAACTATAAGAATCGCATTAACACCAAGCATTACATCACTCGTCCTGATAGCTTCTGGGAATGGATCGCGGGACAGTATCATATTCCCTCTGCGGCTCGTATTCTTGATATCGGCTGTGGCGATGGCGAGATTTGGGAATATATGGGTGAAAACCTCCATCCGGATGTCTCTGTAACGTTGTCGGATTTCTCTCAAGGTATGCTCGACTCCATACATGATAAGATCGACAGCCAGCAATATGATTGCCATTTTGAGTATAAACTCGCTGATATCTGCCAGCTTCCCTTTTCAGAAAAAACGTTCGATATGATTTTTTGCCACATGATGCTCTATCACGCCTCATCCATTAATCAAGCAATTAATGAAATGAAACGAGTCTTGCAACCCAATGGCGTCGTAGGTATTTCTACCCTCGGGATCCATTCCTGCTCTCATATTTATGAGCTGGTTCATGAAATCGAACCCAGGCTCCAGCCGCATACTTATTCCTCACCCTTTTGCATAGAGATTGCCAGAGAGATTTTACCTAAATACTTCTCTTCCATTGAAGAAAAATGCTATAGCGCCGAGCTGAAATTCCATGAGCCAGAGCCTATTATCACGTTTTTAAAATCCCTAGAAATGTTCTATCCTATTTCAGTAGGAGAATCCTTTTACGAAAAGTGCTCTCAACGGCTAATAAAAATAATCGACGAGAAACAAGCAGTTACCACAGGTTTTACAGGCAGTCTCTTCTTGTGTAGAATGTAGCATCAAATTCTACGAGAAATAAAAAATGGCTAGGAAAAATACTGAGCTACAACTTGTTATTGATGAAACCGATATTGAAGAATCGCTGCCGATAGCTGAACTGTTGTCATTTCGGCTTGCGATGAAAAATCAGTTAAAAACAGGCATCCCAATAGTCGCAACCTTTGGGCTACTATCCGGGTTTTATACGATTAATGACTTAATCGCAAAAGCAACTAGCATCAGCGCTACCCAAGGTTATCCTATCATCTTTACCATAACAGCAAATTCTTTTGGGATCATCAAAGGATTTTTGAGTACACCTCATGTGATATCCGGGGAATTACTACAACAAAAAGAGCTAACGACCATTGGTATATTACGGCGCGGAAATTTACTTGTTGCGACAGCACTAGCACCCATAGCGATGGGTAGTTTTTTTGCGATAGGCCCCACATTAAATGCGCTGGGAATCGACCCCTCCATTGTCGATGAAATTGCAGGTTATTATCTTCCTCTGGCAATTGCATCACCATTACTGTGCGCGTTATTAGCTGAACAACAGATCGTTATTAGCTTAGGTCAGTCGCGCCTTTTTCTTGCCTCAGGAATAAGTTTTATTGCAGCCTCCGCTGCGATTGGTTATCCTCTTGCATTAGGATGGCTCGGGTTACCAAACCTTGGTATGGAAGGAATTGGGATCGGGATTGCGTCCTCTGTCACAATAAATTTTCTCTTGTTTCAGCTATATTTTGCATTCAGAGAATCCTTCAAACCTTACGCTTTCTTCAAAACGAATATCAAGGAATTATTTTCCGATTTAAAATATTTTGTAACTCATTTTCTAAAAGAATATGGGAAAATCGGAAGCTTGTTTGCAACACAAGCGGTGGTTGAGTGGTTAAGCTTAGGACTCATTTATTTATACATTGCACTACATTTTGACAAAACAACGAATCTTGCCGCTGATGTTATGTTCCAACTTATCATGGGTTACAATATTATTTCAACAAGCATTATGTTTACCAACCGCATTTTAATTGCGCCACTGAGCCAGGCATTGTTGGACAATCCACACATTATTCATCTAAAAAACATAAAGCTTCAAGGTCGAGTAAACCTATTAACAGGGATTGGAGCTGCTTTGGTAGTTGATGGCCTCATGGTCATACCTCCCGTGTTAAATGCACTCACTCATCTTTTTGTCGATATGAATGCACTGTCTGATAGTGAACAGGATGCGGTACAGTCAATGACTCAAACCCTTGCATACATTAACATGCTACGCTTTCTTTTTGATAGTGTCAGAACCGGAATAATGGGCAATATGGCGGGGCAAAGGCAGCTGCTAAGACCGACGTTGTACAATTTATTTTTTATCACGATATTAGCTTCAGCGCTCGGCATTATCGGTGATGAGTTTTTCGATCTAGGTGCAGAATGGCTGTTCCTCAGTCAAGCTATCGGCATTGGTTGTGCCGGTGGTGCCATGGCTATCGAAAGCCTTTGGCAAAATAGAGAGTCAAGCATTGAAACGAATGCTAACGATAGCTATTGTATCGAAGTTGAGGATATTGAAAGCCGAAATAGTGACTATCAGCAAAACAATCGTTATAGTTGGTTTTGTTGCAATACAGAAGAGTCTGACACAACAATTCAAGAGCAAGCCTCATCTGGAAACGTACTAACACCCTTAAAGAATTTCTTTTAATTTTTATCATGAGGCCATGTAAACTAAATCCGCCTTCTGGGGTAATTTCCACATGGACAGAATCTGTATCACCAAATAAATTATGCATATATAGCCTTCGCATATGAAATTGGGAAAAATCAGAAAAAGATCAAATCAGTCATAGTCAATGGATTACATCAATTTATATAAAGCACTGCTATCATGCATTCATGGACAAAAAAGAATTATCAAAAAAAGAGCTTGCAG
>JAJFKH010000042.1 GCA_021773305.1 Gammaproteobacteria bacterium | reverse complement strand
AATCCATCATCAACGTTTTTGTTTTCCAATTCACCAACTGAGATCTTATTCCCACTTTTGTTGTAGGAATGAGCCAAGATTGTTCCAAAGACTTAACAAGCTTTTTAGCATCATTGAAAAAGACTGTAGAATTATACTTTTTTGGCTCTGATAAGGCAACCTGACGAAACGCAGGGCTGGTTAAAAACAAAACACTACTTCGATAGAATATTTTCAGCACTTCCCAGCTTATTCCCTGTAACAACCCGTAGTTTTCTCGACCCAAAGCAGGGATTGCCGTAGGCCCTAAATAGATATCACCATGAATATTTTTAGTAAAATGGACACCGAGAAATGGATTGCCTAAATTTGGTACAGGGTAAATATTACCATTGACTAAATGGCTGTGCTGAGGAGATAATTTTTTATATAATCCTTTGAAAGGTAAAAAAACAAACTGCTTTCCAAGACCAAATGCATGAGCAATTTTATCGGCATAAGCACCTGCCGCATTAATCAAATATCCATAACTTACCTTGCCATTGCTCGTCATAATAGTTGAATTATTAACCGACTTGATAAAAGAGCAGCCCAGATGGATATGCACTTTTTTAGACGCCAGAAGCTCTTTTGCAAGGCAACCCATAATCTGATTGGGATCAACCACTGCGGTATCTCTAGAATAAAGGGCAAACTGAGTTGTTTTGGCATTCGGTTCCAACTCCGCTAATATTTTTTCATCCACTAAGCTAACATTTGCACCATTTGCACTGGCTCGTTGATAAAGCTCTCGGAGCATAGGTAATTCATCTGAGTTTTTTGTCACCACAACTTTCCCTGTGTGACGAATGGGGAGTTTATTTTCAGTACAGTATTGCTGCAATTGCCGGTTACCATCCAAGCAAAATCTCGCTTTTAACGTTTCTCCTGGGTAATAAATACCCGCATGCAATACGCCACTGTTCCTACCCGATCCATGCACTGAAAGTTGCGGCTCTTTTTCCAAAACATGAATGTCGCTGCAACCCTGCTGCAAAAGCTTTTTGGCAATGCTAAGACCTACAATCCCACCCCCAATAATAACAGTACTGGCTGTTTTCATATTTTTACCTTAGCAAATAATCTGCAAATATTCTGTTACTGATCTCAATCAGTCGATGTGAAACATCATTAGATACTGCTTCCCAGGAAGCCACATCAAAATCACTATTTCCTATGAGGAAGAAATTCATTTTAGTAATATCAAAAAAGTGCCACTCATTGCCCCAATTTACTTCAACAGCATAATAAATACTATCATTCTTATCAATATTCACGATACGGTTAGGAATATGAAGCTTATCAAAAATTGACTGGAAAGCAAGCATTTGCTCTTTATTGCTACCAAGAGGCATATTATTTATGTCAAGCCGCTGGAAATAAACTTGATTATTTAAATAAGTCATTGCTGACAAGGCCGCATAGTAACAGTAATGTTTATGTTTGACATCCCTGGTACCACTTGAGTAATAAGCCTCCGTATCAATAAAATCAATAGCTTCTTCTAAATCACTTGTGAAAATATAATGTTTTTGCTCAAAAATATACTCGTCACTCGTAACTCTCATTATTTTATCCTTGAAAAGCACGTCTGGCTCTGGCTCATAGAAGCGAAGCTCAGTTGGCAACTCGGTATCTTTAGTGTGAGAAAAAACATTTGTGGAAAATAGAGGCATTAATATAATACAAAAAAATATCAATATGATCTTCATTATACTCTCCTACAAACTTACTTGAGCATCAGCGATAACCACAAAGCATTGAGTTAAACCATTGCGTGCTACAGAAATTTCAATATCATTCGCTGCATTTTTAACAACAATTTTTTTTCTCATAGTGGGAACAATACGATATTCATCTGTGTGATTTTTATTTTTTATAGAAATTTTCCCTCCACCAGGACAATTATAACCACCCGTCGTTAATGTTAACGTGTTCGCCCAAGATGGTATGGCATATTGTTGCACGATATCACTATAATTCCCACTCCGTCTCATCATATATCCAAAATAATTTGGAATAGATATCAAAGGATATTTATTCTCTCTCAAATAAGGTCGCACGATCCCATTACCGTCAAATACAACGTCTATTTTACTATCAGGTAAGAAAAGATAAATCATCGGATCTAACTTATAAAAAATAGCATAATTAAGCCATCCATAAATTTTATTTAAATGCTGTTGATAAAATTCATAACCTTTTTTTTGAATATCAGCATACGATGGAATCATAGTTAAATCATTTGCATCAGAAAAAAAAGATCCCCAGGTAACATCAAAAAAATGCCATTGATGTTCCCATTCAACTTCAACGGTAATATGGCTATCGCGTTGATGCGCATAATTTTCATAGTAAAACTGAACTTCCCTTGTGTTAATACCCAGTTTCGACATCAGTTTTATAAATGCATCGATCTGATTACCACAAATACCTGCTTTTTTTAAAAGACTATCTTCGGCAGTTATGACAGGAAGATAGTTAGGATAAGAAGCTTCTCTACGATAAACACCATAGCGCGGCGGACTAACAATTGTTTGTACGTAATTCATCACAACCAAGGTTGCAATAAATTGATATTGAGCGTTATCTGTTTGCTCAATAGGGGTATACTGAGAAATCCTTTCTTTTAGTTTCTCTGCAATCACATCCATATTAACTTGCATATCAGTTTGAGCAAATATGCTAGGTGCATTTAGAATTAGGATGGCAAAAAAAAGCATCCTTACAACTATGCTTTTAAAAAAACTAAAATATTTCATATAAATCCCTTTAACTATCACAGACCATGATAATTCATACAGATTTTATCTTCGTAACAACTTTCCTTGTAAATAAAACCGGATGCCTTAGACCAAATGAAAAAAGCACATATGCTCTACCGAAAAATGGAATGCTTGATAATTTTTTATTTAATTTCCAATAAAATAGCCGTGGATGCCTAACAAAAAGTGAAAGCAAACCATAGAATCTGCCCAAAACAGGTAATGATAATATAAAATTGTCTATCCCGCTGAAAATTTTTCTTATCAATAACCTAGGATTTCGGCATGCAAAAGCTAGAAGTATATAAACTCTTCCAACAATAGGTAAAGAAGCTATCTTATGATGAGTAATCTCTAGGACTCTATTAAAAAATGAACGAGGTTCGTTTCTCGCAAAAGAAATTAAAACCCTCGTTTTTATAAAAAATGAGGAAGCAATAATACTGTCTAAAGTTGAAAAAAACCATACTAACTTAGGGGTTAGGCTAAAATATCTTAGCCTCCTAATTTCAGGCATGAAATTTCCAGTCGCCACCACTTTATTCGATAGCATATAATCTAATTTGCTAACATAATCACGATAACTAAAGGTTTCTTGTGCAATGATTTCATTATAAGCCCTGTCAGTTAGGTTTTTTAAAAATTTGATATCATCAAGTTTCTCCAAGACTTCATTTATATTCGAAAAATTTTTCTTCAACGAAATGTAGTGAACATCGGGTTTTATTACTCCAGAATAATCACCTTCATATAGGATTAAAGCCGTTCGTAGAAAAATCGCCTCAAATATTTTAGGGGAAATTTGATTCATCTTTACAAAACCATCATAATTTTTCAGAAGAGATTCATTGGCTTCACTATAACTCGTATTTGGATCTTGCTCCAACATTTTGGTGATCCCATCTTTTACTGAACCATCAAAATCAAAAAGGTTGGCACCACTTTCTGTCCCCAATGTAGCACGACCACTCGCAAGGAATTCATACCATTTTTTTCCATGGATGCGCTTGCTATCATCTGTCTCAATATCTGCCTGAATATTCCTTTCTTTACAGATAAGCTTCATGGAGTCGCCAATTTCTCGCTTTTCTTGCCCCAAACTTCCATACCAATACGGCAATTGTCGTCCACGGTAAACGATTTTATTAACCCTTTTACGCATCGCAGGGATTTTCACTTTATAGGGCAACTTATCGGAGCTGTAACCTGTTAGATTTTGATAAAATTCAACTTTTGGAAATTCAACTGTCGGATAAACTTTATGGATTTCTTTATCCGGAATACAAGAAAAAACAGCATTAATATTTAAGTAACTCAGCCAAGATTTTGCTATATCAGTGGTATCATACTCATCCTGAATCATTGCTATACTATAGCCTGTATAATTCCTCAACGCTTCAGCATAGCATGGTGCAATAGTCCAATTCCCTTCATTTAAACTCAAACGCAAGGAATAATGTAGAAGAACAACATCAAATTCGCTAAAATCTACATTACATATGTTTTTCCCAGAGGCAATTTCATAATAGATTTTATGCTGAGAAAATCGACTAAATGCTTGAAGGTGCTCTTTAATTGTATTAACAAATATACTCTTCCCTTCATATAAGATTAAGATTTTTAGTTTTTTATCATCAGAGATTTTATTTTTATAGGGCACATCTGTTGCAACTCTTATAAAAAAGTTATTCGGCACTTTTTTCTGTTTTGTTTTTTCTAAAATTTTATTAATGGCACGCTCAAATTTTAAATCATAATCTTGCTCAGAAGCGAGCTTCATTCGCATTTCAAAATTCGCTGAATCCATTGCATTGCTCTCTAATCCCTTAAGTGCTCGTATAAATTCATCTGTATTTTCTACAAAAATAAAAGCATTTTTATATTTTTCCAGTGCATCAATGGGCGTTGTTATAACAGGGATGCCACAGGCCATATATTCAAATGCTTTTAATGGTAATGATCGCTTAGTTAAGTAATCTCTATTTTTAAATGGGATAATTCCCACCGTAGCTTGCTGACAAATTTCTCGCAACTCTATAGGATTCAGTAGACCTAAATATTCCACATTGGGCAAATCAAATAATAGAGTCACTTCTGGATCTTCGGATATAATTTTCCCACAAAATTGAAAAGCCCACTCTGGTAGATTCGTTGCCACTTCAAATAACATATCATAATCAAGTTTATCAAAAATATTACCTTGGTATATAGCCACTTTATTATTACTGTTTTTCTGAATTACACCTTCGCTATAAAATTTATAGTCACAACCATTTGCAATAATAAGGTGATCGCCGTCATAATTTCCTTTGCTTAAATAATTTTCCTCAACTCCTTCAGAAACAGAAATTAATAAATCGGTTGCTGCTAGCACCTTAGCAAAACGAGCATATAAATCTTTATCATTATTACAATTTACATATGAGTCTTCAGAAAAATAATCTTCGGTCGCATGATACACTCGCAAAGGCGAATGCATTTTAATAAAGCAATTGGCAAGATAAACATTATAAGCCCAAAACAATGGTGCTTTAATAGGAATTTTATATGAATTTAATGCCCCATTTAGCAATTGCGCTTGTTGATTATCATCATAAGCACCATAAATATGCAGAATTACAAAATTATCTATTCCAACTTCTTCAAACTGATAGCTGCCTTCGTTTAGATCCGGCTGAACAAATATTACAGGGAAAAATTTAGCAAAACGCATTGCATAATGATAACGATTACTACGTAGTTCATTATTCCAATCCGACCAGGTTAGCATAACCACTGCATCAATATGCTGAGATAGACTCTCTATATTCAACTCTAACCTTGATTTTTCCATTGCTTATAAGTCTCTTACTTTTTCACAAACCACCGTCATCTCTAAGGGCCTTAAAAATAGATTGCCCCAAAAATTACTCACTGTATTAAATTTATCTCTATCTGGATAATGCAGGTCTAGGTATTCATCAAAACGACGATTAAAATAAGGAATTTCTTTCAACCAAGCTCGCCTGAATTTATCATCGGGGTTAAAGCCATCAAAATAAAATTGCTTTATTTTAAATCCCGCGCCAACAAGAACTGACTGAATACTTTGTTTATTAAAATTTCTTAAATGTACAAAGTTATACTGACAACCTTGTAATCTAGAGTACATCGTAATATCTTCATTATAAGGCGCTCTGACGATAAAATTACCCTTAGGAGTCAGTGCTTTATTCACAGAATAAAGAAAATCCCCGACATTAAAAACATGTTCAATAATATCAGCGGCAATTATTGTATCGAACATGCCAATAAAAGGTAGATTCTCAGCATTGCAAATATAAATCTTTATCCTTTCCGAAAGCAATTTTTGGTATTTTTTTAAATATCCAATACTAATATCAACTCCTGATATATTCTTGTCTTTCAATGATAAGAGCTTATCAAACAAATATCCCTTACCCAGGCCAATTTCACAAATATTTTCACCTAATTGAACTGGTAAATAAGAAAAAAGCTTCGCCGTTTGCTGTTTTAAATAACCATCATCTTGAATACTCTCCAACAAATCATCTTTGCAAATAACATCATAATTTTCACGATAACTCATAAAATTAGGGTCAGACTTGTCGCGAGAGGAAAGAAAAATCGGAAAATTTTCCACCATATCAACTTTCCATTTACACATAGAACAGTTTGTTCCAGCATCCAACTCAACACGGCAATCAGCACAAATCAACATCATGTTTTTTCCTTATTGCTTGTGAAAGAGAACAGCCCCCATGTGATCCCTCAACGAGGGATCGCCAATGCTTAGTAACAATTTCTCTCCATTCTTTGCTACAAGCCGTGTCCACTTGGCAATTAAATGCTTTATTCATCCATTCAATTTCTGGCGTAGGGAACCCTAATTTATCCACGCGATTAGCAATTTTGCGCGGCACAAAAGATTTTATAGCATCCCTTAATACTGACTTGGTTAATCCATTACGGATTTTAAAATTACCTGGTAATGATAATGCAAACTCAATTAACCGAGGCTCTAAAAATGGCACTCTTGACTCGATAGAAAAAGCCATTGAATTCCGATCTTCGTAACGCAATAATTGCGGAATATTGCTTTCGCATAACATATTTTGCAAATAACCGTCAAAATTATCGTAGTTAACTGCTAGCGCTTCCAATCTTGTCAAATATTCATCCGCTTGTTGCGAAGTCAATATTTCAGCAGTAGGATTTTTTGTTGCTTTTCTTTGAGTTATATTTTTTGCAAAATTTGTAAGAATACTTTTAGTCGGTAAATTTAAAGCATAGTTCTTACGCAACATAAAAGCTTCTTTTAAATAATTAAAATGATTCCCCTGCTTTAGTAAACTATCTAAATATATTTCAATAAATCCAACATAACCAGCAAATGCTTCATCCGCCCCCTGGCCATCTAATACAACTTTAACATTCGTTTCAGCAATTTTTTTAAACACTGTATACTGCGCAAAAATACTCGTACTGCCAAAAGGTTCATCTTGAATAGTAATTAATCGCTCAAAATCATTGCAGAATGAATCAAACGTTGGTTCAATATAATGGGGAATTGCATTCACATGTTGATTGACCATTTCTGCCCACTGAGATTCATTGATATCACCATGATTTGGGTAATGGGTTGTAAATGTATTAAACCGACTCGGTTTTAAATGTTGACTCCCAATGCAAACGATACTAGACGAATCAATACCTCCACTTAAGCATGAACCTACAGGCACATCACTACGCAAATGCAATCGAATACTGTCCTCAAGCAAAAATTTAAGTTTCTCTACAGCAGAACTATAAGAGAGACGTTGCACTGTCGCGGAGGGCTGCCAATACTTAGAAAATTCTAGTGCCTTGCTAGTATTCTTTAGTTGAACTTTTGCGAAATGTCCGTGGGGAAAACGTTTGATATTTTTGTAAAAAGTCCAATCTTTTCTTTCTAACGATCCTTGCTCTATAAATAATCTAACTGAGACCTCGTCAATTTCATTAAATTCATCTCTGACAGCTCTGAGAGCTTTTGGCTCTGAAGAAAAATAAAAATCACCTTGGTGGTAACCATAATACAATGGCTTAATTGCAAATGGATCCCGTGATAAATAGACACATTGATTAATTTCATCGTAAATTGCTAAGGCCCACATGCCAACAAATTTAGCAAACGCTGCCTCTCCCCAATGGCGAAAGCACTCAATAATGACCTCGGTATCAGAGTTTGAAAAAAAGTAGCTGCCTCTTGACTGGCATTCCTTTCTTAATTCTTTATAGTTATAGATTTCTCCATTGAAAATTAAACTATAACGCTTATCTTTGCTAACCATAGGCTGAGCTGCATCATTTGATAAATCAATAATAGCAAGTCGGACATGAGCAAAATGAACTTGCTTTTTTTCTCCAGTCCAAATACCTTCACCATCAGGGCCTCGGTGATGCTGCACTTTATTCATTAACTCAAGCTGTGCACACCGAGTTATGGATGGCTTTTGAGTAATTATTCCAGCAATACCACACATACTAAATGCTTTCCGTATCTTGGAGCTGCTCAGAATCAATAGAGTTTAAATGCTCGCGCAGCTTCCAGTTGGCTGGATGATGAATAATAGATGAATCAATTTTATAAGGCCCAATGACTTTGAAAGTAAAACTCCGTGACAATAAATCATAATAACTGGCTGTTGATAAATCTTCCAAATTCAGTGTCTTGTAAATGGCGGCAGAAAAAGTATAGGTTCCTGTACCGAGCAATAACGCTGAGTACTCTAAATCAATATGAATTTTATTACCCCGTTGCATATCTACATTGATGAGTTCTCCGCAATGGCGTGTTATCCAACGACCTCCATCATCAAAAATTAAAATCACTGGAATACAACCATAATTCCCAGTTTCCGTTGCTTCAACCTCCATCAGAAAATTCACTTGATCACCCGTCTCAATAACAGCAATGGGCTTATTATTATGATCTAAAATACTAACATCTGAAATAATCAAACCCGTTTCCTGACTTGGCCAACGGGATATTGAACTTGGCTCTGCTACAACAGTTTTCTGACTTACAACTGCCATAGGATCTGCGACGGTTTCTTGAGTCGCTTCCGTTACTATTTTTTCTAAATCATTGTTAGCTTCTGGAATCTGACCATGCTCTTGAAGCACTTCTTTCATAAGTTTTTGAGTTAGCCATTTTGATTGTATAATCGGTTTATCATTTGTGCTCAACTGTGTAGAACAATACTCTTTTTCTAGTTTTCGACTATACGCTTCATAAGATTTTACAAGATCAAGGCTATCCCCTTGCATAACGATTTCGCCATTCTCTAACCATATAGATTCATCACAAAATTGGAGAACTTGCGTCATTGAGTGTGATACTAACAAGAGTGTACAACCATTATCTGTCAAGCGCTTCATTCTTTCAGCGGATTTTGCACTAAAATATGCATCACCCGCCCCCATGACTTCGTCAATCACTAAAATTTCAGGTTTGATCGCAGTGGCAACAGCAAAATACAATCTAGATTGCATGCCTAAAGAATAGGTCTTTAGGGGTTGATGAATAAAATCACCCAATTCCGTGAAGTCAATAATATCCTCAACCGTTTGTTGGTACTGCTCAGCGGGAAGACCATTAAACAACAAAGCAGACTTTATGTTTTCTAATCCAGTAAATTCTGGATGAAACCCAAGCCCCATTTGCATCAATGCTTGAATGGTGCCATTAACAACGACTGTACCGCTGGTAGGCATAAAATTTTGTGTAATAAGTTTGAGTAACGTTGTCTTGCCGGCACCGTTTCTCCCAATGATGCCTAAGCGCTGCCCTTTTTTTATCTTTAAATTTATATTTCGTAATGCATTGAAAATTTCGACGTCTTTAGCCGGTGAAAAACCGAGCAAATCTAACATTTGCTGGAATTTTTTCCTATAAAGCTTGTACGATTTACTTACATTATCAAGCGAAATAACAATACTATCTTGCATAAATAAAAAATACCGCCCTCGATTTTAAACACACCGCCACTCCATCACGCCATTATTCTACGATTATATATTGCGAATGGCCAGTGTTTAATCGTACAATGCGCGACTATAGTACTGTGTGAACTGCGCTAATTTTGTATAAAAGGAAAGGATATGAACCGTATTACCAAACAAAATGCCTTGTTTTGGGATGAATTATGCGGAACTCAATTAGCAAAATCTATTGGCGTAGTTGATAACAGCCCTCAATCGCTCTATAAATTTGACACCTGGTATTTCGACTTTTACCCCTACCTGGATAGATACATCAAATTCTCTCAGCAAAAAGAAAAAAACATATTAGAAGTCGGCCTTGGATACGGAACAGTTGCTCAAAAATTAGCAGAAGCAGGCGCTCACTACACAGGCCTTGATATTGCAGCAGGCCCTGTGACAATGGTAAACCATCGACTCAAGCAAGTCGGAGCGCCAGGGGCCGCCATCAAGGGAAGCATTCTTGAACCCAACTTGAAAACCTCAAGTTTCGATACAATCATTGCCATCGGTAGTCTTCACCATACAGGGAATTTGGCACTCGCAATACAAAATTGTTATACCCTTTTACGACCCGGTGGCGAATTAATCTTCATGGTATACAATGCCTACTCATACCGCCGTTTCATCAGAGCAACATTAACAACACTCCGATATGGCTTAAAAGAAATAACCGGCTTAAGAGGGGTTGCCGAACATATCAAAAAGAATGACCGGGCAGCCTATGATACCAACTCATCCGGTTCAGCAGCACCTCACACAGACTTTATATCAAGGCACTCTCTGCAAAAACTTTGCACTCAATTCTCCTCATTTAAAGCACAGTTAGAAAACATCGATCAAGAGCTGCTTTTTCGCAGCAAGCCTCGAAGTGAACTATTAAAAACATCATGGCCTAAATTATTGGGTCTAGACATATATGTCAATACAGTTAAGTAATAAATGAACATGCTTTTGAAATTGCTCGTTTAACAAATTGAAGCGGATGCTTACAACCAAAAATAAAAATTTTATATATCCTTTTTTCATTATGACGCCACCAAACCAAAGCGTTTTTGTATATCAAAACAATATTTTTTGCAGAATCTTTTGGATAAACAATAATAAACTTCAAGGTATACAAGACTTTCCTTATGATTTTTACAGCACCTTTTAGTAAGGTTCGACATGTGGGGCTTATTTTTTTCAAAAAGAACCATATCTCTCTCTTTAAAATAAGTAATCGATGATTAAAATAATTTGGGGAATCTACAATAAACGTCAAAGCTTTCTCAAAAAAACAACCTATTTTAAATTTAAGCTTCGCACAAAGCAATAATGGATGGGACAAATTTAATAAAATATTTTTCACCCTTTTCAAAAAAAACATATAACAGCTATACACAACAAATATAGTTTTTGCACTCACATATTTACTCGCAAAAAGATATGACTTAGGAGCTTCACCCTGATCGCTTGAGGCTCTACTCTTTGAAAACACACATCGATTTAAAACCACATAATCAAAATGCCGAATAAATTTTTGATAACTATATTTCCCGCTGTCAATGATGTCTTCATAAGCTCGTTGTGTCAACTGCGTTAAATAAGGGGTGTCATTTATTTTTGCCAAAACATCATCTACATTTGAAAAATCTTTCTTCAGTGGGATGTAATGTTTATGGGGCTGCACTATACCTGAATATTCACCTTCAAATAATATAAGGGCTGTCCTAAGAAAAATTGCTTCAAATATTTTTGGCGATATTTGATTCATCATCACAGAACCTTCATGCTCTTGCAATAAGGTTGTATAAACGTCATTGTACGTTGCATCAGGATTGCTTGCCATCATCTGAGTAACATTTTTAGTAATAGTACCATCAAAATCAAAAATATTAGCACCGCTTTCTGTCCCTAGTGTTGACCGAGAATTCGCCAAGAATTTATACCACTTTTTCCCATAAATTCTGTAATCATCATCAACTTCAATATCCACCTGGATATTTTTTTCTTGGCAAATTTGCTTCATTCTTTCGCCAATATTTTTTTTTTCTTGTCCTAAATCACCGTATCGATAAGACAGCTTTCTGCCGCGATAGACAATCTTATTTTGCCGAGACTCGATAGAAGGAATATCCACTTGGATTGATGATTCATCTGGACTGTATCCTGTTAGGCATTGGAAAAATTCGATATCTGGAAGTTCTTCTTTCGGATAAACTTTCTCTATAAATTCATGCGGAACACAGGTAAAAACTGCATTTATTTTAAGATCCATCAAGCGTTTTTTAACAATATCAGTTAAATCATATTCATCCTGTATAATTGCTATCTTATAAGCTGTAGAATCTCTTAATGAGTCGGCATAAGCAGGCGATAAAGTGCATCCCCCACTTTCCAGGCACAAACGCAAAGAATAATGTATAACAACCACATCAAAATACTCAAACTGAACATAGCATTTTGACTGGTCTGATGCGACATCGTAGTAAATATTATGACCTGAAAAATTTTTGAAAGCATCTATGTATTCTTTGACCGTGCTTGTATATGTACTTTTTCCTTCATACAATATTAAAACGTTTAGCTTATTTTCATTCAATATTTCCTCATAATATTCCTCTTTTCCCAGCAATATATCTCTTGGTACATAAGAATTTTCTCTGCTTTCTTTCACCATAATCGCGATTCACTTTTAATAATCCTAGTGGTATCGCTATTTTTAAATGCAAGATTAAATATAATCATAAAAAACAGATTTTAATTTTGTGAAAAAATAATATCCTACACAAAACATTGCTATAGCCAAACCCATTGCAATATAAAAATTGTATGTCACTCGACCCCAAACAAAAATATCTTGTATGGCTTGAAAAAAATATGATAATGGATTTGCCCAAATCATAATCTTTAATATATTCGGTGCCATTTCTGGTGTATAAGCAATAGGACTAACTATCAATAAAACCATTGTGACCATGGCTAAAATTTGTTGGATATCTTTCAAAACTAAATTTAATACCGACAAAATCCACGTTACCCCGGTAACAAACATCAGTTGTGCAACCAATATTACAGGAACCAATAAGTACAATGGTGTAATTTGATTCATGAAAAACATATTAGCTAACATTAACAAGCTTAATCCAACAAGAGCTGTAATATGACTGGTGAGTGTTGCTTGAAGTGGAATAAATTCCGAGGGATAAACCGTGTTGAGTAATACATTTTTTTTGTTTGCCACTGAAGATGTTCCGCTACATAATGCTTCAGAGAAACTAATGAATGGAACAATTCCTGCCATAATATAAACGATATACTGCCCTTGGCTCATTTCTTGAGGTTGAACACGAAATATGAAAAGATAAATAGAAGCATAAAATACAAACAAAAAAATCGGAAAAATAAACAACCAAACATAGCCCGCCGCAGAACCTGCATAACGCTGTTTCAAGTCTTGTAGAAGAGTATTATAAATTAAATTTCGATAACGATAAATGGATTTTATACTTGTCGCGGATAGAATTGCCGCACTGATAAATTTTGCATACCGATGAGCTTTCATTTTTTAGCGTCCAGATTGAATGAGGCGCATAGCCATCTTATGTTACCAGTCTGTTTAAAAAAATCATTCATAGCCCATAATCCCATACTGATCTAAATCAGGCGCATAGCGATAATGCTGCCTCATGCATGACTTCATCAAATCCATATTCTCTTTATACCAAGCAATGGTTTGCGCCAGTCCTTCTTTAAATGCAACGGTACATTCAAAATCAATCTCCTGCTTAGCTTTGCTCGGATCACCAAATCGTTTGCCAGAACGATCCCAAGATCGTGCTGGAGACATTGCGATAGGCGTTGGATTTTTGGTGACTTTGTTAATCAAATTAGCAAGTTCTAATATCGATGTTTCTTCACCCGAGGCAAGGTTATACACACCACCAAGCTCACCATGAGTCGCGCAAGCAATAAGACCCGATACAATATCGTCTACATGGATAAAATCTCTGGTCGCAATACCTTGATTTTCCACAGGCAGTGCTTCTTCATGTAGCGCTTTAAAAATAAAGGTTGGCGTTACATTTCGCCAAATAGTATTGACTGTACCTCGCCAATCCCCTGCTCCCAAAATTTCACCAGGGCCATAGACATTTTGAAATCTCGCTTTGACAATAGGTAAATCATGGCGCATGAAATAATAATTTCCATAAAATTCCCCAATGATTTTTGAGATCTGATAAGGACTGTCTAGATAAAGGGAAACATCACTATCTTCCGTAGTCGCCGTGGTATCTTCAAATGTTTTCTTAGCGACAGTACAGCCTGCCGAAGCGTAGACTACTTTTTTTAGATTAGGGAAATCTTTTAACCGATCAAATAATTTTAACGACGTTAATGTATTATTCTGATGATCGGCCAAAGGATCCGCCATAGAACTTTGGTTTCCATGAAAGGTTGCCAAATGAAAGACATAGTCTAAATCATTTGGCAATCTGTAAAGCACAGGATCTTCCGTGATAGATGCATGGTGAAAACTCACTCGCTTATCCATCGGCACTTGACTGATATCTGCTGAAAGCAAATTATCAACCACAATGACTTGTTCCGGATCCTCAAGCAATAGACGTTTAACTAAATTACTGCCAACAAATCCAGCACCGCCGACGACTAAAGTTTTCTTTCCTGTTAACACCGCATACTCTCCTAGGGATTACATATTTTCTGCATGTTCTTGCTTCAAATGAGTGAACGTTTCTGTGATCCCATACTCTTTGTAGTACGCTATCGTGCTCTCAACACCCTCTCTCAACGCAGTCTTAATACCCCATTGAAAGTCTTCCCGAGTATGAGTAGGATCCAACAGTATGGAGTAAGCATCATCTGGATTACGAGGACGCACTTCAACCTCTTTATCCAAGTTGATTTTCATCACATCCACTGTCGCATCGAATAAATCTTTAATAGAGTAGTCGCTTCCCGAAGAAATATGATATGTCCCTTGACCTTCTCCATCTACAGCCTTCATCACACAAGCCGTTAGATCATCAATATAAACAAAATCACGACGAGTATCCATCACAAAACAAGCTTTATTCTCAGACAATCGATGATAAAAAGTCGGTAACGGGCCACTGATATTACGAGGGCCGTAAGCGTTCGCTAAACGAAACGTAACATAATGTAATCCTGATAACTCTACATACTGTTCCGCAGCCGTCTTACTAATAGCATAACTACTGTTAGCTGGAAAAATATTATGATCTAAGCTAATAGGTTGCTCTGTTGGGTTTAAACCATAGCAAAGTGCTGTTTGAAAATAGATAATGCGCTTTACACCAACAGCTTGAGCCGCTTTAACCACGTTAACGGTACCTAACACATTTGTCATAGCATCTTCTTGCCAATCATCGGGGTCTTTATAAGATGCAGCAGCATGAACAACAACATCGGGTTGAAATTTCCCAACGATATCATTAACGAGCTGGCCATCGGCAATAGTGCCTTCAACCACTTGTAATTTAGGATGCGTTTTTAGATTATCCCTGCGCCCGGTTTCAAAATTATCAATGACAAGGACTTCGTCACCACGAGCCAATATTAAATCAGCTAAATGAGATCCTACAAAACCGGAACCTCCTGTAATAAAAACTTTCATACTTATACTCCTATTGAACTAATGTTCTATATTGACTTGCCTGATCATGAAATTGTTGTTGCCACAACTCCAAACTCAAAAAACCCCATAATTTACGTGTAAATCGTGGGTTTCCCTCTAAATTTTTCAAAACGGAAGCGTAATTAATATAATCTCTCTGTTTATCTCGCCCTGTATTAAAAATATCAAAAATAAAATCATGCAAGGAGCCATTTAACCATTCTGTTAGTGGTACAGGAAAGCCCATTTTATCTTCTCGTTTTAAAATGCTTTGAGGAATTTGCTTGCTGAATGTCTCTTTTAAGATATGTTTCATTCGCCCACCACTGAATTTGATATCAGCGGGAATCGTCGCAGCAAACTCAATCAGAGAATGATCTAACATAGGAACTCTCGCTTCCACTCCATGAGCCATACTCATTCTATCTTCCACATGCAGGAGTGCTGGAAGCAAACATTTAAAATCAAAATGAGTCATGCTATCAAAATAAGATTCTTTCTTTACATTCCGGGCATTATTAAATACCGTATTAAATTGATTGCGCGCGTGCTCTCTATCTAATTGTTCCCAAAAAATTTCATCTTTAACATCAACTGACCGGTTAATAAGTCGAAAATATCGTTCATCTAATTCACCGAATAAACCATCTTTCCAAAACCAATCCATCATAGGTTCATAACCTTGAAGCACCCTAAGGTTTGGAATAATCGACTCTGGAGTCACAACAAAATGACCGTTATGTTGAGTGCCATTAATCGCAGCTTTAATGCATTGCTCAAAATAAGCCAACACATAGCGCACATAACCACCAAAAATCTCATCGCCTCCCTGGCCACCCATCACCACTTTTACATGCTGACCTACCATCTGTGAAATCATGTATTGGGGAAATGCACCGGGGCCTGCCACAGGATAATCCAACGCATAAATGATATCTTTGATATGGTTTGAAAAATCCTCTGGTTGAATATCTAAAATATGCAATCGTCCTTTGATATTATCATTAGCAGCATGAGCATATGGACTCTCATCGTAACCTGGAAATTCTGTAAACCTCCCATGAAATAAGTCAAGTGGCTCTTGTGCATGCTCAGCTGCTAATGCACTCACTAAACTTGAATCAACGCCCCCGCTCACATAACAACCCACCGGCACATCACTAACCAAATGATATTTTATAGAACTCTCTAATTTTTCTTGTAACTGATGTTGAAAATAGCTCACACTTCGTTCATGGTCAATGTCATAGTGAACATCCCAATAACGCCGAATATTAAAGCCTCTACTGTCCATAGTAAAATAATGCGCTGGCATTAGCTGCTTTATATGCTTGAACAATGTATGCTCTGAGATACTATGTTGGAAGGTAATATATTCAGAAAAAGTGCTATTATCTGTTGCTATTTCTGGTACAAACGGCAGCAACGCCTTTGCCTCAGACGCAAAAAATATTTCATTATCGTTAATATAATAGTAGAAAGGCTTAATGCCAAAGCGATCTCGTGCTGCAAATAGTTTTTCTCCATCCCAAATCGCAAAGGCAAACATGCCACGTAGTTTTGACAAACAATCGGCACCATAATGAGCATAGGCTGCCAAGATCACTTCTGTATCAGAATGAGTTTTAAACGTCCAATAGGAAGAAAGTTGTTCACGTAATTCTCGATAGTTATATATTTCACCATTAAAAACAATAACTGAATTATTTTCACCCACCATAGGTTGATCCGCTTGGTGGCTTAAATCAATAATACTCAGCCGCTGATGAGCTAGCCCTATCCTTTGATCGTGCCATGTGCCCGTCCCATCTGGGCCACGGTGGGCAATCAACTGATTCATTACAGCTAATTTGTTATCAATCCCATCAACACTCCCTCTACGAGAATAGATACCCGCTATGCCACACATCTCATTTAACTCGACTCAAGGAAACACGCTATGCTATAACGACCTCCAACTTCCTGTCAAATTCACCTCGTGGTACACTGGTTCGCTATTTCACAACTCGGTTTGCACATGGAAAGACTCAATATTGTTATCATTTATTGGAATATGTTCGGCACAACCCGGCGAGAAGCCGTAAAAAATCACTTATACGCATTGGAAAATTACTCTCCAAAGAATAATTACCTCTATATCGATGGATATAATGGCTTACCTACCTGGTTAGAGAACTATCATATTGATGCAATTATTCTACATAATACATTCTTATGCCTACGAAATAACATGAGTTTTGCCAGGCTCACGCAAATCACAAAACCGTTAACCACGATTCAAGCAACAAAAATTGCGATTCCTCAAGATGAGTATGACATGTCTGATGTGCTTGATCGTTGGTTGCAAACTATCTGTATAAGCACTATTTTTTCTAATTTCTCAACTCAGCAAGAAACATTATATCCACTCTCAAGCAAAAAAAGCCAAGTGCTACCGGCACTGACAGGCTATATCGCACCCTCTCTACTCAAAGCATATGATCCATCCATTAAAAAGCAATGGAAAATTGGCTATCGGGCAGCTCACCTCCCCTATTGGTTTGGATCCCTCGGCCAATATAAATACGAAATAGGACACCACGTTAAAAACTATTGCCAAACCCATAATATTTCACACAATATTGATACTTCAGAGTTTTCTACTTTTTACGGGAAAAAATGGTATCACTTTCTACAATCCTCTGAAGCTGTATTAGGTTGTGAAAGCGGTTCCAGCCTTCTCGTTCGAGATAATACTATCAAAGAAAAAACAAAATTATTTTTAACAACGCATCCTTCAGCCAGCTTTGAGACAACAGCAAAAGCCTGCTTCCCAGGAGAAGATAATCAATTTTTATTTACCACGATTTCACCTCGTCATCTTGAGTGCGCAGCGCTTCGAGTATGTCAAATTTTACTTGAAGGACAGTATGATGGTTTATTAAATCCTTATGAACATTATCTACCCTTAAAAAAAGATTTTTCTAATATTAAAGACATTATAGCGTTACTTAAAAATAAAAAATTATTAGATGAAATAACAGAAAATGCTTATACTAAATTGGTTGTATCCAAAGAATTTCATTATGATAGTTTCTCTAAAAATATTATAAATAAAATTATTATTGATAAAAATAATCGCCGACACCTAAAACCCCCAATAACCCAGGCAAGAACACGTAATCATTATACAAATTTAAAAAACAAATGGCTCACCAAACGATTTTTTTACGAAGCATTTGGTTATTTAAAGCAATACTTCCCTAAAATTAGCTTATTCATTAAGAAGCAACTAAAGAGACAAAGAACATGCTAGGTCGTATTATCATGCTCACTCACGACCAGCAAATTGACAGGAGAATTTTAGCTCAAGCTAATACCTTGTCTCAATCCGGGTGGGATGTGAAAATTATCGCAATGGCATCTGAAGAGGTTTTTGAAACTGACAAGCACTATGATATTTTAAGGCTGAATCCTACTGATTTTAGTGGTAAAACTTCCTTACTTTTTAGATGCTACCGCAAGTTGAAAAATCAGCTTGGTATTAACAGTAGACTATACCAACTCCTTAAAAAAATCGCCATCCAAACTATTGCAAAACCGGAGCAAACGTTTCTAAAGCTCTACATGCCAACAGCAAAAAACATTGTCGGAGACATTTATCTTGCCCATGATTTACCGATGTTACCTATTGCTGCAAATTTAGCAAAACTGCATAATAAAAAATTAGTTTATGATTGCCATGAGTTTTATCCATTTCAAGATTTTAGCCACAAAGAAAGCAAAATTTGGCAGCAGCTTGAAAAAAAACACATACATGATTGTGATGCAGTTATAACTGTCAATCCTTCCTTGGCAAAAAAAATAAAGGATTATCATAATTTAAAAAAAATTCATGTTATTGAAAATAGCCTTAACTCAGCTGGTAACATTTCACATCAAGAAAATATTTTTCATAGGAAGTTTAAGCTGCAAACTCAAGATCTTGTAGTGCTATTTCAAGGAAATCTTGCCAAAAATAAACATTTGGAAACCTTGATCAAAGCAATCCCTCTACTGCAAAATAAAAACATTCATCTTATTATCATGGGAAATGGGCCGCTAAAATGTGAGCTACAACGCATCAGCTCTCCTTCTCAGATCCATTTTCATTCTGCTGTCTCTCAAGATAAGCTATTACAATACACTGCGAGCGCTAATGCCGGGATTATCCCCTACCAAGCCACTTGCTTAAACAATCAATTTTGCACCCCAAATAAGCTCTATGAGTTTATTGCAGCAGGCATTCCCATCATCGCGACAGATCTACCGGAATTACGTCGCATCATCACCGAAAATTATATTGGACTTGTGGGAAATAATGAAACCCCAAAAAAAATGGCTGCACTTATTGATGATTTTTTTCAGGATCCTGAAAAAATAAAACAGCAAAGAAAGAGGTTGAAAAATATACAGAAAAAATTTTCGTGGGCATCTCAAGAAAAAAAATTGGAGACTATTTTTAGTCAATTAATTAAGCTATGTCCATAGCGAATAATTTCTCAATTTTATAGATTGCTCTTTTACAGACTCAATTATGAGGTGAGCATTATTGGCAATAAGATATAAACGGCAACCAATTATGAGGGGAAATGTAATGAAAAAATATGTTGTAATTACAGGTGCAGGGTCAGGTATCGGAAAAGAAACCGCGCGTATTTGTAATGAAAATGGATATCACGTTATTGCTGTTGGTAGAGACAAAAATAAGTTGAAAAAATTATTATCGGAGGTTAGGTACCCCCAAATATTGCATATTATTGACAGTGATATAACAGAATATGGTACCTTAATAAAAATCCAAGAAACGATTCCATTAGGCAAAAAAATCGCTTGCTTATATCATTTTGCTGCGGTAGTTGAACCAGGAGGACTACCATTACCATCTCAAGATGAGGAAGTTTTTTACCATAACAAAACCAATGTAACAGCCCCTAAACTATTAACAATGATGTTGATGCCAAAAATGGACGCTGAGAGTCGGGTTTTAATTGTTGGATCATATTTTGGAAATAGAACAGAAGATGAAAAAGAAAAATTAAAAAAAACATGTAAAGCATACCTTGAGTCTAAAACAAAACTCGTAAAAGAAATGAAAGATTTTAGAGCAAATTTACCATCGAATGCACCGGGTATTATTATTGCTAAACCTGGTCGTGTAAGGGAAACCGGAATTTATAATTTTTTTTGGCAAGAAAAGGAGGATCCAAATCCAACCATTACACCTGAAGAGTCTGCACGTTTTTTATTCTGGTTAACACTTGGGGATAAAAGGCCCTCTCAAGAAACATGTGTCAATAAGATTTTTGATATTCAATGCCTAGCAGATAATGAGCAATGGAAGTTTGCTGAAACTTTACCTCCCTGTAAGCCGGGATGAGTCAGTCCCCTCAAGGGGTTATTGCATCATTTTGTAGAAAAAATGCTCATGTGGTGTGCATACCATTCTTTCATCCGTTTTACTAACATCCTTTTTCATTTTCTGAAACTCCTTTTCATTCATTATTACATGATTTTTATATTCTTAAGTAGCGTGCTTCCTGCAAAAAAGTCAAACCCTTTATCCACAATTTCTGTGGATAACTCTGTTAATGAGAATGCCTAAACCTTTGGGAAAGCTGAGAAAAGTTTTTTTTTTAGCACAAATCAGAAACAAGAATCACAAAAAAAATATATTTACTTTCAATAAGTTACAAAAATTTTATTTCTGGGCGCTCCTACCAAGCCCCCCGCAAAAAATTTCAATCATCATATTTATGAGATTGTGTACAACTCCGATAGAATTCAAAGAAAAAAAACCTTGTCAAGCCCTCTCCTACAGAAATTTTTTCGTCTTTTGTCGTAAGAAATATCTTACAAAAAATCTAAAATAAAAAAGTTACAATACTTAGTTGAGAATGATTCTCATTTATAGTACCCTAACCCAAATCAACACAGATTTAATAAAAATCATAGACACGGAGAATACTAAAGTGGCAAACAATCAGCTAGCCTACCACAATCAGCAGCTATTAGATAAAACAGAGGAAGATTATGTAAAAAAAATTCGCAAAGATAGAAATAAAGAAAAGTGGGCTAAACGTATCTCTATCCCCTTTAGCTTTTCCCACGTGACCATCTTTACCTGTGTGACATTGATAGCTTTCTTCTTACTTTTCCCCGCAACACCACTGCCAATGCTTGCTCTGCTATTCGGAGCCGGATTTATTGTTGATGGTATTATGTACGCAGGCGATGTCAGCCACGCCTTCAAAATGTTTTTTGGCAAAGGACTCTTAAAAGCATTCCTTCTCAAAGGGCTATTTTCCGATCTAGATAAATTTATTTTAAAAAGAGAACTACAAAAATCTGCCAAAACGGATCCCAGTCTTAAGCATTTTTTTCAGTATATTGATAATAAAGCAACAGAAGAAATAGAACGCCAATTTCCTAATTGCGACGAAAAAAAGAAAAAACAAAAGATTAAAAATCGGCAAAAAGAGCTGCGAGATAAATACCTTGAACTTTACATAACCAAATGGGATGTTTATAAAAATAATTTAGTAAAGCACCAACAAAAAAATTCTAAGCACAATCAATTCTATGCGAAAGGACAAGCTCGGAGTTATATTAATAACACACACCGACGCCTCGGTAGTTTAGGACGTGAAGAAAAAAAACCCTTATTTATGTTTGGATCGAGAATTGAAAAAATCAAGAAACAATATAAAAAAGAATTTATCCTAAAAAAATTTCTCATCGCACTTGGTGCCTTTTCTGCTGTGGTAAATGGCATTGGTTTTGGCTGTATGGTTTTCACTCATATTTTGCCAGTGCTAACGATTATTATGTCCCCCAGTTTGGCCATATTCCCCATGGTTGCTATTGCTGCTCTCGGTGCCTTTATTTATGGCATGTTAATGTATAAAACAATATCAAATGCCATTAAGAAAAATATTTTCAAAAAACTCATTCAACGATTCGGATTAAAGCGGGATGAAAATACCCCCAAATGGAAACATTACACTAGCCTTATTGCCAAAATCGCCATTGTTGCAGGCGTTGGAGCCGTAGCCTCCATTGCCATGACTCTAGCCGCAGGTGCCTGGTTAGATGCTATCATGGCAGTACTCGGTATATTTACACCCACGGTAGGCCCCCTTGCTAATATTCTTGTACAAACCATCGTCTTTGGTATCATTATGCCCGTCAATATTATCTTTTCTATTTATCACGCATCAGGCACTATCAATAAATTTGCTCGCCTTGGCAAACAGCTAGCAAACCACTCTAAAAATGGTATAAAAAAATGGGGGGGGCTTGCGACTCAAAAAGATAAAAGCTTTAAAGAATCTATGACGGAAAAACCTCTAACTACCCTAGGAAGACTGATATACAAACCCTTTACTGAAACCATTTCATTTATCATTCATCATCCAGCAAAAACATTTAAATACTGCGCTTATGCACTAGGCGGTGTCATTGCCGTGGGATCCCTTGCCATTCATCTTATCGTGGAAGCTGCCATGACAGCCGGTGAAGGAGCTAATTCTGATACGAATTGGCCTGGAAAATTATTTCAAAAAATCACTGGGTTGTTAAAGCTTAATTCAGTTACAACTGCATTAGCTGGATCATGCATTCAAGAGGGATTAGAGCATTTTGATTTCATTTTTATCTACTTTAAACCCTTTTCTCGCCCTTTTTATGCCTGGCCAAAACGCATGCTAAACTTTTTAAAAAATCCAAAAGAAGATGTTAACCGCACGATAGAAAATAGAAAAAAATCTAAACAGGCGAAAAAAATTGAATTTAGAAAGATTAAAGCCCAAGTGGATGAGTATAAAAATAGTGAAGAGAAAGTGCCCACTCAATCAACACACAATCACAGTTTCACCTATTACAATAAGGTCAAAACAACATCTCACCAGCGACCTGCTTTTCGACAAAGACGAGCATATCATCACAGGGTATCACCAATCTCTAACATTCCTGTGACAGCTGCAACAGCCGCTTAGCAAGGATACGCGTAAAAACCGCAGTACAACTCAGCTGCGGTTTTTACGCTGGCTTGTTCGCTTTCAGTAAAAAGCATAAAAATGAAGCAAGTTAATCCAATTTCAAGTTAAATATTAGATAAGTAACATCTTCTTCAGGTAAACTCTGTTGTTCTTCTTTTTTAGCCTTAGAATCACTCTCACTTACAGGGTGTTGAGGAAGAAATCCATACCGAGAATTATTGCCACTAACATTGGATTTTTCACCTTTACCGAAGTTATTGATTGCAACAACACTTCGAGCAGATTTTGCCTTTTGATTGCGTATCTCATCAAAAATTTTTATAATACCGTCATGACCTTTGGCTAAATCAAACAAGCATGTCTTACAACCTTTAACAGTGATTTCTTCAAATAGACGAATTTCTTTTTCTTCTTCTATTTCATACATTTTTTCAATTAAAAGCCTTGTAATTTCAATATGATTATTCATAACAGCAATATTTAAAGGCGTTTCTCCATTCCGATTCCTCAGAAAATCAATGTATGCATCATTTTCTAATGGAAACTTAACAAGCTCCATAGAATTCTTCGTAACAGCAATACTTAAAGGCGTGTCTCCATCACGATTCCTCAGATTAATCTTTGCATCATTTTCTAATAGAAACTTAACAATCTCCATAAAATTCTTCGCAGCAGCAATAGTTAAAGGCGTTTCTCCATCACGATTCCTCAGATTAATGTCTGCATCATTTTCTAATAGAAACTTAACAAGCTCCATAGAATTTTTCGTAACAGCAATAGTTAAAGGCGTTTCTCCATCACGATTCCTCAGATTAATGTTTGCACCATTTTTTAATAGAAGTTCAACAATCTCCATACTATCGAGACCTCTATCAAAAGCCAAATGAAGTGCTGAATGGCCAGTAGAGGGATCTATTTCATCCACTTTCAGAGCAGGATGGCTCAAAAGCAATTTAATGTACTCCATTTTATTGTTGAGACAAGCCTGGATGAAGACGTGATGACCACATTGACTCATAAAATTAAACTTAGGGTGTTTCAATAAACATTGAAACACGTCTATAAGATTATTATCAAAAACTATTTCAAGTAAATTATATTGATAAGTAAATAAAGCTCTAAATTTAGTTTTTTTATTAACGTCAAGTTCTTCACGTGTTAATAAAAGTTTTGCAATATCGTTCCTCTTATGACAACAAGCCAAATAAAAAGGTGTGTCGCCGCGTGAATCCTTTTGATTAATATTAATCATTCCCTTCTCTAATAAAGCTTTTATGCTATCAACATAATGACCGTCGAAGACACAAGCCCAGTGAAGCAAAGTTCTTCCATGCTTATCTGTCTTATAAGCGCCATTACTATCTTTTGCCAAACACACCCAAAGCGAATCATATTTTCCTTGTTGAGGTTTCAGTAAGCTGTTAGATTTTAACATTGTGGCAATAAAAAAAACGAGGAATAGTTATTCTATTTCGATGTCTTTTTTTGTTGTCAAAACGTTAAAAGATAATGGTTTAATGGAAGCTCAACAAGGAAAATATGATTCGCTTTGGGTGTAGAAGCCACTTCATTTGCAAAGCACTTATTGAACATTCTGCTAATATCCTAAATAATAATTCTTTTGGATCTTTTTCGAGCCAATTCTTAACTTTTATTATAAATCCATCTAGTACTATAAAATCCGAAATCGCGTAATCAGCAATGAGTCCGTCAATAAATTTACTTTTATCTGTATGAAAATTGCAGGCTGCTATGATGGTTCTTTTTGCTTCTACTTCTTCAATAAGAGCCGGCAATTTATTAGCATAATTACCAGCATTTGGCCCAGAAAATTTAAACTCCATATTAAGCAAAGATGACCTTTTTTTCAAATACTTAAGAACTATCTTAATGGTTTTCTCACCCAGACTGGGTATTTGCATCATCTTGATCACTCAATTGCATGATCAACAAGAAAAACTCCTGTATGAAATTAAATCACAGTGATCAAGATGGATCAAGAGTTTTCCGTAAAGATTCACCTTTTAATATAAATTGCATAGCTTGATGA
>JAJFKH010000041.1 GCA_021773305.1 Gammaproteobacteria bacterium | reverse complement strand
AGCGGCGCAACTGCAGAGTCGTTTCATTACAATAAAGTAATTGATTGTATCGCCTATTTACCCACAAACGACAACTAACTTTGTTCTCAGTAGGCAAACAAAATTCCCGCTCTTTTTTTTGTGTGACCAAATCCCAGAGTCCTGTATAATTGTGCGTGCAAATTACCAAGGTATCTGATGTCGTACCAAAAACAAAGCCTATTTCATCTAGCTCAGTAGAGAGCAACTGAGACAAAGGTTTCGGTACTGGGTTATTCACAATCACCCATTGAAGACATTGGCTGGGTTTTTCTCCATTTTTCCTATCAAAAGACATAAAAACCCAACTTTGGTTATCTTGACTAATAGTAAGGTGTTTAGTCTTGTAACTAAACTCCCCTTTTTTCCAAGCTATTGCAAAAACTTCTTGTCGTTCCGCAAAGCCCTTTTGCATATTCCACAAAATTTGCTGTTCTCGGTTTTTGTGGTAGGTTAGCCAATGAGAACTATCGGAACTCTTGCAAAGAAATATTTCGTCTTTAAACAATTCTCCCTTATGCTCACCACTAGATAGAATGTGGTAATAGCCATCCAGCTCATCATGGGTATAAGCTATATCACTATCCGTTGTCATAAAAGTATCCCAGCGAGGCTCTAAGTCATGCATAAAATGTAAAAAATTTAGATGCTCTGCTCGTGGTGGCCACAGAGAAAATTTTTGTACCATCTGTTGGGTGCTAAGGCTGATTGAATACAATACATGCTCAGCATTAACTACAAGTAAATTCTCACTATCAGCAGTAAAAGCTAGCGCCGTTGACGCAAACATCATCCCTTCCACACCTAGAATTGGATTCATCAGAGAACCAACCATGTATTTTGCTGCTCTAGCTTTCATCTGCGTAAAAGGAATGATGTAGTAGTTATGGCTTTGTTCTTCTTCCATATCCCATATAGTCACATCGTGGCTGCTATCTCCTAATGCTAACCATCTCTCATCTGGAGACAAAGCGACTGTAACAATAAGTGTTTTCATAGTAATAGCTGTTAACTCACCAAAATTTGATTGTACCAAATAGGCACTCGAAAAATCAGTACTACGCAACCACGCACCACTAAAATCCACTCTTCGACAATCAGCATAAGAAAAATCGGTGTGTGAGCACAAGGCTCCAGCCAAATTGGCTCCTGGAATACGCACACCACTAAAATTTTTCTGGGCAAAACTCTCTCTCGCAGCATTCAGTATGGTAATAGCATTGCTCGATGCTGTGGCAACAACCGGCTCTTGCTTGGAGAATTCAATCACTTGATAAAGGTGTTCTTTAAAGGCGGTATTTGCAATGACCTTTTCGGCCAAAAAGGTAATGATTTTAGGTTCTTGAGTTAGCGAATAGGCATTGAAGCTAAATTCTTCCTGAATGACATCTTCTGATAAACTTCCTACATACCAATCAATAGCGGTGCACACACTTCGGTACAATCGTGCTGCGGCAAAAAACTCTAGCAACGTTTTATGTAAAAACACATGCTTACCCGCTTCTTGGCTTTTGAGCAAACAACCCGAACGAATCATTTCCATCAATGTGGTATTCAATGAAGCAGCTTTGAAGAAAGGAGTGCCGTCTATGTCACACCCGACTAAATCAGGATGTAATGTGACAGTCTCATCGAGCAAGACATCCAGCTTGCCTTGGCCTAAATTAAATGCGGCTTTGGCTAAATTTTCTGAGTAAATGCGTAAGCACGTTTTGAGTCGCTCAAATTGATAATGACCAACTTCGTCGTTTGTTGTGCCTTGAGGAATGGCGCCTTCTGGTATGTTCATCACTCGAATCAGCGTTTCTTTTACGGAATGATTCTCCCATAATCGACAGGCTTGTCGATGTAACCATTGTCGGGTGAAGTGGTCATAGAGGGTATCGTGGGTCAAGGCTTGACGGGAGGACGTATTATCTTCTGTTTCTGTATGGGACTGTGTCTCTAACACAATCCGAGGCAACACCTGCGCTAACAGCGTGAGTACAAAAGGGACTTGGGCTAGGGCCGTCACCCCTGGCAGCGTGGTAATATAATGTTCATAAGTCGCTACCTCCTCCCAACACAGTAAGGCATTGGCATCGGGGGGAATGTCGCAAGCATTGGGTGCGATACTGGGCGGTAAGATGACCACCTCTTTTAAGGGTAAGGTGGTTTTGATGTACTGCTCTAAATAGCCGTGAATTTGCTCTGCGGCAAAAGGTTGCAAATAACATTCGGTAAAACTGTTATCTTGCAGGTTACCTTGGCAAAAGAAGCTGGGATAGCCGCCCGGATGTTTGCCTGCATATTGGGCCAATATTTCTGGACGGCTGGTGACAATCAATTTGATGTGTGGCCAAGCCTTATCCCACCAGCCATTGGCCGTAAAAAGTTCAATGTCTTGTACTGGGACTTCATCCCAACCATCTAACATCAGCTGAATCGACAACGTGTCTTTTTGATTTGCCTGTTGAATCGATTGAATTTCGCTAGCCACTAACCCTTGTTTGTCAAGAAAAATAGCCAATAAATCCTTGCCTTTGGCTTCTTTCAACAGCGCAGGTAACCATATCCACAGGGGAATGACTCGCGGTGCCAGTTGTTCTTTTTTTACCAAATTATCATTAAGCTGCTGCCATCGATGATGGGCTTCCACTTGGCTGAGTAAGGTTTTCCCTGAGCCGGGTGCACCTTGGATAAGCAAGGTTTGTTGCGCAGCATTTTCTAAAAATCCTTGAATAGATTGGCTCACTGGATTTGGCGCGTTTCCATTGGCATAACGACAGCCCATCGGTTCGACAAACGTCAATAATGCTTTCTCATCAAACGTGCCGTAAAATTTTTCTTGAAGCCGTTTGAGTATGGGGAGTAATTCATCCATGTTGTTTCCTTTTATTATCCAAGTATTGAATTGGCGGTTTTACTCTGTGTGATGGTGCGCTGTCATAGCAACGTGGCTGATGGGGTAGGCAGGCTAACGTGATGATGCCTGTTTCCCTTTGCTTTTCTCTTGTTTCTTGAGTGCGTTTGACAGCTTATCGTGCTCTTTTTGCAATGCGATGAATTGCTTCTCTCGTATTTGATACTGCTGCTGAGAGTGTTTACGCTCGGTTGGCATATTGTGATTGTTGTGTGCGGTTTTCGGACTGCAACATTTCAATGCAGCCTTTCAAAACCTCCTTTTCTTTTTGAAACGATTTCTCCTGACTTAAACGCTCTTGCCTGGCATCATCAATTAATTTAGCCCAATGAGATTCGGATTGTTCTTGAAGCTCTCGCTCACGGTCGAGCTGAGCTTGATGCGTTTCAAGCAATTGTTTTTCCTCACGACCTAAGTCATTCAGCTGTTGTCGAAGCGTATTATTTTTTTCTTCCTGTTTTTGCTTATCCATCAAGATATGGCTCAGTTGAGATTGATGTTGCGCTTTCAATGATTCTATCTCATTCTCCCGATGATGCAACTGCCAGCTCCGACGCACCAATCTGTAGATAGTCTAAAATCAAAGGATTAGAGAGGTGATAAGAAATTATCGTCGCGTTAAAATTTGAACAATTCTTAAAAATAAGTTCGCAGAATAACCATAGGGATAGCGATGCGCTCATTTATTCGACGTACTGATGCAATGGAGTTGTATAAAAAATGGGACAATATTCATGATCCCTCGATCTATGATATTGATCCGAATGCGAGCACGTGGGTTGAAGTGGATACCTTTGTGATCAATTTTGGTGATTTGGAA
>JAJFKH010000005.1 GCA_021773305.1 Gammaproteobacteria bacterium | reverse complement strand
GGGGTGTAGATTGATTACTTTCACGTGTTTTTTTCGAGGAGCATAGTCACTCTATGTGACGAAGAAAAAAACACGTGAAAGTGGGCAAGATGCCCCCAAATGAGACTCTGGCAAGGAAAATATGATTCGCTTTGGGTGTATCTGCCGAGTGACCCCTTCAGACTACGAAGGTTATATGAGTTCTGATGAAATGTTATTCAAAGCGCCTTTGCGCAAATTTCTAGCGGCAAAAGGTTATGTGGATATTCTTTGTCAAAAACATAGAAGCTGGTTTTTCACCCATGATCTCTCTGCCGATAATTTATGCTTCTCTTTAGCAATCATCAGAGAATACAGTGATGAACATGCAAGAACAATTCGTCATATCTTAAGCAGAGCATGGAACAAAAAATTCACACGTTTGGAGCTAGACTATAACCACTTTACATTTAATGGCGTTGAAATAATACTAGAAAGAATAGCAAGAAATACCGAGCAATTTTCTAGCTTAAACGAAATTTCAATTCGAGGTAATAATCTTTCAGACATGGATATTGATATAAAAATGATTAAAGATATTGACATTACAGGACTCAAAAATTTTGACGGTTACCTGGATAGGATCCAAAAGAAAGTCTACAGCTTTTTTGCAGGCAACGATGAAAACAGCCAGGATTTAAGAACTCTTGTTAACTTTGCTCGGTCATTAAAAGCTCTTGCTAAACCAGATTGCTCAATCACACTAGATTTAAGTGAAAATCAATTAGGTAATATTACGGCTGTACTGCTTATTGAGTTAGCACACTATTACAGCCAACAAGGAGCAACCCTTAATCTTATCGTTGACGGGAATCAAGCATTGATTTCTCCTGAATTATTAACGATGATACGCTGCCCGGATTTGAGAGAACATGTCATGAATCGTGAAGAAAAGATACTTAATGACGAAGGGACGGTCTCCGTGAATACACAGCAACTGCTCTTTAAGAACTAGTAATGAGAAACCATGGGGGACTCAGCAGTAGATCGCAAAAAAGCCAGTAAAATCAATAACAAAACCATACTACTAGAGCTTTTTAGAAGACATTTTGAGGCCCTAGCGACGGCATGGAATAACACATCGCTCGACAAAAATAGTGTAGAAAGTTGACTACTTTTAATATTCTCTTAATATGACTAATATACAATCAGCAGTATTCTGGTAAAAGCAAGATAACATTGTCTACAAAAAAATGTCTAAATACATAAAAAAGTCGCATTTAAAGCTCAAGAAAGACAACCGCCCTAATAAAAGTGGCCATGAAGTCTGCTTTGGGCGTTATAAACCGAAAAATAATAAAAAAATTTCCATTGTCTATAAAAAAAATAAAGACGGAAACCCTCAAGCCTCTGTGATTGAAGTCGCCCTAAGTGCATTATTTCACCATGATTTGCCCGGCCAAAGCCCTCAAATGACTCGATTGGTTAAGGAAAAAGAGCAAATTACAGGGGTCGCTGTTCAAACAATCAAACAATTCACAACCCTTCGTGCCATTCGAGATGCTGATAATCTAGATACTATTTATAACAATATCACCAAGTCTAAGTATAAGAAACATACCAACGGCAACCATCCAAGAGAGCTATTTTCTGATTCTGATGTTATCATTCGATTAGCAATATTAAAATCCATTTTAAAAAAAATACCCTATTTAGAGGCTTTGGATGAAACCCATCAAGAACTTGCTCGTTGTTTAGCTGTTTCGTATTTTTATGAAGAAGACGATCTACATGCAGAAAATATTGGTATTGATAAGTATGGTACTATCTATCGAATTGATTTCGACATGGCCTTTTATGAGGATATCACCTCAAAACGAGGCCAAATGCGAATGTACCCAGGGCTTTCTGATGACAGATTTACTATCACAGAAAATGATTTACGAAATTTTCCAGATACATCCGATGCAAACATTCATTACTGGCCAACTAAGCAGCGAATATTAACTGGTGGCCTGCCTTTTTCTGTACAAAAAGGTTATAGCGCAGCTGATAATGAAGCCTTCAAAAAACTAAAAAATAATGCTGTTTTTAAGCAAGAACTTTATAACACGCTACTTTCTATCTGTCTCACAAATACAAACGAATACCAGGCTTCTTTAAACGAAGTGATTGATGATATCCCTTTGCGAGATTGCTTACTAAGAGTCACGGTTGCTAGACAAAAATACTTACTTTCTGTGCTACTCACCGTGCGAGATGAGTTTACAGAAGAACAATTACACCAAGCTCAAACAATACCTGGTTTTAATAAACTCCAAGAGAATGACTCACCTCTGCATATCGCTTTAAAAACAGGACATTATCAATCAATAGAATCTTGCTCTAAATTTCGCAATCATATTAATACAAAAAACAAAAATGATGAAACACCCTTGATGATTGCAGTTAAAGAAAACAATGTCGTCGCGGCACGAGAGCTAATTGAACATGGCGCAATTTTTTCTCGCTCCAATGAAACACACCTTCCTGTATCGCTTCTAATTGCCATTGAAGAAAGTAACTTTCACATTGTTGAGTTATTATTACAGCACAATGCCATTAACTATTTTTGCAGCAAAGAAAAAGTGTTTGAATTGATTAAAAACTGTGTCGGAAATTTAAAATACGATTTGGCACTAAAATTAATTGAAGACAAATTTAATAACAAAATAACAAATACATTGATTAAAGAATTTAATCAACAGCATCCAAACGACATCATAGCACAAACATTCTTCTCTCTAGGGTCACCTCAATTAGAGCAAGAAAGTTTATTGGCCTTACTGAAAACCTGTGAGGAACATCAACAATATTACACAACACTAAAAATCATACAGCAGCACAAGCTACCATCAGAAAATCCTGCGACTAAATTAAGCCAAGCCATTATTGACGCAGAAAACAAAAAAGAGAACGATCCAAAACTACAGCCAGATCCTAAATTAACCAACGAACAAATAATTGAGATTCTTTCTGGTTGCGAAAAACATATCATAGATGGAATGTCACTGAAATTCTCATCTGATGCTGAAGCTCACAGGCGACAAACAACAAGTATTTTAAAAGAAGTGATTGCGAGAAAACCCGATTTAAACAATACGATTGCTCTTCTCCAACGTTCAGCCAAAGTTGACTGGGAAAAAATGCTTAATGAGCGATTAGATGAAATCCAAAAGAACAATGAAAACTATACATTGAAACAAAAGAAACAAAAAACATTAACCTGTCTAAAATATTACTTACCAAAAATTGAGGATCCCCAAGCACTCACAAATATACATCGAAAATTGGAGTCTCATAATTACAGTTATCTACGAGAGTTGACATCTAGTTTCTGGTTTATCCGTAAATATCGTAAAAGTCATGGGCTTACCACAACCTATAAAACTATTGTATCACTCATGAAAAACCGTAGTAGAGAAATCATTAAAAATGACAAAGCCCATAAAAAAGAAAATAAAAAAAACCTAAGAAGCATTCGTAAAGATAAAAACACGTGGGGATTATTTTTCAGTCCAACTGATACACATATTGCACAATATAATTTCCATCAAAAAAATAAAGCACCTGAAAACTCCATACATGACCACTTTCATAAAGATGATTCTTCAAGTTGTGAACCTAATAATAAAATTTCTGGCAAAGAAATCCCCGACAACGAGAATCCTTTTAGCACGGTACCCGGCAAAGAGATTCCCGATAACGAGCACCCTCTTAACAATGTATTTGACAACGACAGCTATTTTAGAGAAGCTTCCGATAACGATCGTCCACCTGCAATTCCATCGCTTATTCCTTCCAATGACGGTGCAGAGTTAGAAAATGACTTTATTGCCGCAAGAGCTACAATATCCTCATAGCGGATGATTTCTCGGTATTTATAGCGCAGGTATTTTAACCTCATTTTGCTTGCATACGGATCCCACCATCGAGACGAATAACTTCTCCGTTGAGGAGAGGATTATTAATGATATGTCCGACTAACATTGCATATTCATCGGGTTTACCCAAGCGTTTTGGAAATGGCACTTGAGCTACCAAGCTCTCTTGGATGTCTTGAGGCATGTCTAACAATAATGGAGTACCTACAAGCCCCGGAGCTATGGTCATAACTCGTACACCAAATCGAGCTAATTCTCTTGCCGCGGGAAGTGTCATGGCTATGATGCCGCCTTTTGAAGCTGCGTAAGCCACTTGACCTATTTGTCCTTCATAGGCCGCGACAGATGCTGTATTAATAATAATGCCTCTCTCGCCATCATCATTATTAACATTAAGCTGACTCATATGAGTGGAGAAAACCCGCATCACATTGAAAGTACCTAGCAAATTAACCTGAATCACTTGATCAAAATCATCCAAGGCCATAGGGCCATCTCTTCCGACAATTCGCTGAGATGGGGCAATTCCTGCACAATTGACCACGATGCGTATTTCAGGACACTCACGCAGCAATGCTTGCAGCAAGGATTCCACTGCCTCACTCTGGGTTACATCGCAGACAACTGGGATCCCACCAAGCTGTTCCGCCATTTTATGGACTGCTGCTTCATTGATATCAAGCAAAATCACTCGACAACCCATATCACTCAAATATTTTGCTGTAGCAGCTCCCATTCCAGATCCCGCTCCAGTTACCAGGGCTGTGTTACCTTGAATGTTCATATTTCAGACTCCTTCTAAGACAGTTTTCTTTAACTTTTGCAACAGAATACTCTGAAGACATATTTTTTCCAATGAATTTTACAGACAAAGAGGCTATATTTTGGTAGTATTTGTAAACTGTTATTTATCTCACATAGCTTTATGATTTCAGAGCAACATTTAACCTCATCTACCCAGGAGACTGAATCCTGGGGCCAGCTAGAAGGTGCAGCCAAAGCGCATTACCTGGCAAAATTAGCTCAATCTCAGCAACAGCCAATTTGTATCATTGTTTCTGACATTAAATCAGCCACGGAACTTGAGCAGGAATTAGGTTTTTTTCTCAAATCCACTCATATCCCTATACTCCCTTTTCCTGATTGGGAAACCTTGCCTTATGATCATTTTTCTCCCCACCAAGATTTAATTTCTCAACGTTTAGCAACCCTTGCTCAATTAGCATTTCTCAAACAGGGTATCGTCATCGTACCTATTAGCACATTGATGCATCAAATTGCTCCTGTTGATTTTATTGCCGGTTGTAGCTTCATACTACGAGTTGGCCAGCAATTTAACCCGGAAAAAATCAGGAAAAGCTTACAACAACTGGGTTATTATTCCGTCCCACAAGTTAATGAGCATGGAGAATTTAGTATTCGAGGATCTATCTTTGACTTTTTTCCTATGGGCAGTTCAACACCTTATCGCATTGACTTATTTGATGATGAAATTGACAGTATTCAAACCTTTGACCCTCAAAATCAACGCTCCATTGATAAAGTAGAACGAGTGGATTTACTGCCAGCCAAGGAATTTCCTATTACGGATGAAGCTATCAGCCAATTTCGTCAAACTTGGCGAGAAAAATTCCCGGGGAATCCATCAACATGCCCTGTTTACCAAGACATGAGTCAAGGCATTTGTAGTAACGGTATTGAATATTATTTACCTTTTTTCTTTCAACAAACAGCTTCATTATTAGACTATTTGAACTCTGATACCATTATCGTTCGAGATGAAAACATCCATTCTCAAGCAGAAATTTTTTGGAAAGAAATTAACGAACGATTTGAGCAATGCAATATCGATATTACGCGCCCTTTGTTAGAACCTAGCGAACTATTTTTCACTGTGGAAGAATTATTTTCTAACACCAAAAACTTCAAACAAATTTTTATTTCCTCAAAAAAACAAAGTCACAAAAATTTTTCAACAAAACGACCACCTTCACTGATGGTGAATCACCGCATAGAAAATCCTATTGAAACCTTGCAAGATTTTATTTCAAATAATAACAAACGTATCCTTATTTGTGCTGAATCTGCCGGCAGAAAAGAATCACTTATCACATTACTCAACAAACAAAGATTAGGCCACAGTGTTGTCAGTCATTGGGAAGATTTTTTAAAAAATGATGGCGCTATTTCCATTGTGGTTGCACCGCTGATTCAAGGCGTAATATTAGAACTTGAAAATGTGGTCATTATCACAGAAAGTGAATTATTTGGCCAACAAGTTTTTCAACAACGACGCCGAAAAAAGCAAACCATAGAGAGCGAAAATATTGTAAAAAATCTTGCCGAGCTGAGTATTGGAACACCCGTCGTTCATATGGAGCACGGTATCGGACGCTATGTTGGATTGACCACCCTACAATCCGGTGATCAACAAAATGAATATCTACTACTGGAATATGCTGGAGACGATAGATTGTATGTCCCTATTTCATCTTTAGAATTAATTTCCCGATATAGTGGTGTTGAAGTGGAAAATGCCCCCATGCATCAGCTGGGTAGCAAAAAATGGCAAAAAGCTAAAGAAAAAGCCGCAAAACAAATCCGTGATGTTGCCGCAGAATTACTTGATATTTATGCCAAGCGGGCCTGCAAAAAAGGAAATGTTTTTCACCTTCCCGAGGCGCAGTATGCTCAGTTTGTAGCAGGCTTTCCATTTGAAGAAACTCCCGATCAAAACCAAGCGATTGAAAATGTTATTAAGGATCTTCAATCGGATCAACCCATGGATCGACTGGTCTGTGGGGATGTTGGCTTTGGAAAAACAGAAGTTGCCATGAGAGCAACATTTATTGCTGTGCAAAACAATAAACAAGTCGCTATCCTCGTTCCTACCACACTGCTTGCTCAGCAACATTTCGAAACATTTTCTGACCGTTTTTCTGAGTGGCCTATTGCGATTGAAATGATTTCTCGATTTAAAACAGCAAAAGAGCAAGAAATAATTCTAAAACGGTTAACTGAAGGTAAGGTTGACGTTATCATTGGCACGCATAAACTCATTCAAGGGAACATTAACTTTAAACAACTAGGGCTATTAATTGTAGATGAAGAGCATCGCTTTGGTGTTCGTCAAAAAGAAAAACTCAAGCAATTACGCGCAGAAGTTGATTTACTTAATTTAACTGCAACGCCGATACCAAGAACACTCAATATGTCCATGTCTGGGATCCGAGACATGTCGATTATTGCAACACCTCCGGCAAAACGACTTTCTATAAAAACATTTGTCGTAGAAAAAAACAAGCAAATTATTCGTGATGCTATTATGCGAGAAATCATGCGAGGTGGGCAAGTTTATTTCCTTCATAATAAAGTTGACTCCATTCAAATGATGGTTCATGAGTTAGAGGGAATAGTGCCCGAAGCCAGGATCAGAATGGGGCATGGACAAATGCCAGAAAGAGATCTTGAACAAGTCATGGGGGATTTTTATCACCAACGATTTAATGTTTTAGTCTGCTCAACCATTATTGAAACGGGTATTGATGTACCTACGGCAAATACTATAATTATCCATCGGGCTGACCACTTTGGGTTATCGCAACTTCATCAATTACGTGGCCGAGTCGGGCGTTCCCATCACCAAGCCTATGCTTACCTGATGGTACCAGACAAAAAATTATTAGGTAAAAATGCAAAAAAACGTTTAGATGCTATCTCTGCTCTTGAAGATCTTGGAGCAGGTTTTACCCTAGCAAGCCATGATTTAGAAATTCGAGGGGCCGGAGAACTATTAGGAGAAGAGCAAAGTGGAAACATTCATGATATTGGTTTAACCCTCTATACTGAACTTTTAGATCGCACAATAAACTCCTTAAAAGAAGGAAAAACTCCTGATATCAACATTACTGCCCCAAAGACAACTGATATTGATCTTAAAATTACAGCGCTGATCCCTGAAGATTATTTGCCTGATACCCATACTCGATTAATTCTCTATAAGCGCATTGCGTCGATTGCATCGAATAAAGCTCTTGATGAATTTCAGGTGGAACTGATTGATCGTTTTGGACTACTCCCCGAACCCGTGAAAAACTTACTTCAATTGACAAAAATCAAATTACGTTGTCTACTCATTGGAATTAATAAGATTGATGCCAATCAACAAGGAGGTCGAGTTGAATTTATTGACAAACCCTCAGTGGATCCCATGGCAATTATCAAATTGATACAAAGTCAATCTGATCGTTACCAGCTCGTTGGAGCAAATGTTTTACGCTTTAAATGGAATGCTGTAGGAAGCCAACAGCGATTAACATCCATCAACGCACTGTTAGATAAACTCACTGCACTGGAAGATTAAGGAAAAATTTATGAAACGATTGTTTCTCATGTTTTTTTTGCTGAATATTGGAATACCTTGTTTTGCTGAGAATGATTTGTATAAAGTTGAAGTTATTCTTTTTAAAAAATTAGACCCAGCTTCAATACCATCAGAAGACATCCAATCTCATCAATCCCTTCAACTACCTGACACATTAATCGAGCTTGCGGCCTATGATGATGACAGCATCGATATTCCTTTTCGACTATTAGAAAAAAATCAAGTGGATATGAATAAAGAAGCTTATGCTCTGAGCCGAAGGAAAAATTATAGAGTGATGCTACACATAGCATGGCTGCAACCGATGAATGAAAAACGCTATTCAAAGCCTGTCCATATTTATGCAGGGCCATTATACAACCCCTCTGAACAGCAAACTAAAAATAATATCCACGAACTACCCAACTCAATGGATAATCCTCTTGGATTATGGGAAATAAATGGGACAATACGTGTTAATCGAAGCAACCATTTTGTCATTAACTCTCAACTGACCTTTTCACTGCCCTATGACGAAAAGCAAAATTTTGCTTTTTTTAATAATACAGCCCAACATCCCAATCCTGTAAGAGAAATAAAGCGCTATTACCTCTCTCAGAGCCAAAATTTGAGACTCAAAGAGCTTCATTACTTCGACCACCCACTATTCGGCATGCTAGCCAAGATAACCCCTGCCGGTGAAAGCATTACAACAGAGGCCGCAGTCACAAGTTAGAAGCCATCTGTTACTGATTGTTACCTATTTTTAATCTTTCCTTAACCTTACAAGGGTATACTGTATAAAAATTAGCAGGAAAGTTAAGAAAATGAAGAGAAAAAAACATAAAAGTGAAATGGTAGACATCGACGCTTTGATGGCAAATGCTTTCTTAAGGCGGCCTCAGGTAGCCGTTGCTATGCAAGAAGAGGTTAAAATTTGCCCTAAGTTGTTGAAAAATATACAAAAACAATTTAAACATGCAACTCCCGAAGAAATTATTGTCATTGTTGATATATTAAGTCTCTGCGTTGAATCAAAACGCGATCTTGAAGAATTTTTTAAAGGCGGTCATTTAGTCATTGAGGATGATGGTGAACTCTATAACAAATGGAACACTTTTACTCGTAAAACCGATCGTAATAACTCATCGAGTCATGACTCCATTGATAAACAATTTTCTATTCAAGGGCCTCTTGTGAAAGAGTGCCTGATTGGGACTCGCATGGTTGGGGACAAAAAAGCGACCTGGATCCAGCTTGAAAGCCATCCTACCAGTGTCTTACACGTTATAGGACATCTGGTTTCTTTCTTGAAATACAAATTAACAGGGAAAAATCAAGGCCCCTATGGCCAGTCAAAATATACCGAGAAAAAACCCTGTATTATTGAAAATAACGCCTTTGAAAAATCGAAAGGACATAAACGAGAAAGAGTTAAAGCTCGAATTAATGAATTTTTTAATCTAGAGCTAAAGGGACATGTAAACCATCGTTTTAGCCATCACGTGGGCCATCACAGAGCTAAGGCAGCTGCTTAAGTAACAATGCAAAGAGTCTGTACATCTGCTCCATGCTCGCCTCAACCACGCTGGTTATTTCATCGATACTGACATGCAAACCATCACTGCGCCCAGCAGCTTTGGTGCCAACAATCCCTATGGTCGCATAACCAATGTCCAATTCACGTGCTAAGACAGCCTCAGGCATCGCCGTCATCCCTACCACATCGCAGCCATCTTTCTCTAAGCGATTGACTTCCGCAACTGTTTCAAAACGTGGCCCTTGAGTCACCCCGTAGGTTGCATCATCAGAAAAATCAAGCCCTAGGATCTGGGCGCAATTGACTAAAATATCATGCAAAACAGGGCAATAGGGGTAAGTGAAGTCAATATGCCGATGAAAGCCAAATTCATCTTCATAAAAGCTGCTCGGACGATTAACGGTATAATCAATTAACTGATCGGGGAAAACAAAATGCCCTGGGGTCATGTCCGATCGGATCCCTCCGACAATACTCGTACCTAAAATATTTTTAACACCTAGTTGTTCTAGCGCCCAAAAATTTGCTCGATAATTAATCTTGTGAGGAGCTGTGCAACGCTCTAACCCATGTCTATCTAAAAAATAGACCTCCTGATCAGCAAATTTTCCAGCAACAATTGGAGAAGACGGCGGGCCATAAGGCGTATCCACTGTCTGCCTTGATAGTTCTTCAAAACCTTCCAACCTTGGCAATGCAGAGCCACCAATAATTGCTATTGTCGTCATTTTTCACTCACCATCACTCATTCTCAATGAAATCCGTAGGACTAGATTATGATTCTTCCACTGTTAAGGTTTCAGTTTTGTATAATTTACCTATTTTCGTAGGATCTGACATATGAACCGTTGTCGTAGGAAATGCACACTCTGCCCCATGGCTTAAAATAACATCAATGATTTTCAAAAACACATCTTGCTGAATAGCCTGAAAGCGTACCCAATTCGTTGTTTTTGTAAAGGTATACACCATAAAATTCAACGATGATGGCGCAAATTCCACTAAATTCACCATTAATGTTTGGTTGGTATCAATTTCTGGATGATGGCGCAACATGTTTTCAACATCTTGCAAAATAACCGCTAATTTGCCGGCATCATGGTAACGCACACCAATAAAGGTTTTGATACGTCGGTTTGTCATCCGGGAGGGATTTTCAATAGAAACATTAGTAAAAACGTTGTTTGGCACATAAAGCGGACGTTTATCAAAGGTACGAATACGACAACTTCGCCAACCGATGTACTCTACTGTTCCTTCAATATTGCGATCGGGAGAGCGGATCCAGTCACCCACAGCAAAAGGTCTATCAAGGTACACTACCAGCCCACCAAAAAAATTTGCCAAGAGATCTTTGGCAGAAAATGCAACAGCAGCACCACCAATACCACCAAACGCTAAAATACCTGAAATGCCAATACCAAATGTCTGTAGCGCAACCAAAAAGGATGTGATAAGAACAGCCGCTTTAAATAATTTACCTAGAGCGTAGACAGTGGTTTTATCAATAGCATCAACCCTTGAGCGCCCTTTTACAAAATTTTGTTCAACTTTATCGATAACTCGAAGTAAAAACCATGCAAAAAGAATAATAATACCTAAACTTCTTAAGGGTTTTACAATGTTAAAAATAGCAGTGTGTTTTCCAGAGATTGCTACAATATCTGCGGCAAGGGAAAGACCCATTAACCAAATCAAGGCTTGAAGAGGTTTGTGAATAGCATAGGCCACAGAGTCATCCCACACCGTTCCTGAACGTTGAAATTTTGGATACATTTTACGGTAGACAATACTTTCCGCATAGGCCAAAACCAAGGTCATAAAAACAAGCAAAAACACTTGGACAATCCATCCTTGATTATGTAGGAAGCTCATTTGGTGTTGTAACCAAACAATCATTTCTTGACTCATAGCTTAGTTACTCCATGTTAGATACAACAATATCCATAATGGCAAAATTAGGCCGAATGACAATCAATCATCCCCTGAGCTCTTAGGTGGCATTGCAAAGCCAGGAAAATGACTCACGCTTCCTTTACCTAATTGAGTGATTTTTGCAGTTCCCTCTTTGCCACTACTCAACTCATCAACGCGTATCACAGCATGCATAGGCACGTAAGTCCGTTTAACATTACTAAACTGTGATTTCAGTTTTTCCTCACTCGGATCAACTACCACAGAGGTTTTCTCACCAAAAATAATGTCTTCTACAACGAGAAAACCGAACATTTCAGATTCACAAACTTGTTTGGCATACATTTCGTAAGCCACATCATTCTGAATAAAAATTATACGAAATATACACTTTTCAGCCATTTCACTACCATAAACTTGTATTTTAGGTTAAATTGTAAACAATTAAAGAGGCCATTATACAGGATTTAGGGCTATTTTGCCACCTTAATGTTGCTGTTTTGTTGCGATACGGGGCCTTCCTAACTCTGAGGAATCATTGGGCATCGTTTCTGAGCCTTCTACTGAGCCCTTCTACTAAGCCTTCTTTTATTTTGACTGGAGCTGGATTAACAAGGTAGTTAGCACCTACAGTGGCGGCTTTGAAAAGCAGAGCTGCAATGGTAAATATAGAGAATATACGTACGGGGGAAATATCCTCTTTATTGTTCAGACAATAGCTTAAGGCTGTTAATATGGTAGAGAAAAATAATATATAGCAGTTGCTCATGTTATTGATATTTTTCGCCATCTCTCTATAAATAGCTTTATCTATTTTCCATAAAATGACATCCAAGTTCTCATCAGATAAATCGTGAGAAGCTATAGCTGTAATTCTATTTCTTACAACGCTTTGATAAAAAAGACCAAATAAACCTGAAGTTTTTTTGAAATTTAGCATATCAAGTCGAAGCACTAATATGCTTTCATAAAACTCAATCTGTTTTTCCTCAGTAGTACTGAGGAGAGCTTCCCCACAAAGTATTATTCTCTTGTTATACAGTACGTCCCAATTTTTCTTAAGCATTTTTTCGGCATAATCCATAAGTAATTCTAAGTTAATATTTAGCGATTGTTGTGAGTATTGCTTAAATTCGTTCAAACACTTCGATGCATCCGATTGAGAAATAAAATCTGACCGGAGATCAAAATTATCCAGCGCTGTTTGGACAACCGTAGGAAGCACCTCACCTTTTACTTCGACACGATTTTTTTCTGCCAACACTCGAGCATCATCAAGATCAGAAAGCCTAAGCGCTGCATTTTTTTGCCTATCTATGAGAAAATTTAGCATATTCTCTAAATAGTCATAGCGATTATTTTTTTCTGCTTCAGGGAACATTCGATGTTGATGTTCAGTGTGTCCCCTATGTATATCGTCAGTAAAATCGTGACAAAACATATGGTTGGGGCTATCAGCTATAGGACCATTTTCTAAGCCAAATTTTTTGTACAATACATCCAGTTCCATAGCTCTCTTTCTTATGCCCATATGGAAGGTAATATATTTGTTAGAAATTGTTAACTTAGTAACGATGCTTTTTTGTTGACAATGATAGATAAACACTGTTTGAGGTACTCTTTTACTTTAATTCTACATTGAAAATTACGAAAGGATTGTACCACTTAACCCATATAATGTCAAATACATTATTGCTTGCGCACCCTTTTCTGGAGACATTTCTATTTTAAACAACTAGGGGCCATTTTAAAACTATCGTAAATTTACCGTATTGATTTTTTTATAAGCTTTTGTCAGAATGGCTTATCTACTGAAAATACTATACCAAAGTTTGAATACTTGCTGTAAAAGAATACGATCAAATAATAAATCAAAATACTAAAATTATGACGACGGAAATTAATAAATGTCAGCAAAAGATTGTCTATCTTAATTCTCTTAAAGAAAGCACCGGTGATAAACAACAGGTGATAAAAAAATTCTTAAACTATAAAGAACTTCAACAGCAAAAGAGCACTTTTAAATATATTTTCAGTCAGTTAAAGCCGCTCCATAAAATGATCCTTGAAGGAGAAAATATCTCAGATAAATTAAGCCCCATTAAAACACAGCTTGCCAAACAAGAAGGGGAAGAGCTTCAATCATTTAAGCAATCACAGGATAAATCAAGCAATAACACTTCCACAGCCAAATAATACTATTTTATTACTACGGGTAAATAATAATCACTATCATGCCGTTCGTGGTGGTGTTGCTCATGAAAATAGAGCCTAGTTCAAAATCTGAGGGTTCAACACGAAAATTTGAAAACTATTTATTAAAAACATGCGATTAGCTAAAAGATGCAACGAACAAGTCCTGACAGATCCCCACGAATATCACTGTTTATTCTTGGATGCTGCGGACGAGCCGCAGCACGTAGGCAGCGGGGGGAAAATCTTAAGATAGATCTGCAAAAATCGCCCCTATTTAAAGACAAAAAGCCCACTAGACGGGGTTAAAAAGCTGATATTCATGAGCACCCAATAACCCACCCCTACGTGTCGAACTCAGGTTCAAAACCGGGTAACAGGTCACTATCTCCGACCAATCATTCTTCTATCATAACCTCTGCACCCACGGGCGCGAGATCAAAAAATTCTATTAATTCAATATTTCGCATTCTGACGCAGCCGTGGGATTGTGGGATCCCCATGGCAACATCATCAGGGCAGCCATGAATGTAAATATATCGAGCCATTGTATCCACCAACCCCAAGCGATTTTTGCCAATCTCACAGCCACTTAGCCAAAGGATCCGCGTTAAAATCCAATCTCGATTGGGGTTTGCTTGCTGCAATGCAGAAGAAAAAATTTCTCCCGTCGGACGCCGGTGAATAAAGACAGTGTTAATAGGACAATTCGCACCAATTTTCGCTCGTATGATATGACGCCCTCTTGGTGTCATATCACTATTTTTCAGCTCACCTGAGCCATTTTTAGCGGTAGAAATGCTATAACAGCGAACAGCAGTTTGATTATCAAAAAGCCGCATTTTTTGCTCTGCAATACTGACACGAATAGATATTTTTGTCACGGATAGAATTCCCATTAAATTAATTGTACTTGTGGTGCTTGCTGCTCCCCTCCTTCATTCACTTTACCTCTTTTTTTATTGTGTTTTTTTGTGGCAGGTGTATTAGGCTCCATTTGCCAAAAATGATAAATTTCATCTTTTAGCTTCTGTGCATTTTTGAATGAACGACTTTTAGGAGGCGAAAAAAACACTCCTTTCTTTAAATGATGGCGTAAAGGATAAATACCGAAAGATAAACAGGTCACGACTGCATTCTTTAACTTCTTTCGGTAATTTTTCCATATATCAGAGTGAGATGCGATTTTTTTTTCTTTTTCTGGAGAAAATTCTTGGAAAATACGTTGATATGCTTCTCGATCAAAGGGATTCACTTCAAACAATTTTTTTGAGGATATCACCAAAGATATTAAGATTTTATTGAGCGCCTCAGATTTTTCAGCTTCACGAGCATATAATTTTTTTCTATTTAAAATCACATGTCGTTTAGTTGTATGCCCATGAAGACGATTTACATCTTGCCGCATTTTCCCAAAAAAATCATTGAGCTTTTCACCTTGAATATAACGCTGCTTCACCGTTACCAAAGCCGTCGTCAATTGCATATTATTGAGAGGGTTCATCTTAGGATATTGCTTTTCTAGATCAAACCGGATGAAAGCAGCTTCATGAAATTGAGCTAAGCACTCATCAAGGTTTTGAGTAGACAGAACATTCAACATTGAAAGAATGTTTTGACAGTCATCTTCAACGTTATTGCTATTAATTAAAGCAATGATATAATCATACAGTGTTGCACCATGGACATTGATTTCAGATAATTCTCTAATAAAATTACTTAACTCATCAAATTTGTCACCCATAACCAAACATAAGTTATCACCTACTGTTTGATGTATATAAAACAGTTTAGTGCATTCTAAAATGCGCTGTAAAATCATCAGCTTTTTCAAATCCAAACGGGTATCATCAACTTCACCAATAGAATTTGGCATAACAATCTTATGTACCAATGGCGGTTGTCCTACGGGAGTCTTACTTGCTACTGGCACCCCTTTATTTTGTGTTTCATCTTTCGTATTATCATAAAACCCAGCGAACTTTTCATCTTCAAACTCTTCATCTAATTTAGATTTTTGAGCCTCTAAATCTAGCAAACAAATATCTGCTTGACCTAGAAAATCACTTGCATACTGACATACAGCCTTCACGCTTTGCTCAACTTCATCATTAAAATCAGTCCCTTCACTGGCATCCGAAAATCCTATTTTTGAAAGAAGATAAAAAACCACAGATAACCAATGTTGAGTATTTTGGGTTTCCTTATCGCTAGAATTTATTATTTCAACATTTTTTCGATATTGCCTAAACACTTTTCTTTCATCATTATCTTCATTCATAAAGGATTCAAAATACCAATGGAGCAAAACCGGCAATCTGTTTTTTTCATTAATTGTCAGCAAGCCACGAACACGCTCACCGACAATGACTTTAGCAAGTTTTACCAAATAATCATAAGGATAACGATTTGCAATTTTTTGATAGGCTTCCTGGATAGGTATATAAAGCCCATCAAGATATTTTAACTTGCCTATGACTCGATCGGCTAGTTCACGTTGGGGCATTGGGTTATTTTGCAACTGAAATTCAGCATTTGCGTCAACTCCTTGTAGCCCTATCAAATTTTGTACAGCGGCAAAACTTAGCTCAGTAACCATTTTTCAAACCTTATCACCTACTCGTAAACAAATTTAACATCCAATACAAAATAGTTCCTGATTAAAAAGTAATTTTTTGTTAAAAAATGTAATAGCAGCTATTTAAGTGATAACTCAACTAAAGGTGAAGTGATTATTTCTCAAAAAGAGCTATAATTTGAGTCATCGAGATGGGTTTTGGAGTGTCTACGCCGTGTTTTATGTTCAAAGGGACTCAGAAGGCTGTATTCAAAGTGTACAAAAAGAATCCGACAAAGATCATGGAGAATGGCTTTCAATCGATCATCCTGACATGATAGATTTTTTTAACGAAAGAAATAGCCCAGAAAAAAAGCTCCTTGCATCTGACTTAGAAATGAGCAGAGCGATTGAAGATTTGATCGAAGTCCTCGTGAAGAAACATGTTATCAATTTCACTGATCTCCCTGAAGCAACTCAAAATAAAATTTTAAAGCGAAAAGAAATTCGCAACATGTTGCGAGAAGTGCTTTAATCGCACTCTACCCAAAATAGTCATCATCAAAAACATCATGAAGATCCTTTTGGAGCCGCTGCTCTTCCATATAAATTTCTATTTTTCGCTTCGCATATCCATTACTATCATCAGACATACTTTTATGCAATATCTGCTCTTCAAGTCTTCCAAAATCTTCCACCATCTCATCAATATGATAGATATCTATGTCTTCATCATAATAATGCTCATTATCCACAAAATGAATTTTATCAAAATTTTCCACAATATTGACTCCTTAAGAAAATTTTAAGTGGCCACATAAAATAACCCTACTGCCAATAAGTATATAAAATAATTTTTAACGTAAGATTAAGGAGAAGTATTTTTTCATTTTATGAAATATTTCATGGTCATACCTTGAACTAAAATAGCAAAAACCACCGTGAAATAAGTCAATGTAAGCACCATTGAGCGTAATTCAGAATTAGGCAATGACAGAGCTAACGCAACAGCTAACCCCCCTCTTAAGCCACCCCAAACCATTATTTTTATTTGATTTGGTGGATATTTTTTAAATAGCTTAAAACATTGCAACGGAATTCCAACGCTAATCAAACGAGAAAGCAAAACAATCATAATTCCCGCCCCAGCACAAACTAACTGTAAAAAATCAAGATCGATCAGCAATACTTCAAACCCTATTAAAACAAATAAAATAGCATTGAGAATTTCATCAATGATTTCCCAAAACTGATCCACAGCACGGCTATCGTTCTCAGACATTGAAAAAGGACGTCCGCGATTACCAATAAAGATCCCGGCGGTCACCATAGCCAATGGCCCTGATATTTCTAATAATTCTGCTACAGCATAACCTCCTGTAGTGACGCCCACGGTAAGTAAAATAATAACTTTATGATTATGAATAGGCTTAATCAATAGGTAGCTTACAATGCCTAAAATCACACCATAAGCAATGCCACCCACACTTTTGATAATAAACATCTCTAAAAAATAAGGCCAGGTTAATCCTTCTCCCGTTTGCAGGATTTGGTAAAAACTTAGAAATAAAACAATGGCTACGCCATCATTAAACAATGATTCCCCTTCTAAAATAATGCGAATTTCTTTAGAAACACCTAGACGTTTAAAGATGGCAAGAACCGCGATGGGATCCGTTGGAGAAATCAAAGCACCAAACAAAAGACAATAAATAAAAGGAAGCTGATAACCCAAGTAAGGCAATAGGTAATAGACACCTCCTGCAACCAATAATGTGGAAACGACGGTACCAAACAAAGCAAGGATGGTGATTTCCCAAGCCCGCTTTTGCAAATGCGTAAATTCAACATTCAGCGCACCTGCAAATAATAGAAAACTTAGCAAGCCATGCATGAGAAAGTTATAAAAATCAAATCCTTTTAATGTATTAGCAAAAGATTCTTCAAATGTTGTAAAACCCAACTTGCTTAATAACAATAATAAAAGAGAAATAAGAAGAGACGAAAACATGATTGCGATGGTTGTTGGCATCTGCACAAAACGATGATTTAGGTACGTTACAATCACCGCCAAGGTCAATAAAAAAGCCAAAAATTGCCCTAAATTCATTTACTGTTAGCCTCCATGCTATCTTAGCGTTCCCCTGGCATAAAGTATAAAAATCAATCCCTACCCGATGTCAATTCTTGCCAAGAAATCCTTCCTATCAATTGCTCATTACTGAGAACTCTAGTGCGAGTAATGGTTCCATCACTACCTGGGGTAAATAGATAATCCCCCCGCAAACTCGATTGCATTGGAACACCATGTTGATAACGGATCCCACTCACCACATAATCATTAATTTTATCCGCGTCGGTCAATTTGTCATCATTATTGACATTAATCACCACTTCATCAGGCTCTCCACCATTTTCCACTTTTACAGCCATGATCCATCCACTACCACCAAATGAACAAGATGTGGAAGTATCTGGGATCATTGTTGTGAAAAAGACAATGCCTCCCCTCACTTGTGGGGTCGTTACCACACGCTCGCCACTATCAGGCAATGATATATACCAACCCAATCGTCGGCTACCGCCCGTAGCCGTATAAGGTACTGTTCTATCTGTCACAATTCGAATGCTATCGGTGTCTTGCACAAAAGTTTGTTGAACTAACCGATTACGCCGCAAATTTCCCGTTCCCGAGTCCCAAATACCATAAAATCGTTGGGTATCTGTATTGAGTTTGTCATCACTTGTAATAAATTGCCCTGTACCAAATAAAACCATAACATTAGGTTCGTTGTTAATATCATCTCCTACGCTAGGATGATTGACGACAATGGGTTTTGCTGTGATGGGCTGAGAATTACCCCCCCTGAACAAAGGACGAGGGCTGGATGCAGGGCCATAGGCTGCACCCCAATCACCAGGATTACTACTGGAAACATCAAATGCCCACATATTACCAAAAAGATCTCCAGCATAAATACGATCAATGGTTCTATTACCATCCGTGTCAATTGCAGCCGGTGTAGAAAGCCCATTTAAATTAGATAACGTTCCTCTGCGAGTATCCAGCACCACGTAATCCACACCGGGCGTCCACGTGCCATCTAATCCTCCATCCAGATAAACAATAAATAATTTAGCCCTGCCGCTGCCCGTATTGTTATAACCATTCCCAAAAATAGCTGCCCAGCGTCCATTGTTCATCAAACCAATGGTTGGATCGCTGAAAGTGAATCCCAAATCTGGATCGTTAACATTGGAAAACTCCCAAAGAAAAATTTGATCTGCGTTACTGTCTAAAAAACGTCCTGGGTCAGTCACGTCTAAGGCAAAATAACCTCGTCCCCCATTCCGTTCGCCTCCCACTAGCACTGTGCGCCAGTTACTGCCTCCTCCAGGTGTTACAGGAATATAAGCATCCTGAATAGCAGGAGAAAGATCCACATAAAAACGATGCTGATAATTTGGATCCGTTAAGTAGTGCAAACCTTGGGTTTGTTGGTCAGAAAAAAGATTACTCGGCATAAATGATAAAATATTCACACCATTATCTGCTCGAAACCCTTGAAGAAAACCACCATTATCCCCAACATAAACCATTGGTGTACGGTTTTTTGCAGCTCCTGATGCAAAATCAGAATGTTTTTTTCCTGTGGCCGTTGGAAATGGAGCGATATCAGGCCAATGACTTTCAGGCGCTCCGACAAATCCTGGCGCTGAATCCACAGTGTCCCCTAAAATATGCGTCCGTGTTCTAAAGACTGTGCCTTCGAGACTTCTATCACCGTTCAAAAAATTTAATCGCTGTTGCGCTCTACCATCATTTCCTCCACCAGGTGCTGTATTTAAATCAGCCACTTGTGCCGCAGAGAGTTGGCTAATATCCCTAAAAGGTACCCCTTGATTCAGAATAGGATTATAAGTAAAAATAAAACGATTATTGGTATTTGTGTTATCTAAGATAGTTCTCGCTTCCCACACAGCTGCGCCAATATTACCTTGCTCATCAACAGGAAATTTTATTAAATTTCCTGTCCAATCTGTCGTATCATATTGAGTTGAAAAAATGGCACTGTCTGAGGTTAAATTTGCAGCATTAAACGTTGCGGCAGCAGCGGTATTAATACTTGATGCAATGGACGCAACAACCGCGTCTAATGAATCAATTAAACCTGTTGTATCACTTGCTGCATAGTAAATCCCCCCTCCTTGACCCGCAGCATCTCGCAGCAAAGCATCATTTTGCACATTACGATCAGCAAATCCAATGGTATAGGTGATCATGTTATTTTTAACGGGATCACCGTTGTTGTCAGTTAAATCCGGGCGCAGATCCATATCAAACAAGGCCATTGCGACGTCATCCAGGTAGTCACTGCCACCGTTTTCATAGTTTTGGCTAGGCTTTTGATCATGCTCCTCGCAACTGGGCGTAGCATTGAGACAGTCTCTATCGTAATCACGCAATCCACTGGATGCACTGATGCCTGTATCCGCAGAAGGACGTCCATCGGTCACAATAATATTAAAATTTTTCTGACAAAAATATTGGATAGGTGAGCGTTGTACAACACCCGAATTATAACGAGGTTGACGATCAAACACCGTATAGGCTCTTTTAGTCGTTGCATAAGATGTTCCTGGGTGCAGAGTTAGATTATTATTGTATCCTTGAACAAAATAACGACCAATTTCTTGCAGCATTTCAGCCAAGGGAGTATTTCCACTGGCAGGTATATTTTGAATATTACTCACAAGGGTATTGCGATGAGTCTCAATGTCATTGACACCCACCAAAATATCAGCACCATCATTCCCATCAAATCGCGTTAATCCGACTCGAACATGATTGATTTGATTCACCAACCCTATGGCAACATCCCGTTGTACATCTAATCGTCTTTGGGTGCCCGGTTTATTACGAGCGCTCGATCCCCACTGATGAGGTGAAGTTCCAAAATACCAATTCAAGTAGTTACCCGTATACGTTGTATCTGCATAACCCGAAGGGTATTTTCTAGATCCCGAATTAGCATCGGCGTAAAGCTTTGCCTTATATTCACCATCATGTTGAAAACAGCGTTTGCTATGACCAGTGGGGCCGGGGTCAGTTCCTACATTCACTCCCCAGTCAAAGGTAGTACTATCAAAACAAGAGTATGGCTGTCCAAGACAAAAGTATGGCTGCCCAGAACGCCCGCTCAGTTGAATCTTGACAAGATTATCGGTATATGGCGCAAGAGCCATACTACCAGGACAATTAAAGTAAGTCACATTGGGATCAAAAGGAGATTCTTCGACAATATTATTCATAGAGCCTGAGCTATCCAATGCTAACATAATATTAGGATCAACTCGGGCAGAGGTTAACAACGGCTCTGAGGCTATGGCTCCTGGCGCAGCGACAGCGATAGGACTGACTAAAATAAGTCCAAATAAAAAAATAATCAGTCGTTCAGCCAGTTTATTCACAGATAAAACCTCTCATCACTATCGTGACAACGAACAGACATACAAAATAGATACATTTTTGTTCAAACGATTAAGACTCCTATTCCTTTACATTCAACAGTATAGTATTTATTCCTCAGCATCGCTCATATCATGCCAAGAAATTCTGCCGACTAATTTTTCATGATTAAGAATTCGAAAACGATTGATGCTACCATCACTACCGGGTACAAACATAAAGTCATCTCGCAATGTTGCCTGCATGGGAATACCATTTAAAAATTTTAGGCCGCTGACAATATTGTCATTAAGTTTATCATTATCATCCAGAATATTGTCATTATTGACATCCAAAATAACCGCATCCGGCTCTCCTCCATGAAGCACAGTAACACCCATGATCCACCCCGTACCACCAAATGCACAAGGAGAAGAAGTGTCTGGGATCAAGGTATTGAAAAAAACAATTCCATCTCGTATTGCAGAAGTCACAATAATTCTTTCGCCATTCATAAAGTCAATAAACCAACCCTGTTGACCAGCAGCACTACTATCCCCATAGGGCACAACATGATTGCTCACAACTCGTTTGCTTGCTGTTTCAGTCACAATGGTTTGCTGAGTCAAGTCATTTTTCGTCAAACCACCTGTCCCATGATCCCAAATACCAAAAAATGACTGAGTATCAAGATTGATTTTATCTTGATTCGTTAAATATTGTCCACTTCCAAATAACACTAAAACATTAGGCTTGTTAATAGCGCTTGTATTTTGAGTAGGATGTTTCATCACTAAAGGACGCGCCGTAATAGATTGAATTTTGCCTGGCCCATTAAACAAACGTTCCGGGCTAGTGGAGGATCCATAGGCTGCGCCCCAGCTAGACGCACTGTTTCCAGATAAATCAAAAGCCCAAAGATTACCAAATAAATCTCCAGCATACACACGATCAATTGTGCGATTACCATCGAGATCCACAGCAGCAGGGGAAGAAAGGCCATTTAAATCCGTTAAACTTCCTTGTTTTGTATCAATAACAACATAGTCTGATCCGAGAGTCCAACTTCCATCCAATCCTCCATCTAAATATAAAATCATTAATTTAGCACTACCCGTTCCGGTACTATTATATCCATTACCCACAATTGCCGCCCAACGACCATTATTCATCAGCCCAATAATTGGATCACTAAATGCAAAACCTAAATCTTGATCGTCATTGCTGGTAAATTCCCACATCAGTAACGCGTTAGCATTGCCATCGGAAAATTGATTAGGGTTTGTCACATTAAGGGCGAAATAGCCTCGCCCTCCTCCACGTTGACCACCCACTAAAACAGTATGCCAAGCAGCTGCTCCTGCTGTAGTCACAGCAACATAGGCATCTTGAATACTGGTTGTCAAATCAACATAATAACGATGTAAATAATTAGGATCGGTTAAATAATGCAGGCCTTTACTCACACTTGTAGAAAATAAATTACTCGGAATATAGGCAAAAATACTTTCCCCTGTGCTGCCATTAAATCCTTGCAGCATGCCACTATTATCTCCTACATACACAACTGGAGTACGATTAAATGCACTACCACTTTGAAAATCACTGTATTTATTGCCATCCGCCGTGGGAAAAGGAGAAATATCAGGCCAATGACTCTCTGGATGCCCCACATAAACTGGAGTAGAATGGACAATATCCCCTAACAAGTGGGGCCTGACACGAAATGGATTGCCTTCGCTACTACGATCGCCTCGAAGAAAATCAAGACGCTGTTGCCCTAAGCCATCATTGCTACCATCAGGAGCTATATTTAAATCCATCTGTTGAGCGATAGATAAATTTGCTAGGGTTTTAAATGGAACACCTGTATTGGTATCACTATTGTAAGTGAATATAAAACGCTCGTTGATATCTTGATTGTCTAAAATCGTCGCAGCATCCCATTCTAAAGATCCAATAACACCATTCTCATCAATAGGATAACGAAGCAAATTTCCTGTCCAGCCTAACGTATTAAATTGCACGAGAAATAATGCACTGTCTTGGGTTAAATTTGCAGAATTAAACGTTGCCGCAGCGGCTGTACTTACTTGATCAAAAATATCTGAGGTAACTTCCCGCAGAACATTTAATAATTCTTCAGAATTATCTGCATTAAAAAACAATCCTCCAGACTGACTTGCCGTATCCTTTAACAAAGGATCGCCCTTAACAACGGGATCTGAAAATCCAATAGTGTAAGTGATCACATTGTTTTTAACAGGTGTTCCATCATTGGCAGATAGATCCGGTCGAAGATCAATATCGTACATTGCCATAGCAACATCATCCAAATAATCACTTCCTTCATTATCATACACATAGTTAGGCTTTCGATCATAGGACAAACAAGAAGGATTTGCCCCTTGGCAATCACGATCATAATCCGTCAAGCCTGTACTCGAATCCACATCTCTATCCCGAGTAGGACGTCCATCTGTGAGCAATATAATGAAATTTTTTTGACAAAAATATTGAATGGGCGATGCTTGGGGCACACCACTTGTATAAGTAGGCGGATCATTAAAAACAGCATAAGCACTTTTTGTACTAGGATTAGCACTTTCCGGATGTAGCGTTAATATATTATTATGTCCCTGAACAAAATACCGTCCTAGTTCATGCATCGCTTCTGCTAAAGGGGTATAACCACTTGCCGGTACACTGTCAATTTTTGATAATACCGCACTGCGATTGCTGTCAATATTATCAATGCCCTCTAATATGCGAACACCGAAGTCCCAATCAAAGCGTGATAAACCAATACGCACATCATCTAAGCTATTAACCAGTTGTTTTGCAACATTCCTTTCCACCTCAATTCGACGTTCCGTACCTGGTTTATTACGAGCGGTAGAACCCCATAAATTTGGCATCGTTCCAAAATACCAGTTAAGATAATTCCCTGTATAAATAGTCTCATTATAACCACTTGCATGTTTTGCCCAGCTTGCATCTGTATTAGCATATAGCATAGCAGTGTAATCTTCATCTGGATCAAAACATCGGTTAGGACGTCCCGTATAACCATACCCAGAAGCAGCACCCCAGTCATAGGTGTAACTGCCATAGCGAAAATAGATTTTCCCCTCGCCCCAAATGACTCGATTTTCTACAATACTCCCTGGCAAGAGAGTAATATTGGAGGGACATGTAAAATAAATAACATTAGGATCGTAGGGGCTATCAATGACAATATTTTGCATTGAGCCGGAACTATCCAGTAAGAACATAATATTAGGCTCCACACCTAACGATGTAATTAAGGGTTCATCGGCTAAATTCCCCGGTGCACTCATTGTACTTTGAGTCAAGAAAAGAAGAGGGACAATAGCCCAAAAAATATTTTTTTTAAAAAAATTATAAAGCATATTTTACACTCCCTAAAAAAAGAGTTGTAAAAATCCTTTTTATTTATATAAACTAAAAACGCCGGCCATAAAAACTTTCTAAAATCACTTGTGCTTTATCAGCCGCCCCAGTCCCTCTCGCAACAATACGAAAGACCGTCACAGCACCTTCGCTAGATTGGCCGTAATTTAAAACATTAATTTCTGTACCTGTTTCATCCGAAAAATCACCAATCAATTCAATAAAAAACCTTGGATTATTAGGCAATCCCAAACCTAATGTAGACACATTAGAGCTAGCACCTGTCCAAGTACTATCAGCAAATGGATCCGGTGCATTCCCTAAAGAATATAATCCACCCCCAGTACCAAACCCTGTGGTATTGGCAAAACCATCAATGATACCTTCCGCCTCACGTAAAGCTGAATCAGTCGCTTGCAATGCTAAATTCAAATCTCGCAAATTCCCTGCCATACGCTCATCCACAGAGGTGGACTGTAAACTAGCAACACCGACTAACGTCAAGACCAATAACACAATTAAGGCAACAACTAATACGGCACCTTGCTGTTTTTGGAAGATGACTTGATTCATGTTAGCCACTCCGGTTTCGCAAAACAATAGTTGAACTGTAGACTCTGCGTAAGCGATTATCGCCAGGAACAATAGTTTGCTCATTAAATATGTAGCTTTGTGGAGTTGGTGTCAGGTTATCTTCTAGTGTCTCAAGCACTACATTAAGTCTGATACTCACGACATTATCCATGTCGGTTACAGAATTCGCTCGAACATAACGATTTGCGGTGCCATCATTATCCGTATCTTCACCATAGAGAATAAGCATATTTTCCACACCTTCAACAATTTCTTGGCTGCCATTTTCATCTGTACGAAATAATGCGGGTAAACCGCTACTACCCACTCGAATATCGTAGGTATGGGTATAAGGAAGATACACCGCAGCATCCCCTGTATACACTTTGCTTAAATTCGGTGTGCTATTACCCGGTGTTCCAACCCCCGCTGCATGACTAATATTGCCCGCGCTATCCACATCGGTTGCTTGAAAAAAATCCCCCACAAGGCAATCACTTACCAATACGGTGTCACTTGTTTGTATATTGGAGTTCGGCCCCACATTAATCGGTGAGGATGTAATAGGCCCAAATGGCGCTTGAATTGTTAAGCCATTCGCAACACTCCTGGAGCCTCGAACAGTAATTGTATCGGTACCGGTTATCACCGGGCCACCTCCTGATTCATTAGCAGTGCCACTGATCCCTTCAATAAAACCGTGCAAACCCATATCATAACCACCACCTGAACCATTAAGTAAGTTATTCACATCATCTAAACTTGTTAAACAACCCCAAAAATCTGTATTGCGTATATCTTTTGCCATTAATTCCATGGCAAATTGACCATTTTCCTGGACTCGCATTAAGGCATTTTGTATCCGATGGGATTGGGTACTATTCACTAAAATCTGTAATATTCCCCCCAGCAGCAACAGCGCTACTACAATGGAAACCATCAGCTCAACAAGACTCATCCCATTTTGGGATTTTAATGATCGCACTGCTAATAAAACCATAAATCAACTCACGGTTGAAAATTAAGTGTAAAATTTTGTGCCTGGGCTGCAACCCCACCGGGCCCCATCTCAGTCCATGACACGGTAATTGTAAAAACTGAATTTAATCCTGCTCCCACAACAGTACCTACACCTGTAGGTAAGCTCCCACCATTTACAGTATTCCATTGGAAAGCATCTGTGGCCGCCATTTGAGCAGGCGAACACCCTGTCTCAATGCAATTCGGATCAGAGCCAATACCAGAGATGTTGTTGTAGTTACCGGCAATAATGCCAGCACGGTTGGCTCTCATTCTATCAGCCATGTCTGTGGCTTGTAACGCGGCAAGATATCGTAAATTTGAATTATGGGCAAAACGCATTCCCGTGAGTTGCAGTCCTGCTATGCCGAGAAGGCCGATGGACAACACGACCACAGCAATAAGCACTTCAAGTAAAGAAAAACCTGCACTCCTTCGTATTTTTTTCACACCCGCTGTCTACCTAAGTATAATTATCTTCAAAAAAATTGTAGGTACGCAAAATCCCCGGTCCATGCCCACTTCCTATGAGTATAGACCATTTTTCAGACAAACTTTACCCGATGTCAGAAATTATATGGGGGATCCCGTTATGTTCGTTGATCTGTTTTCGAACTGTATCCCAATTTACAACCCGATTTTTTTGAACTAAGGAATGTTTAATCTCTCTTTTAGCAAGAAGAAAAACTCGCTCATGAACCCTTTCCCTTTGCTCATGAAGAGGCTGATGGGCTTCAAAATAAAAATTATCATCCTGCCATGCGGTCTTATAGGGTTGATTGATAATAGCAACAGGCGTTCCAATTTCAACTTGCTCGAAAACTTTTTTAACATCTTCAGGGAACATTCGGATACAACCGGCACTGGTTCTACGTCCAACACCTTCTGGTCGATTTGTCCCGTGGATAACATAACCGACCATACCCAAACGCATGGCATGATCTCCAAGGGGGTTATCCGGCCCCGGCCCTACTTGAGCAGGGAGTATCACCCCTCGCCGAGCCATATCAACCTTCACTGAAGTCGGTACAGTCCATGTGGGATGCTCTCTACGATCTTTAATTACTGTAAATCCTGTGGGCGTTGACCAACCTTGGCGGCCAATTCCAACGGGTACTGTTTCAACAGACTTGCCGTCTTCAGAGTAAAGGTACAAGCGTAATTCTGCTAAGTTTATCACTACGCCTCGGTGGGGTGCATCCGGTAAAATAAACTGCGTGGGAAGAAGAATTTCTGTTCCGGGCTGTAAATTGCTTGGATCCAACTGCGGATTGGCCTCTAAAATTTCATAGTAGCCAACGCCTTGCTGGCGAGACATGCTGGTTAATGTTTCTCCCTGCTGCAAAACAATAGTTTTGGGTTCCCCGACAATTTTTTGATCGTTACCACTCAGGCTATAATTTAAGCAAACTCCAGCAACTGGAAACAAAGCAATCATGCTGATACAGCATGTACCCAAAAAACGAACAATCCTCATAAAAATCCTCTCTCGAATAATTGAATTATCGTTCAATCCTAACAGATCCAGGGCTATTTGTGCAATTTTGTACAAATAGTTATCTGGTTAAGTATCCATTCATATAAATTAACTTGCTTAAATATGATTCTTATCTATGCTTTTATGTATGAGTACTGCTCATCTCTGGTGAAAGAGAGATTGGAAAGATAACAAAATGATTAGTAGGAGAAGAGAATGTTGAAAAAAATTATGATTTTCATAACCGGCCTCGGCTTGGCGATGGGTATTGTTGCCTGCCAGCAAGAAGATTCTGAGACTGATGAAGTGGCTCCATCAGAAACAACAACTCCAGGTGATGCTGTTGAGGCAGTCTCAACAATGGAAACCGTGACCGTCAGCAGTCCTGAAATGAATGATGCAAAAGCCACTGACATGACAAGTGATAATATGAGTAGCGATCAAACTGCAACGATGGATGTTAACGCTGAAAACCCCAGTGTGGTGGATGACATGACCGAAGCAGCGGATTCAGCCAGCCAAACCATGCAAGATGCCGCGCAGAATGCTTCCAGCGCAGCGTCTGAAGCAGCCACTGAGATGCAAGAATCTGTTAACAGCACAGCGGGAAGCGCCGCTCAAAATATCAATGACGCTATGACTCAAGCAACAGATGCTATGACAACACCAAGTGATCCAGCAACAATACCAAAAACCGATTCTGATTAAACCTACGCCAAGTATACCCAGGTCTGTGAGCAAGATGCTCACAGATTTTTGAGAAATATCTTACATGCATTTTTTTTCAGGTTGTATATACTATACCTTAAGTCAGATAAGGATTAATTTGACAAAGCAACAGGGATGAGTTTTTTATGTTGAGTAAACATTCTCATTAAGGGGTTGGGCTGTGCGAATTAATTCACAAAAAATGAATAGTGTTCAATATTTGTACTCAAGAACACATACTACTTGCCATATGTCGTCCTTGCAATTACGTCGAAATATCTCTGAGATGAAGTGCTTATAGATCGTTAGATATAAATCAGTCGTAACCTAGACAGTAAGGAACGAGTTAATGAAAGCCAGTAATATTTTTGATCTCAAAATGTATGCTTACATGCTACTGAAGATCCAGTTTTTTAATAAACGAGAGGAAAAATCGGCACTAGAAAGCCAATTGAAACTCATGCTTCGTGAACTCAGCAAGATCAAATCTGAACTGAGTTATTTGGATTTAGGCATAAAACACACAAAAATGGTAAATCATGATACAGATAATCAGCAAAATGAATTAGATGATTTACTGCAAAAAATTCAAAATCGCATTAAATCTTTGCCCCAGGAACCCATAGGCGAAGATCTTTCAACTGAATCAGAGTCACTGTTAACTTCCTATGCTTGATAGGAGAAAAGCCAAATTTACCTCAATCTTAGGCTTGCTCTTTTCTGCAAAGTCCTTTATGGTGACCTTACCCTGTGGGTTCATGGGAAATTTTACAGCGTAAAAAGAGATCGCAATGGATTGCACCCTAGAGAAAACAGCGGCTCCTTCATCCAGCAAAATACGGCAAGTGAGCGATACACTCGGAATTTTTGCCTATTGGCAGGATCTTGATGGCGTCTACCTTGACTGTAACCAAGCCTTTCAAAACCTGTTAACTAAAACAGGACTTCCGAATATTGCTGGGTTAAAAGATACAGATCTACCTTGGGTAAAAAAATATTACCCCAAAGATATCGATGAAGTAAAAAAAAGCCCTCCTGTTGTTGCAAGGGAAACCATCTTAATCTGCGGAGAAAAAATGTATCTTCGCACCACAAGAACTCCTCTCTATGATGGAGATGCAATCGTAGGCATGATCACATCCGCCATGGAGGTCACCGATTTCGCTAAGCAAGATTTTTACTTTAACAGCATGATCTCCAGACTACCTCTTTTTATCTACTGGAAAGATGAAAACAGCCGCTTTTTAGGCGGCAATGATAATTTGGCACGGAATGCGAAACTTCCTAGCGGAGATGATTTAGCGAATAAAACCGATTTCGACATGACAACCAAAACAAAAGCTTATCAAATCCGTGAAAATGATTTACAAATCATGGAAAGCCAAAAGTCTAAAATATTTGAAGAAACAGGCAAAGATGAATCAGGCAGACAACTTAATGTATTAAGTTATAAATCACCCATTCTCGACGAGCAAAGTGAATCCATTGGCATCCTAGGGGTTAGTGTTGATATCACCGAGAGAAAACGCTTAGAAGCCAGCTTGCGAGAAGCCAAAGAAGCAGCTGAATGTGCCAACCGCGCAAAATCAGAATTCCTTGCTTGCATGAGTCATGATTTAAAAACACCGCTCAATGGTATTTTAGGCATCTCCGAGCTGTTGCTCATGTCTGAAGAAAGCACAACTGAACAAAAAACAATGCTTCGTGAATTAAATAAATCAGGCACCTACTTGAAACAAATCATCGAAGATATCCTGATGCTAGCAAAACTTGAAACAGATAAACTAAAACTAGAAAAAGAACGATTTAACCTGTACCGCTTAGCCACAGAAGTCACTACCAAACTAAGATTTCATGCAAATTTAAATAATGTTGATCTTGAGATCTGCTACGATGAAAGCTTGCCCGTGTTTCTTGTAGGAGATAAAAAAAGAATAAAACAGGTAATTATGAATTTATTAAGCAATGCCATAAAATTCACTTCTGGTGGTTGTGTGCTTTTAGCTTTTGACCCTATCAAAGAAACTGAAGATAGTATCCATATACAAATTTCTATTGAAGACACGGGCATTGGGATCCCCGATGATCAAATTGATGATGTATTTAAAAAGTTTGTTCAAGTAGAGGCCTCTTACCAAAGTAAGTACGATGGAACCGGACTAGGACTTTTTATTGTACAAAGTTTAGTAGAAGGCATGGGCGGAAACGTGGGTGTTAACAGTCAATTAGGTAATGGGGCAACTTTTTGGTGCCAAATCTACGTAGATAAATGTCCTGAGTCCAATTTTCTTCAAGATTGGTCAAAAAACAATGCTGATATATCGGTTAGTATCATCAACAATGACTGTGATGCTGGAAAAATTATTTTTTCTAAGTTAGATGGGCGAAATATAAAACTCGTTTCACCGAGCAGCTTTACACTGACAGAAAATAAAGTCCTACAAATTGTTTTCATTGATGGAAATGATACCAGTACCATACCTGAGCTTTGGCTGAAGAAAAAAAACATGGCAGTTATTACATATGGCTCTGACACATCAACTGTACAAGAAAACCACATGGGGCTGCACTATAACCTTGCTGAAGGGGATAAAGAACTATTAAATGTGATAGAAGACGCTAGTGATATGCTGAAAGAATTTAGCGAATCTAGTTTAATTTCATCCATATCCAAAGAAAATGTGAATATTTTAATGGTTGAAGATGACTGCACTAATCAAAAAATTCAATCATCATTTCTATCACGAATGGGCTTTTCCTGTAAAATAGCAGATTGTGGTACAACTGCCGTTGAACTATGTCGTCAGAATGATTACAACCTGGTTTTTATGGATCTAGGATTGCCTGACATGTCTGGTTATGAACTTATAAAAAGAGTTCGAAAATACATACACGGGCCGGTCATTGCATTGACCGCTCATTCTACAGATAAAGATAAAAAAACGTGCCTGGATGCAGGGATGGATGATTTTCTTAGTAAACCTCTGAGCTTCAACCAGCTTCAAGAAATTATAAATAAGTGGATCTGCTCTTAGGTAAAGTAAAATTATTTATGCATTAAATGAATGCTAAAAACAGCAATTCTATCCGCGCCGAGCATATACCATGCTATGAGTATGTTTCTTTGTATTTATTCAATTCAGTCTTAGCCTTAGCTAAGCTTGAAAAATCACCAATCAATTGGTGAAAATCAATTTTTAAGTTATAGTTTAATGGAAATTCAGTTGTCTCAATAAAAAATGCAGGAATCATATAATCAGGAAAGTAATTAACAAAAACTTTTCTAACTTGCTCTGACGTCACTTCATAGCATTTTTTAACTTTATAATATGCAATAATTTTATTACGTCCATCATTGTCAACTACTGTAACAATAGCATCCTTGATTGCCTTATGGTATTTCAATACTTCGGCAATTTCAAAAGGATCTACTCGACAGCCATTTATTTTTATCTGTTGATCTTTACGGCCAATATACTCCATCTGGCTACCTTTATATAATCGCACTAAGTCACCTGTTCTATAAATTCGGCTAGTCGGATCTTTTGAAAATGGATTTTTCAAAAAGCAATCTCCGGATAAATTTGCATAACCCCGAGCAACACAAGGCCCCGAAAGATACAGCTGACCAATTTCTCCTAGCACTACAGGTTGCATAGCATCATTCAGCACATAATGGCAGTTGTCACCCAGGGGGTCGCCTAGAGTGACATGAAAATCTTCATAATGGCAAACCTTCATATGGGTACAAACACTTGCCTCTGTAGGGCCATACCCATTGTAAAAATTTTTGTGCTTCGCCCACTGTCGCATCAAATCTAAAGAACATTTTTCTCCAGCAGAAATAACTTTCTGTAGCGTTGGTAGCGCTTCTGGCCGCAAAAGTTTTAAGACTGATGGCGTAAAAGTTGCAGCTGTTATCTCGTGTTTATTAATGTATTTTAGCAATGCCTTAGGAGAAAAGTTTTTCGTTCGATCGTATAAAAATGCTGTTGCACCCGCAGCTAGCGTACCAAAAATTTCACAAATAGATGAATCAAATGCAATAGAGGAAAAACAGAGATAATTATCTTCAGGCTGGAGGTTAATAAAATCTATTTGATTCAATAAAGTATGCACAATGCTTTTATGCTCAATCATTGTCCCTTTGGGAGCACCGGTAGATCCCGAAGTATAAATAATGTAAGCCAGGTTATCTGACTGCACCTTAGGCAATTTTATCGCCGGTTTTAGAGATTTCATCAACATCGAGGGAGTGATAATTTTTACATTCCCAACCCTTTCACCAAACAGCACAGTATTTGATGAATTTGTGATCATATATTCAATGTTAACTTGTTTGACTAAATATTCCACTCGTGTAAGGGGATAATTACGATCAATAGGAACAAATGCACATCCAGCCTTTAAAATCCCTAAAACACTCGCAACGTAATCAATGTTTTTCTCACAGATAATCGCTATAGGAGTTTCTCTGGGCACACCAGATTGAATTAAACACTCAGCAATACGATTTGCTCTCAAATCAAGCTCTGCATAACTAATACGCCCAGAGTCACAGACAAGAGCCGTTTTATGAGGTAAACGCTGACATTGCTTTTCGAATAGATTATGAATCAATACCGTACTATCCATGTCAATTATAAAAATCCATTTTGAGGTTAAACAGTTTTCAAACAAACAGTGATTTTTTAAAAAACCATCCCTATGCTCGCCATGTCAAAATCTGAGGAGCTTGGTCTTCTTCACTGACCTTCCTCCAACTCTATCGCGATAAATCGAAGCCAATACAAATAAAGTCATTTTTTAGGAGCTATCCTTCAGCGCAATGCAACTCATTGCTAATAGATCTTTTACTACAAAATTATGACAAAATCAAGTTAAACACCTAATGTTTTGTCAATTAACATACTGCAACATTCCGTTGAACATTATTTTGTCAGAATGTATGCTGATTTTTTTACTGATCATGTTGATATTACCTTTAGAATCTAGGTATATTTCACTATTTACAGATGTAATTTTCCATTCACTTGCTGCTACAAACCGTAACTCATTCTCACTTTCTATTTCCACTATTTCCCCACGAAGCACACTATCCCCTTTTTTCAGCACAATGTTAATACCGTTTTGGACATCTATTGTAAGGGCCTGCTGTGCTGTAATGAACGTGCTAGTTCCATGGCTAATAAGCTGCATCTCTCCAGAGGAAGCTAATTCTGCATGCTGAGCCGTTGTAATCTCATAATTATCTGCATTAATTGTATAGTTTTCATCAACATTAACAACACGAAAACCGCCCAGAGACCACTGAAAAGAATCGCCGCTTTGCCACAACAACCTCTGAGATAAAAACTCCGTAGATTGTTGTGGGTTATTCAACTGAATCATATTTTCTTTCTGGAGCATTGTAATATTTTGTTGATAGCTGGAAGCGCATACCATGGAATTCGCAGAAAACGTTAACGACCCTCCACTTTTAACTTGGCTGACGCCAGAATCATTGTTTTTATTCACAGCACCCAAAATAATAAGCTGCTCTCTATCAGGAAAAATCAAAACCGATTGATGCTTTTGATAAGGAAGCTGCATTCCACTTTGCTTACATGCACTAGGAAAAATGGGTATAGCCACCATTGATAAATTTTCATCGTTCACAGCATCTAATTGAACTTGATAGTTTCCCATCTGATTTTTTTCTGATGAGATGATACCCGTTGTTATTGTTGGATTTAATATCTTCGCTAATCTATTTTTCCTGGGGTGAGGATCTAAAACAAAGGTGTTTTCATAGCACTTTTTTTGTAAAGAATGTTGCACTTGACGAACATAATAAGTGCGATTAAACGCTGCATTAGGATGCCCTTCCACTGTTAAAATATCATCTTCTGTAATCTCTCCAGAATGACTTTTTGCAATCCAGTAAGTCTCTGACTTTCCATTAATCCCTAGAAGTTTTTTAACTTTTTTAAGTTGAAAAATTCCATTCTCTGGATATAGAAACCCCTTTTTCTCAACAAAAATATATTCCTCAGGATCTTTACTATAAATATCAGAATCACTGAATATTAACACATAATCACATCCATTTTGCTGTATGTAGCAGCGAATGTTATGCTCTGTAAACAATGATTGCAAAAAACCATCATCCGTTTCTTGGTACTGTAACTGGGTCTTATCAAAAAAAATTTCGTTTTTAAACTTAACTTCTATGGTTTGAAAAACATGACTGTAATTTGCACAGACAGCTTCAATAATATCCTGCAAAGTTCCTGGAGCATGATAACAGCTGCGTTTTTCCCAGGTAAAAATATCTAACAATGAATGTAAATATGCTCTATAACCTTGTTTGATTTCTGTAAGCTGTGTAATGATCCCAGTAAAATAGCCAACGTTATGTTGGGATTTGAGAAGAAGAGTAACAGGCTGTTTAAGCCATTCGTCTATGGCCAATCCCTTTTCGCTGGTAAATTCCAAAACATGATGATCTCTACCTCGGATCGTGGCTTCCTGATCTTGAGAAATAAAGGTACATCCATGAACTGGGTAAACCTTATCCTTCCCTTGCAGCTGACAAAATATTTGCATCAACGTCCCTTAAAGCATAAAGAATTTATTATATATGCTTTAAATTATTATTCAAGGCCGTGGATAAACAAATTCAGCTAAATAACAAGCCCTAAGCGTTCAGCGGCAAGTCGGTAATGTTCAACCACATCCCCTAAATCTCGCCGAAACCTATCCTTATCAAATTTTTCTTGGGTTTTTGCATCCCAAATTCGACAACCATCTGGGGTAAATTCATCTCCCAATACAATGTTGCCATCACAACGTCCAAATTCCAGCTTAAAATCTACTAGCTGCAATCCACCTTCAGCAAATAACGGCTGCAATACATCATTGACTTTGCAAGTAAGTTCCTTCATTTGCCGCACTTCATCCTCACTGGCCCAACCAAATGTCATAATATGAGAATCACAAATCATAGGATCATGTAACGCATCATCTTTCAAGAAAAATTCAAAAATGGGTGGAGATAACACCTGTCCTTCTTCAATCCCCAAACGCTTACTCAAGCCCCCAGCGGCATAATTACGAAGAACACATTCTACCGGTATCATGTCCAAACATTTTACCGCAGAGGTTTTATCATCAATAAGTTTAATAAAGTGAGTCGCAATTCCAGCAACTTCTAATGCTTGCATAATATGCGCATTAAACAAGTTATTCACTTTGCCTTTATCGGTCAATTGACGCACTTTCTCTCCATCAAAAGCAGAGGTATCATTGCGAAATTCCAATAAATAAATATTAGGATCATCCGTTTCATAAACCGTTTTTGCTTTACCTGCATAAAGCTCTTGTTTTTTCTGCATATTAGTCTCTACGTTGGTTTCGTGGTTTGGTATTTTCTTCTTTCATTAACTGACTGCCCGGAGGCAAAATGCTAACAGATGTCATCTCAGCATTAGGAATATCCGGAACAACATAATAGGGATCGGGATCAATTGCTGTAACGCCCGGAGGCATTTGCAAGCTCGGCAAACTAGCCTCAGTTTGATATTCCCCAACACGGTTATGAATGGGATTATGGATACTCTTGGGTAAATAACTTAATTTGCCACAACCTGCGAGTAACGATAAACATAAAACAATTAAAGTAGTTTTCACGATAATCCTTCAACCTCCTGGAGGATCTGTCCTAATGATTGTTGATATTGCTGACTAAGCGGCGTTAATGGTGATCGAATATAACCTCCAATCAATCCCTGTTGCGCAACAGCCCATTTTACAGGTATCGGATTGGCTTCTGTAAACAATTCATCGAACAATGGCTTTAACTGTGCATGAAGCTGCTCTCCTCGCTCTCGGTCTCCTGCAAGACAGGCTGCGCAAAGTTCATGCATTAATTGCGGCGCTACATTCGCTGCCACAGAAATATCCCCCCGACCGCCAGCAAAAATCAGATCTTTTGCTGTGGGATCATCACCACTCAGTACATCAATTTTATCGCCACAGGCATTAACAATCTCATGCACGCGCTCAACATTGCCAGTTGCTTCTTTAATGCCCACAATATTGCTGAATTCTGCTAAGCGAGCCACAGTTTCAGGCAATAAATCAACAGCGGTTCGCCCGGGAACATTGTAAAGGATTATGGGGATGTGTACAGCATCTGCGATGGCTCTATAATGCTGATAAAGCCCTTCTTGGGTTGGTTTTATGTAAGGGGGGGTCATGACCAAACAACCATCCACACCCAGCTCCATAGCCCCCTGGGTTAGCTCAATGGTTTCCCAGGTGGATACCGCTCCCGTCCCAGCAATGACTGGGATCTGTCCCCCAACCTGCTCAACTGTATGCCGGATCACCTTTTCATGCTCGCCATGAGTCAAGGTGCCTGATTCTCCAGTACTTCCTACAACAACAATCCCATCGGTTTTATTGTTCAAATGATAGTCAATTAACCGTGTTAATCCCTCATAATCAACCTGATCATCCGCAGTCAGCGGCGTTACGAGTGCAACTAGACTTCCATGAAACATAAAAATTTCCCCCAAGATCACCCACTATAAGGCTAAAATTGTTGATCATATTACCGATATGAGTAATATACAAGCCTAATCCTAAGCAATGGAATGGATCCTTAACGTTATGAAACAAGAAACAATTGGTACCAAGCAACTCATGCTCATATCGGTCTTAACCGAAGACAAGCCAGGTATTTTGCATAAAATCATCGACCTTGTAACCCAATTCCAATGTAGCATTGAAAAATGCCGATTAGTCACCTTAGGCTCAGAAGCAAACATATCACTATTATTAAGTGCTAGTTGGAGCGTCCTTGCAAAATTAGAAACTCAATTACCCAGCATCGAAAATCAAAATGGCTTTACCATCATCAAAAAACGTACTGAACCTAGGCACTATCCCGAGTCTAATTTACTACCCTATAGCGTTGAATTAATTTCTATTGAAAGGGAAAATCTTATCAAAGATATCAGCGAATTTTTTTCCGATCAAAATATTCATATTTATGAATTTAGCAATAATCCATACCAAAGCCATACTGGCGCAAAAATGATTTCTCTGCGGATGCGAGTATATATTCCTGCTGCCTATCAGATTTCTGATATTCGAGAAAATTTTTTGTTACTTTGTGAAGAACTCAATATCGACGCTATTATCGAGCCAGAGCGACTGTAGTACAGATTAAGTAGGAACATCGCCCCGTTGATGGGTTCTAGGCCAGGCCAGCATCATAGCCTGGACTAAGGTTGCAAGAGGGATCGCAAAAAACACTCCCCAAAAGCCCCAAAGGCCACCAAAAAATAAGATTGCAATAATAATTGCCACAGGATGCAAATTAACCGCTTCAGAAAAAAGGACTGGAACGAGTAAATTCGCATCAAGCAAGCAAATCATCGCATAAATCACCGTTAACCAAGCAAACTCTGGAGACCATCCCCAGTGAAGAAAAGCGATAATCTCCACAGGAATTGTAATAATCGTCACACCAATGAAAGGGATCAGCACCGACAATCCCACTAAGACGGCAAGTAAAAAACTATAGGGCAATCCCATCAAGACAAAGGGAATATAAGCGGCAATGCCCACAATAACGATTTCAATGAATTTTCCGCGGACATAATTTCCCAGTTGATAATCAACTTCTTGCCAAATTTCCCCCATCAAACGGGTTTTGCTTGGTAGAAAACCCACCACCCAACCGGTAAGCTTATCTCTATCTAAAAGAAAGAAAAATACCAATAAAGGTACCAAAACCAAATAGACCACCATGGTAATCAGCGCAGGAATTGAAGCGATGGAAAAAGATAATATACGCTGACCAAATTGAATACTGCTAGTTTTAAATTGACCGATAAATTGAGTAATTTGCTCAACAGTAAAATAATCTGGGTAACGCTCTGGAAGCTGGAGCAACAACGATTGCATTTGTCCCAGAGTATTTGGCATTTCTGTAAACATATTTGTCAATTGACGTATTAACAAAGGCAACATGAAAAGTAAAAGAATCACTAACGCGCCCATAAACAACAAAAATACCAGACTCACTGCCCAAACATGTGGGACTTTCATCCCACTTAAGCGACTCACGAGTCCCTCTAGCAGGTAGGCGATGACCAACCCTGCAAAAACCGGAGCAAGCATATATCCTGCGGTGTAGAGCACAAATAGCGCAAAAGCAATGATAACAGCTAATATCACGGCTTCCGGATCAGAAAAATAACGGGTAAACCAACGACTAAAAACTTGTTTCATCTGCCTAATATTGACCTGTTTCGTTATATTATGACCATTGAAACAGGAAAAGGGCCAGATATCCAGTTATTCGTTAAAAGCTCTTTCTATATTGCTCGCAGGTGGGTGGATGGGATTGCTCATACTATCACTGACTTTCGTGCGGACTTAGCAGAATGATTCCGCTTACTATCGTAAATAATCAATGGTTCATTTACACGGATATCTTTCCCTTCAACAATATTTCAAGAAGATGAGTACAACGACTATAACAAACAAATCCTAACCGTTTATTTTTCAAAGCCAATAAGGGAATCTTGTCTATAAGTTTTATTACCTGAGTTGTTTCCGACTCAAATCCCGGACTTGTTAATAGTTTTTTGCGTGGATACCACAATTCAATATCTGGGGTTTCTTCTGCATAGTCAACCCATTTTTTAACTATAGCGCGTCCAAATTCTTCATGCTTATTCATTAATAAAACTGCTTATTTTATTTCTCGTGTAAGGCCATAAACTGTACCATGAAAGGTAGGCAGGATCAAGGAGCTGCTATGACTGACCGTGAATATCGCCATCTATCGACTATAATTTAACAAAAGGAATTTTATCATTTAATTGACTAAATTATGTGTACAAAAATATTTATTGGGCTACAGCAATGGTTAGACAAAACTTGCGTAGTGGATTTTCTCGCGCCACTGGCTCTGCGCCTCTATTTAGTTCCTATTTTTTGGATGGGAGGTATCACAAAGTTACAAAATCTTGAAAGTACTGCTGCTTGGTTTGGCAATCCTGACTGGGGTTTAGGTTTACCCTTCCCCACTTTTTTGGCTGCACTCACCGGTGGTATAGAAACTCTCGGCGCTATTTTTCTGCTCTTCGGCTTCGCCGTACGCTGGATCAGCATTCCCTTAATATTTGTGATGATTATTGCAGGCATTACGGTGCATATTGAGAATGGTTGGCTTGCCATTGCCGACACCAGCTCTGCTGCCGCCCAAAGGCTACAGGGCCTACTCACGTGGCTGGAACAAACCCACCCTGGCCGTCACGACTATATCACAGAATTAGGCACACCCGTCATACTCAATAATGGTGTGGAATTTGCCGTGACTTATTCAATTATGCTACTCACGCTATTTTTTATTGGCGCAGGCCGCTACTTAAGCTTAGACTACTGGATCCGGCAGCAGCACATTTAACACAAGCTAATTTAATATTTCTTTAACATTAATAGTTTATTCTTATTTAACAAAAACAACAACATTTGTGAGAAAAAAATGACCATAGCAATCATTGGTGCAGGCCCTGCTGGACTCTGGCAAGGGATCCAACTTAAATTACGTAACCCTAATCTTGACATCATCCTATTCGAAAAATATGAAATGTACCAACGCTCTCATGTATTGCGCTTAGAACCGAGTTCCTTTGAGGGATCAATTAGAGATAACAAAGGCATTCTAGAGAACTTAATTAAACAATTAAAAAGAAATGACCGCATTAAGACAAATCACTTAGAAGAAATATTACTTGATTTAGCGAAAGAGTTGGGCATCGAAATCAAATATCAACAGATTACCAATATTCAAAAAGACATCCTCAATGCTTATCCTAAAACAGCCATGATCATTGGCGCAGATGGTGTAAGAAGCACCGTGAATCAACAAATATTTGGCCCCGACAATAAAGTCAAAATACCACTAAAATATGCCGCTCACATTAAATATACCGTAGCAGGAAATGCAACCCCATTATCTTCTATAACAGAGTTATATCCTCTATTAAAAAAAACCCACTACCTGGCTGATATTCATGTGGGCAAAATACAAGAAGGTCAAACGCCCGTTACGATTCAAATTCTTATTGATGAAAAAGCATATAATAATCTAAAAAATAGAGCGACCTTTAAAAACCCTATCTATATTTTTGGCAACCAAGAAGTGGAGATCCCTGACGATCTACTCTCTGATATCAAAATCATTTTAGGACATTCAATTGTTACCAAATCAGAAAATATTCGATATTCTGAAGTAAAGCTCAATGTCACAGAATTACCTGAACACCACTGTCAACAAGTCATAAAAAGAGTCAATGGAGTATATTATTGTCTAATAGGTGACGCTCAACTCGGATTATCTTTTTTCAAAGGATTAAATTCAGCTATCAAGAGTGGTACAGAATTAGCAAACAATATTCATCAAAACATTTCTAAAACTGTCCGAATTCATCCAAGACACGAAAAACCAGATTTTGATAAACTTATAACGGGCACTATTATTGATGAGAAAAAAATCAATGATTTTGCCGCATATATTGTGACTAATAAAATTCTTTCACATCGAGTACGGTTATTCAATGCTGAAAAAAAATCTCTTGAAGCATTAACCCCTATCCAAGGTATCAGTCTTAAGGATGCTTCTTTAGTATCACATTTAGTCAAAGAGAGTTATCCATTTCATGACTATGCCATCTGGTATCGTAATTTTGCCGATGAAAAAATTACCGAAGGTAAACAAAAAGCAAATACGCTGAATGCCATTGAAACTTCAATAAAGCTGAGCAACCTTCCTTCTGATAAAATACAAGCATTAAAGTATCATCAAGATGAAATTGAATCTTTTAAACGCTTTATCGATTTAAAAATTGCGCACTTACAGCAGTATGGAAGCGATGATCAACCCAACTATAATGCCCGACAAATAAGATTAGAAACAGAAGTATTTAATCATAAACATAACCTTAAAGATCCCGATAGCTTGTTAATCTCCCATTTAAAATTATTTGCTTCACAATTGGAAACTATTGCTGAGGTGAAGCAATTTTTTGATGACATTGGCATTGGTAGGGATGAAAATAAACCCGGCGACAATGTGTTTTTCAGTCAGCTTCGAAGCCGCCCACGAAGTATATTTCATGGGAATTGTGATGGTTATCGTGAAACCAATGATAGCCAGGAAATTGCAAATTTCGCTAAAAATCATCTTTTGCATTTATTAGAAGCAAAAGAATATAAAATCACTCAGGCTGAGCATGAAGATTGCCTTGATGTGTTTGGCAGAAATATCCACCGTCTTGCGCCAAAAAGTAAGATACCGGAAAGATTAGCTGTATACCAAAGTCTTCCCATCCAAATCACAGACAAACAGCCTGTGATGCTAATCTAGTTGACTCATCACAGAAACCATCTCATAGGCACAGTCTGCTGCTTCTCGGCCTTTGTGGCCATGACTACCGCCCACTCGATCCAGTGCTTGAGCTTGATTCTCTGTGGTTAATACGCCGAAGACTACCGGTTTATGATATTGCAGTGCCAATTGTTGACAGCCATCACTCACTTGTTTACAGACAAAATCATAATGGCCTGTACCTCCTCGCACCACAGCACCGAGAGCAATAATCACAGGATACCGGTCTTGGCGAGCGAAACTCTGAACGACCAGAGGAATTTCTACTGCCCCAGGCACCCAAGCGACTGTGAGTTGTTCATCAGAAAAACCCAATTCCTTCAAACGTTCTAAAGTTCCTTCTAATAATTTATCAGTCACCTCATTATTGAAACGACTCACAACAATTGCAATATTAAATTCTGATTGCACATCTTCTGCGTGAATATAACGAATACCTTGACTCATGCTTCTTCCTCCAATGCATCGGTTAAATTAAGTAAATGCCCCATTTTATCTCTCTTGGTTTGTAGATAGCGAAGATTGTTTTTATGGGGTAACATTTCAATAGGTTCACGGCTCACAATATCAATTCCGTAACCATCAATACCATGAATTTTTTTTGGGTTATTGGTGAGTAAACGCATTTTTTTCACACCAAGGTAAGACAAGATTTGAGAGCCAATGCCATAATCTCGGTGATCTGTTTTAAAGCCCAATCGATGGTTAGCTTCTACCGTATCTAGTCCTTCAGTATCTTGTAATGCATAGGCTTTAATTTTATTTCCAAGACCAATGCCACGGCCTTCTTGGTGCATATAAAGTAACACACCACCTTCTTCGCTAATTTTTCCCATGGCCGATTGCAACTGCCAGCCACAATCACAGCGAGTAGAATTAAAGACATCCCCTGTTAAACATTCTGAATGCACACGCACCAAGGTTGGCTTATCTGGATCAATATCTCCCTTGATTAATACCGTATGCTGCACATTATCAATTTTATTTGCCACCACTTTAATCGTAAAATCGCCATAAGGATCCATGGGTAAACGTGCAGTTGAAACATCGTAAACTAATCGTTCTGAACGCATTCGATAAGCAATTAAGTCATTGATAGAGGCTATTTTCAAATCATGCTTTTTACCAAATTCCAGCAATTGTGGCAGCCTTGCCATGGTGCCATCTTCATTGAGAATTTCACATAAGACACCCGCAGGTTTAAGTCCCGCCAAGATCGCTAAGTCTACCGTTCCTTCGGTATGACCTGAACGAGCAAGCACGCCCCCTTTTTTTGCCCGAAGAGGAAAAACATGGCCCGGGGTGCTCACATCCTCAGATGTCGACGAAGGGTCAATCGCAGTCTGAATGGTTTTGCATCGATCGTGCACGGAAATTCCTGTGGTAATCCCTTCGGTCGCTTCAATGGAAACAGTAAAAGGCGCTTGAAACTTGGTGGCATTTTTTTTTGCCATCATTGGTAAATCCAGTCGCTCAACCATCGTTTCACTCATGGGTAAACACACCAAACCACGCCCATGGGTCAACATAAAATTGATCATTTCAGGTGTTACGGCCTCCGCAGCAACAATCAAATCACCTTCATTTTCTCTGTCTTCGTCATCAATCAAAATAATCATCTGTCCTTGACGAAAGGCTTCAATAGCTTCTTCTGTGGTAATAAACGGTGTTGCCATAATAATGTTCCTCGTTTTTAATTGGTGGGCCAGCGCAATTCACAAATCCCATCTCGGCCTGCCCCGTACCACTGGATATCACAAGTTCCAGCGGCCACATCCCAAGCTCCATCCCACAGGGAGTGGCCTATTGTACCTAAATACTGGGGGGAAATATACAAAAATGCCTGATGAACTCGGTTTCTTTGCACCAAACTGTTAAAACACCGTCCCCCTGATTCCACCCATAGTCGGTGACAGCCTTGCTCACCGATCCGCTGTAGGATTGTGTCTAAGCATAACTTTTCATTTTTTTCAGGAACTTCCTGTAGTTGCACATGGGCCATACCATGCCATTTTTTTGCCGGCTCTGCGCCCTCACCATGAAAAAACACCACCTTAGATGCCGTTGCTATGAGCTTTGCTGTCGGCTCTAAGATCAATGTACGATCTAAAATGTAAACGGGCTTAGCAATGGTTTTTTCTCTCAAGCGCACATTCATCTGCGGATCATCCATCAATACCGTACGGCTGGTGGTTAAAATACCATCACTAATGAGTCGCTGCTGATGAGTAAATTCTTGTAATGCTCTCCCAGTTATTATACGAGGAGTACCATCACTATTGGCAATTTTTCCATCTAACGTTTGCGCTATTTTACAAGTCACCCAGGGCGTTTTATGTTGCATCCAATAAGCATAAGGTTCATAAAAATCATCGATTTCATCAAGTTGCAGCTTTTGGCAAGGGATCCCGGCAGCTTCTAATAACCTTTGACTCTTCCCCTCTACCAATGGATTAGGATCAGCATATCCATAAAAAACGTGGCCGATGCCAGAGGATATTAGTGCATCGGTACATGGCGGTGTCCGACCAAAATGACAACAAGGCTCTAGAGTGATGTAGATTGAGGCACCCTGTGCCTGCTCTCCCGCAGCCTGCAATGCCATCACTTCAGCATGAGCCTGACCTGCACCTAGATGATAACCGGTTGCTATCACTTCATTATTTTTCACAATCACGGCTCCAACACTAGGGTTAGGCGCACAAAAGCCTTCCCCTAATTGGGCTAATTCTAATGCTTGAAGTAAATAATGTTGGTGCATAGGACGTAAGTTTGATTATAAAGTGGCTAGTATAACATAATCAAAGCTGTACAAAAAGAGGGCTTTTATATAAAATTAAGTACACACTATGTAGCCAGAAGCTGGCTAGGAAAACCCATCTATTCCTGTAATGTACTTGCCTAGCACTAAATGATGAATATTATCGGTACCTTCATAAGTCAAAACAGATTCTAAATTAGTCATATGGCGGATCACATGATATTCCAAACTGATCCCATTGGCTCCCATAATATTTCTTGCCATGCGAGCGATCTTAATCGCTTCTTTACAGGCATTCATTTTAGCCAAAGAAATCATTGTAGGATTTACTTGGCCTTTATCTTTAAGACGAGCAAGTTGTAAGTTTAACCATTGTGCTTTGACTAATTCATTATACATTTCGGCAAAATCATGTTGTATGAGCTGAAAACTAGCGATGGGTTTATTAAATTGCTTACGTTCTTTAGCGTATGCAAGGGCCATTTCGAAACATGCTCGTGCAGCGCCCATTGCACCCCAGGCAATACCAAAACGTGCTTGGCTAAGACAGCTGAGCGGTGCCTTTAATCCGCAATCACTGCCCGGTAAATAATTTTCATCAGGGACAAAACAATTTTCAAATACCAATTCTCCTGTGCTAGAAGCACGCAAGGACATTTTGTTATGAATTTCATTGCGAGTAAAACCAGAAAATTCTTTTTCCACAATAAAACCGCGGATCCCTTCTTTTGTTTTTGCCCACACAATGGCTATATCAGCAAAAGGTGCATTGGTGATCCACATTTTGCTGCCATTTATGATCCAACCTCCATCCACTTTACTTGCTGTAGTTTTCATCCCACTGGGATCGGATCCTACATCTGGTTCAGTTAAACCAAAGCTACCAATTAATTTCCCCTGAGACATAGGATGTAAAAATTTTGTTTTCTGTGCAC
>JAJFKH010000040.1 GCA_021773305.1 Gammaproteobacteria bacterium | reverse complement strand
TAATACGGTGTTTACCCTACCCGTGAATGTGACCGTCACCGATACTGACGGCTCTGAAAGTCTGAGTCGATTAGACATTGCGTTGCAAGATACTATTGAAGGTGACAACACCGTGGATAATGCCGTGTTGTTTTATAATGGTGTCGCGCTGAATAATGGTCAAGTGATCCAGTTTGACCCCGGCTCTGGCCCCATCAATGCACGGGTCACCGTCACCGGGCAAACCTGGACATTGGACTTTTTAGTCGATGGCACAGGGGCTACCGATCTCGATGCCAATAATGATCTGGAAACCATCAATACCACCGGATTTACCGTACAGGCAGGGCGAGAACAGTTGGCTAATTTTGATGTGGTGATTACTGCAACGTCACGAGAAACCGCATCCAATGAAGACACCGCAACCAATACCTTAACCTACACCATTGATGTCAATGATCCACCATCCTCTTCTGATAATACAGTAACAACAGCTATTAATGTATCTCATGTATTTACAACAGGTGATTTTAACTTCACTGATCTTGATCCTGGAGATACGCTACAAGCCATACGCATAGTGACACTCCCAGGGGATGGTAATTTAGAAATTTTTAACGGTACTATGTTCGTTCCGATAACGATTAATGATGTCGTATTAGTTGCTGATATTATCGCAGGCGATCTACGCTTCACGCCCGATCCTGGTGAAAGCGGTGCAAATTACGCGGGCTTTGATTTTCAAGTTCACGATGGGATCGTCTACAGTGCTGCATTTACCATGACAATTGATGTCACGAATACCCCACCCATTATCTTAGATCTAAATAATAATGGCATTGAATATAGTCAAGAGCCTATATATTTTGATAATAATGGTGAAACTGTAAAACAATTTTCAGCTTGGGTTGGAAAAGATGATGGTTTCCTAGTTTATGATAAAAATGGTGATGGGCATATTACTCAGTTAGAAGAAATTTCATTTACAAGCTACACTGAAGGATCTCAGACAGATTTAGAAGGTTTGCGAGCATTTGATTCCAATAACAATAGTCAGCTTGATTATAACGATTTGCAATGGACAAGTTTTCATGTCTGGCAAGATAGCAATCTCAATGGCATCAGTGATGACGGTGAGCTTGTTTTACTAAGCGATCTTGGCATTACTAGCATTTATTTAGAAAGCAATCATCAAGCTAGTAGTCCTGCACCTGGGGTCTATGAGTTTGGCTTAGGAACTTACGAGAAATCCGATGGAACGACAGGTATATTAAGTGATGTCTCGCTTATCTCAAAAGAACTAACGCTGAAAGACATATTCAGTGAAGATCATTCTATGGAAAACTTATTGCAGCTCGCAAATATTAATAAGCAAAGCCTTTCTGATCCTACCTCAGAAATAAATAAAGACATTCACTCCTCTGGAGATGAAGTAGAAATGACACCGGATCAACTTGTTGAAGTGCAGCAAAATCATTTGATCTAGATTTTATATTTAAGATGCCTCGCGATAAATTCCCAAGACGTCTACCAATGTCCCCATACTTTCTAATAATCGATAGGTATTTCGTTGAATATTATATTGGTTATCTGTATAGGCCGCACTCGCATTAAAATACTCAACTTGTGCATTCAGCAAATCAAATAAAGTTCTTTGCCCCAAGGAAAATTGTTCCACGTAAGCTAAGAAAACATTATGGCTTTCATCTTTATGTTTGCGTAACGATATCGCACGCTTTTTGGTTGTCACCCAATCATTCCATGAGACTTCTGTGTCCTGTACCACAGTTCGTACAATGCGATCCTTATCAAATCTAGCCGCAGCAGATCTTTTTATCGCTTCATTGACAGCGGCTTTATCACTGCCCCCGCGAAATAAATTGTATTCAGCCCTTACCATAGCCAAGGCTTCTTCATTTTTACCTTTCACACCATCTAAATTATTATCATTTCTATATCCCAAATCCACATAGAAATTAGGTAAGAATGCTGCCTTTGCCGCACCAATGGTTTCCAACGCTGCGTCTAACTCAGCACTAATCGCCGCCAGGGTTGGATTATGCTCTAAAGCGATAGAAACCGCTTGCTCCCTAGATTTTGGTAGATTTTGCGGTAATCTGGGCAATCTCATTTCTGCGCTCTTAGGAGAATGTCCTACCACTGCTTGATAGATATCTCTGGCATTTTTGCGTAATCCCTGCTGTTGATCTAGCTGACTCTGGGCCAAAGCAGTCCGCCCTTCTACGAGGGTCACTTCAGATTTTCGACCAGCTCCTGATTGAAACCGTTCTTTCACTTTTCCCAGAATATCCTTATGAGCGGTCACGCTACTACTTCGAATAAAAATTAAATCCTTACGACGTAATACATCTATATAGGCAGAAATTGCTCGGAAGGCTAAATTTTGTTCAGATTCTTTGACCAACTCATCGGCCCGATCAACATCATATTCACGCGCTCGGGTGGTATGGATGACGTTACCACCATCGAAAAGCAGCTGCCGCAGTCTTATCCCGCCTTCTGAACGAGTGAATGTCACATTCCCTTTGCCCGCAGCCCGGGTTGCAGGATTATCGCTATGCTCTTTACCATAGCCCCCTTCTAAGTCCACTGAAGGCAAATATTCACCGTGGGCTTGCTTAACAGTTTGCTCAATCGCCTCTCGTTCAGATTCGAGTTGGCGTAATTCAGGGTGAGTATAGAGGGTTTTGTCCACCGCTTGGTGCAAAGACTCTGCTTGCAGATTTCCCCAAGCACCTAAAGTAAAAAACAGACAAATTATGGAAGATAAATATTTCATGACAGCAACGCCTCATTCCCTGGCATATTATTCTTTTAAATGTAGCACATTGATTTAAAAAGCCAAATATGGAAAAAAATTTACTATTTTTTATCTTGATCTATCAATGCTTGGATAATAGCATCTCTTGAACCATCGGCAATAATCATACCATCTTTAACCACTATCAGTCGATCAACCAGAGGTAATAACGTTGTTCTATGGGTGACTAAAATTAATGTCTTATCTGTTAAATATTTTTTCATATTATTGATAAAAACAGATTCAGAGGCCACGTCCATGGCCGAAGTGGGTTCGTCGAGAAGCAATAATTCCGAATCCTTCAAAAAAGTTCGAACCAACGTAATGGCTTGTTTTTGTCCTCCAGATAAATTAGCACCATCTTCCCCAACATGTAAATCATATCCCTGAGGATGATTATCAAGAAAACTATTAGCTCCTACCAAATTCACAGCATCAATGATCGCCTTGTCATCTATCCAAGGCATACCAACGGTCAAATTATCTCTTAACGTACCGCAAAGTAAATGATCCTGTTGCTCTGAGTAAGCTATATTCGCTCGCAAATCTGCAGTATCTAACTGTTGGATATCGATACCACCAACCATTATGGTTCCTTCGGTTGAAGGATAAAACCCCATAATCAGCTTCAATAATGTACTTTTTCCCCCTCCCATAGGGCCAATAATGCCTACTCTTTCATGAGAGTTAACACGAAAAGAAATTCTATCGAATATGGGTAAAGCAGTCCCTGGATAGGCGAAAGTAACTTTATTAAATTCAACTCTAGGCTCTAATATTTCTCGAGAAATTTTTTTTGTATGGATAGATGTTTCTAGAGGTTGCATCATGAGCTTATTCAATGTCATTAAAGAAACTTTGGCCATTTGATAACGAAGGGCTAAATTAAGCAATCCTGATAAAGGCGCTAGTGCTCGTGTTGTTAAGATGGTACAGGCAATCAGTGCACCCATAGTTAACAAGCCTTCCTGAATAAGGAAAACTCCTGATACGATAACTAGCACTGTGACAACAAGTTGAATAGTCCCGACCAGATTCCCTATGGTAAATTGTAAATAGCGAGATTTTACACCTGCTTTTGCGGCCAATGCTGCGTAACGTTCCCAGCGACCTGCCAATGCTCCCTCAATCCCCAAGGATTTTATCATATCAAAATTTTTAATGGATTCTACCAGAAGACCCTGTTTTAACGCAGAATGTTGATAAGATTGTTTGACTGCCCTACGCAATGGAAAGCTAATGACAAAAGCGAGTATTACCATAATAGGTATCGCGACAAGAGAAATCCAAACTAGATTCCCACCGACTAAATAAACAATTAAAAGAAACAATAAAATAAAGGGAATATCAATCAAGGTAATGATTGTAGAGGAGGTTATAAATGACGCAATATTTTCAAATTGCTGAACTCTATGAGCCGCAATCCCCGTAGATTCTTCTTTAGCTTCCATCGTCATACCTAAAAGGTGTTGGAAAATTTTCTGTGAAACTAGCACATCCACCTTTTCACCACTTAAATCCACGAAATAAACTCGCATTGTCTTTAATATAAAATCAAACAAAATAACAATACAAACTCCAGAAGTTAAAACCCACAATGTTTCCATAGCATTATTAGGGACAACGCGATCATACACATTCATAATGAAAAGCGGCATAGCTACGGCAAATAAGTTAACAAATAATGAGGCAAATAAAATAATACTATAATTCATTTTATATCGTAAAAACTCACGCCAAAACCAATGACTGGGTTTCACATCCATATCAAGCGAGGCAACTTTTGCGTCAGATTCTTCTAACTTTTTAATGATAAAACAATATCCATCATAGCGTTTTTCTAAATCTTCATGGGATAATTTCAAAGATTCTGTGGTAATTGGATCTAAAACCTTATAGCAACCATCTTCTGTCATTTCCGTGATGATTAGCGTATCATTATTTTCAACCAGAATGACAATGGGGAATAATGCTTCTGTTAGCTCCGAAAACTTTCTAGCACGAAAGTATGCGGATAAACCAATTTTCTCTGCCCCTTGGATAAAAAGTCCAGCGCCAAACATTTTATTTTGATAAGGTAATTTAGATAATAACGATTTACGAGAAATAGGCCGCTGCTTTAGCTTAGCCATCATAAGCAGGGCCGAGAGTAAGGGGTCTCGTTTTTCGCCAGTCTGTTGTTTATCCATAACGAGTACAGTATAGGATGGATCATCAAACTTTACCATCAAGAAAAAATAACATCTGTCGACTATACTACTAGAGTAACACCGCGCTTAAGGTCTCTGTGAATGAGTAAAACCCATAAAACAGAAAATTCTGAAAAATCAACGGATAAGAAAACTCTGCACTTCAATTATGATGATTTTTCGCTACTTGAAGAAGAAAAACGTGCACTAGTATCACAGTCATCTCCTGGGGCTAAAGCTGTTATTTTTACGATTATAATATTTGTCACTATCGCCATTATTTGGGCTAGTTTTGCTCCATTGGATGAAATTACCCGGGCTGAAGGAAAAGTCATCCCGAGTCGAGACACTCAGATTATCCAATATTTTGAAGGTGGTATCGTAGAGGAAATTCGTATAAGAGAGGGAGATATTGTTGTCCAAGGACAAGTCTTACTCATAATGGATAATACAAAATTCGGTGCCGATCATGATGAAAGGCTTGCGCAACTATTAGCTACGGAAGGCAGTATCGCCAGGCTACGCGCAGAAATTGAAAAAAAACCTAGGATTGATTTCCCGAAAAACTTACAAAATCAAGCACCAGAAATTATTGCTAGCGAAACAAATTTATTCAAATCGCGTAAAACCGAATTACAAGCATCTGTTGAAACCTACCGCAACAGTTATAATTATGCAAATCGAGAACTTAATATTATTGAACCCTTAGTAAAAAAAGGCATCATGTCTGAAATTGAGCTGCTCAAACTAAAACGCACTGTTAATGAGTTAAAAGGTAACATCGAAACAGCAGAGAATGAATTCATAGCAAAAGCTCATACAGAACTGACTGTCAAAGAAGCTGAATATAATTCTTTATCTGCATCTTTACTTGCCTTAAAAGATCGCATGGTTCGCACCACGATTCGCTCGCCAGTATACGGAAAAATCACAAAAATCAATGTCAACACGATTGGTAGTGTGATTCGTTCAGGGGATGACATTATTGAGGTATTGCCTTTGGATGATACCTTGCTCATAGAAGCTCAAGTACTACCAAAAGATATTGCTTTCATCCACCCTAACCAAGCAGCTATGATTAAATTCAGTGCTTATGATTTTTCAATATTTGGTGGCATCAAAGGGACGGTCGAGTATATTAGCGCCGATACTATTCGCGATGAAGATGCAAAACATCAAGAAGATGATGAATATTATAAAGTCCTTATAAAAACTCAAAAAAATTACCTTGGGGATGGTAAAAAAGATTTACCTATCTTACCCGGCATGCTTGTAACTGTAGATATTTTAACAGGTAGAAAAACCATCATGGATTATCTATTAAAACCGTTTTTAAAAGCCCGTCAAGAAGCACTTCGCGAGAGATAAGCCATATTTATCACAGGTAGGATTATAGTTTTTAGCGCCCATCTTGCATTCATTTTTGTCCAAATCTAAATACAATGTGGACGCTAAAAAATCAAAGCATATCAATGTGAAAGCTTCATCTGTGCTGCAATCCTACCTGTGAGCAGTATACTAATCCGCATCAATAGGCTTAAATAAATGAGCAAGCTCCTTCGCACCCAGATCCAATTTTCCTCGATTTTTGTCGGAAAAAAGCCCTTCCATTAGGGATCGTTTTTTCTGCTGCATCTCTTGAATAGTTTCTTCCACCGTACCTGAAGCCAGCAGTTTGTAGACAAATACTGCTTTATCCTGTCCAATACGATGGGCTCTATCGGTGGCTTGATCTTCAACCGCAGGATTCCACCAAGGATCATAATGGATCACAGTATCTGCTGCGGTTAAATTAAGCCCTGTGCCTCCGGCTTTAAGGCTGATGAGAAATATAGGCACTTTCCCCTGCTGAAAAGCTTCAATGGGTTTAGAACGATTTTTAGTAGATCCAGTGAGTTTAACATAGTCTAGTTTCGCTTGTTTTAACGCATCTTCAATAATACCTAGCATGGTTGTAAATTGAGAAAACAATAAAATTTTACGACCTTCCTCTACAAGATTTGGTAGCAAGTCCATTAGTAGAGCCATTTTCCCAGAATAATTGTGAGCTTTTTTAGCCGATGTCAATTTTAGCAATTTTGGATCACAGCATGTTTGCCTCAGTTTGAGTAATGCATCTAAAATAATAATATGACTTCGCGCTAAGCCATTTTTCTTAATTGCATCTCGAACCTTTTTCTCCATAGATAAGCGAATACTTTCATATAAATCTCGCTGTGGGCCCAGTAGCTCCACACTACGAAGAATTTCTGTTTTTTCAGGCAATTCCGTCGCCACATCCTCTTTATGGCGACGCAGCATAAATGGCTTAACACGCATAGCAAGTCCACGACGCCGCTCACTATCATTATGTTTTTCGATAGGTGTTCGAAATAACTTTGAAAATTGCTTATTATCACCCAACAGGCCTGGCATAAGAAAATGAAATAACGACCACAGTTCTCCAAGATGGTTTTCCATGGGCGTCCCTGTTAAGCACAACCGATGGGCCGCTTTTATTTGATGCACAATCTGAGTGCTTTTTGCTTTATGGTTCTTAATAAATTGAGCTTCATCTAGAATTAAATAATAAAATTCCTGCTCTAATAATTCTTCTTTGTCTCTGACCAATAATGGATATGTTGTTAGCACAACATCATAATCAGTTAACCTATCTTTATATTGATGGCGATCATCCCCATGAAAAACAAGCACTTTTAAGTTCGGCGTAAAACGCTCGGCTTCTAAGCGCCAGTTAACCATTAAACTGGTAGGGGCAATCAGTAAACTCGGATGTTTCATACGGCGTTTGTTTTTTTCGATACTCAAATGAGCCAAGGTCTGTACGGTTTTACCCAGCCCCATATCATCTGCAAGGATCCCTCCCATTTGATATTCGCGCAGAAATTGTAGCCAGTTTACACCTTCTTGCTGATAATGTCTCAACGTTGCTTTAAATGTTTTCGGTGGCATCACTGCTTCAATGGCAGTAAAATTCGCTAGTTTATTCCCTAGCTTTCGTAATTTATCACCCCCCAACCAGCGCATTTTTGATGCTTGATAAGCTTTTTCAATTTCAAATAGTAACGCTGCTTGCTGCTTCGAAAGTTTTAAAACATCTCCATCACTTAATTCCGTATCATAAAGTTCCACCAAAATATTGATAATGGGTTTGATCCTACCATAAGGAATAGCAAGGATTTTTCCGTTAGGCAACCCTAATGGAACCGTTTGATCATCGGGTAAATTTTGCAGTGCATCAAGCTCTGCATTTTTAATCATCTGGGCGACAATGGGTAGCACATTTATTTTTTCTTCTCCAATCATAATCCCCATGGTAAAACCAAAATAATCGTAACTTGATTCTTCATCTAACTCAGAATACCAGCTCACATCGTCTTCGTGCAGCACTTCTTGATAAGCTGAATGTCCACGAATCACCCGCCAACCGGATAATTCAAGTTGCACAAGGGTTTCCATCACAAATAGCAGCATCGCACCAGCATCTTGTATCGACTTTATAATAAGCAATTCACCGCCTGAGACACCCTGGTGTCGTGACCTATCAAATTCGATATATTGGCTTAAATACGACAAATGTTCTCTTTCTTTTTGGAGATTTCTTTTAAAGGTATGCAATTTTCTATCTTTGACATAAGACATTTGTTCTTGGGTTTGATTGGGAGAAAGTGGTACGTCTATCCCTTCGTAGTCAAAAATAATTTCTGCTGTAGGCAATTCCACTTTATCCGACTCATTATCAGGAACCCATCCCGAACGCTGCACATAAAATTCGTTAATATTTAATCGAATAACAGGCACGAGATCAATGTCTTTTTTCTCAATCGCTTTTTCAAGTTTTTGTGGCATCAATTCGCTATGCTTAGGTACAACCGCTTTTAATTTTTTCAATGCTTGCTGGCTCGCCGTTGGCGGTATTTTAGGTGCATTTAATAATTTTTTTATCGCTTCTTTAGGAATGTCCGTCTTTACAAGATGGCACGTACCTTGCTCAGAAGACACAGACCACAATTCATCCAATACGAAAATTTGTGCTAGCGCTTCGCCAATATAAGTTTTTAATTCCTGACTACCGTCAGATTCTAGCTCCCAACGCATATCAAGAGATTTATCCTCTCCCAAGGACATCGGCACTCCTGCCACATCTTCCCAATAGCAACGTCCTGTATTAATCATTTCTTTAAGCCACTGAGAACTTTTATAGCCTTTCAAGAATAAATAATCACTATTAAAATAACTATCACGATTCATAAATTCTAAACCATAAACAATTTCTTCATCTATAGTTGATAGGTGTTTCTCATGATTATAGCGTTTGCCTTGATAATTTTTGGATTTACCATAGCCCCCTCTTTTTAAAAGTTTAGCAAGCTTTAACTCAACACGAAATCTCGGACTATCGTGCCAATCAGGACGTAAAATATATAATAAATGATGTTCATTTTTAATCGGTGCCAGCAGCTCTTGTTTTTCATTGGTTAATGTTTGTTTAAATTCTAAAAACCAATCCTCAAACGCTTTAGACACACCTTTTGAGGTGCTTTTTGTTGTGGAGACTGACGAGAGAAGTAATGTAGGATCAAAGGATTTGGCTTGAAGCGCAAACACTGTCGCAGCAACATGTTTACAATTATAATCCATATAGCAGGTACATGCACCACTCACTCCATCTTCGTAAAAATCAATATCCGTCGTATATTTTTGCCCCCGGCTTCCCTCAACAAGAGACTTCACGTTACTACCGTCGGGAGAAATAACTATTTTTTGAACTTTACCCTTCTTCCAATAATCACGGCCTCGGCAAATAGTCCCTATATCAAAACTGCCCTCTAATAAATCATCGGAAAAAACTTGCTCACTCATTGAAACAACTCCTTTTTTATGCGCATTTTTGGGCTGAGCTACACTTAACAAAAATTATACATGACTCAGCTTAAAGACCCAAACCAATCCTTGATCTAAATTTATCTCCAGCACCATTTTTCTTTTCTTCGTAGAGGTTAGCGTAATGAATAACCACGGAATTTTTTTTCTGCTACTTACTCAGAAAGTTGTTTAAGATAAAATGCTGTAGACTCACTAGAGTGCCTTGTATAGCCTCTCTTTTTTGCATATTTTATAATGCATTAATGTACAATGCAACAAAAATACAGCCTTGAGGTTCCCTTGCCTAAATGCGAAAATAGCAGATAGTACAATTATACAGGTTAATTTCTATACATGTTTGAAACAGAAACCCCTTTCAGGCCCTCAACAAAACCAAGTCAATTGGAAGCCATTAAAATGGCTCCCCATTCCATTGAAGCAGAACAATCCGTACTGGGTGGTTTAATGCTCGATAATGAGGCTTGGGATGTCATTTCCGATGGCGTATCTGCCACTGATTTCTATCGTCGAGAGCATCGGCTCATTTATGAAGCAATGGAAAACCTAGCAGAAAAATCCCATCCTTTTGATGTGGTCACTCTCGCCGAATCCCTAAAAACACATAACGAATTGGATAACGCGGGAGGCGAAGTTTACCTGTTTGAATTATCCAACAATACACCCAGTGTGGCGAATGTTAAAGCTTACGCGGAAATTGTCCGTGAGCGCTCCGTGCTCCGCCAACTCATTGCCGTCGCTAATGAAATTGCTGATTCGAGCTACCATACCAAAGGCCGCACTCCTGTAGAATTGTTGGATGAAGCGGAACAAAAAGTGTTTGCCATTGCCGAGCAAGGCACCCAGCGAAATGGCCCCAAGGCCATTAAATATTTGGCTTCAGAAGCTGTACAAAAAATTGATGCGCTGTTTAAGTCAGGAGAATCTATCACCGGTATGCCCACAGGGTACGATCGGCTTGACTCCATGACATCAGGATTACAGCCCGCAGATTTAGTCATCATCGCAGGACGGCCCTCCATGGGTAAAACCGTTCTGGGGATGAATATTGCAGAGAATGTCGCACTCAAAAGTAAAAAGCCTGTTTTAGTATTTAGCATGGAGATGCCGGGTGACTCCATTGCGATGCGTATGATTTCTTCTCTCGCCCGCATTGAGCAAAATAAAATTCGAACCGGTAAACTCACCGATCAAGACTGGCCTCGCATTGGATCTGCTGTGGGACTCATATCGGAGTCTCCTATGTTTATTGACGACTCTCCCGGACTGTCACCTGGAGAGGTCAGAGCAAGAGCCAGACGTCTCGCCCGTGAACAAGGCCAATTAGGTCTGATTGTTATCGATTACTTACAACTCATGTCTCTCGGTGGTTCGTCTGAAAATAGAGCTACGGAAGTTTCAGAAATTTCTCGTTCATTAAAAGCTCTTGCGAAAGAACTTAATGTCCCTGTGGTAGCACTCTCTCAGTTAAATCGTAGTTTAGAACAACGGGCCGATCGAAGACCCATGATGTCAGACTTACGAGAATCTGGTGCTATTGAGCAAGATGCAGATCTTATTTGTTTCATCTATCGAGATGAAGTGTACAACCCAGATACCCGTGACAAAGGTATTGCAGAAATCATTATTGCTAAACAACGAAATGGGCCTATCGGCACAACTAAACTCACTTTCTTAGGAAAATATACCCGCTTTGAAAACCTCGCCAATGAACAATACGGTGAATTCTAACCATGGCAGTCAACGCGAGAGCATATATTGATTGTGATGCATTAACTCATAACTTACAGCAGGTAAAAAACATCGCTCCTAATTCCCATGTGATGGCCATGGTAAAATCCAATGCCTACGGCCATGGAGTTGATTATGTTGTAGATTACTTAACAAATGCCGATGCGTTTGGCTTAGCACGGCTAGGTGAAGCCGAGCGTTTACGGCAGCTGGGCATTAAAAAAGCTTTAGTTTTGGTCGAAGGTTTTTTAGAGCCTGAAGAATTGCGCGCTGTTGAGCAATATGATTTAGAAATTGTGATCCACCAGCACTGGCAATTAGAAGCATTAAAACAGCAACCTCTACAAAAACCCATTAGGGTATGGTTGAAAGTCGATACAGGTATGCATCGCTTGGGTGTCCCAGGCAATCAAGTCAATGACATATTGTCTGAGCTAAAAAACTGTGCTTGGGTCAACCCTAAGATCCGCCTCATGACTCATTTTGCCAGTGCCGATGAAGTGGACTCTCCTCAAACGATACAGCAAATAAAAAATTTTAACGATGTCGCTCGCAATATCAATGCCGAAACAAGTCTTGCAAACTCCGCAGGGATCATGGCATGGCCCGACAGTCATGGCCATTGGGTTCGGCCTGGCTTGATGCTCTATGGTGCCTCACCTTTTATAGAGCAAGCTCCTAACGATAATTCATTGCTCCCGGCTATGACCCTAACTTCTCGATTAATTGCTATCAACCATGTACCTAAAGGCGGATCTGTAGGCTATGGAGCAACCTGGCAAGCTCCAGAAGATATGGCTATCGGCGTTGTTGCCATCGGCTATGGAGATGGCTACCCTCGACAGGCCAAAAATGGCACTCCGGTACTTGTGAAGGGTAATGTATGTCCCATGGTCGGTCGAGTGTCTATGGATATGATCACGGTGGATCTGCGCGGCTACTCGGATGCAAAAATAGGTGATACCGTCACCCTATGGGGCAATGGCTTGCCCGTAGAAACCATCGCTCGATGGGCAGACACTGTGCCCTATACCTTACTAACCGGGGTCACCTCTCGGGTAGAATTTCTGCATTTGTAAAAAACGTAATCTTGAAAGCACAAAAAAACAGCAATTCCCGCTAAAGCTCAGAGTCCTCCTAGTAAGGGTTTCTAGAGGCATTATGAATTTATTTTTCGCAACTATAGGGAAGTTGTTTAAATGTGGGATATCTCATGATGCTGGCATTTTTAGTGGATCAAATTCAGCAACTCTGTTGCCCCCAGTTTCAATCGGCGTTACAAAAATGTAAAAAGCGAATTCGGTTATGGGAAAAAATAAGAAATTGGTTTCTCACTTTTTTTATTGATTCTTGGGAGACCTTTTTTTTAGCGATTGCTCAGCCGCCCGATTTCAGATTAACCCTTGATACGGGATAGCACTAATGCCTTGTTTGTTTTGATGTTTTTTAATGTTTCATTCGCTCATACCATATTGATAACTATTTGGCCATCCTGAAGGTGCCAGCCCTTCTGCGCCTGAAATTTATAACAGTTCAGCAAACTAAACCAATACCTTTCAGCGGGAGCTGCTGTTGGAAAACGCTTGTTCTTGGAATATATTTCAGAGTGTGGTACGGTGCACGAATAATGCGTTATATAGAGATAAAGATAATGAATAAATATGGGGTAAGAGAATATATAATCAACGAGCTACAGTTTTACGGCAACAGTGGTGCTTTGTTTGCAAGGTTTGAGAAAGATAAAAATATTCGCAAGACTTTTGCCTATGCTATTTTTCTTGATTCGACTATTTTGCGAAATTTAGGAAAACAATCTTTGGCAAGAAACGTTTTAGCTCATACAAAGTCCGCTGAATTTTTAAAGGATATTGCCGTTGAAGAGTTCTGGGCTTACTGTAAGGATTATTTCTCTGATGCTCCAATTTCTTGTGATGGTGCTAATAATGCTAAGTTAATTAAAAAATTAGAATCACTCTCCGAGTGTGAACGCATACAGCAATTTTTAAGCATTATAAGTGATTTGATTGAATTGTTGAATATTGACAATCCATCTATTTTCCAACGCACGGCGATATTGGTCGATAGTATGCGGTTGGGTGAAATTCAGTTTCATAGTCCATTGATAGGGACAAGGCAGCATAAGCTTGATGATTTAAAAAAATACAATAAAAATATTAATCACATATTAGGTAAATTTCAGAATATTCGTGATGCAATAGCGCATCCAAATGTTCAAGAAGATTTAACCTATAAAGCATTTATTCAGCAACAGTTTTTGTCTTATAAAGAGGACTTAAATGCGTCGTTAGATTGTATGAATGCTGCCAAGGAGGCAGCAATTTGTTATTATGAAGTGCTAACAGAAGCATCGTTGAAAAAGGCAAGCCAGGTACTTACCACAAAAGCAAAATTCTCAGCTATCAAACAAAAATTTCAGTTGTTAACAAAACAATATGATAATTGTTGTGAAATGTTTTCCTGGGCTGAAGTTGAATTATCTCCTCATGTAGCTAATGTTTCTGATAAAGATTTTTCCAAGGACTGGGGCGAACTTTATCGAGTAATCCCATCTCTAGACAGTCAACTTAAGGAATTAAAAAATGAAAAAATGATCAAGAAAATTCAAGCATTTGAAAGCATGTTAGAAGAAGCAATGCTTAGTACTTTTGTTTTTATCTGTAAGGGATACATTATAGGTATTATCTCTGATCTTTCAACTTTTCAAAGGATACTTGATAAAAACAATTTTTTTCTACAAAAATCATGGAATTCTTATACTAAGAATAAGCGTAAATTTTTGCCAAATGATAGAGCATTAGGTTATTCAATTTGTCCCTTAATGTGGCTTTCCCTTGAAAGTTTTTCTTCTAATCCTGAACTGACTCGTTATATATTTACACTGCAAAAAAAATGTTATAGAAAAGTTGATTCTACTCGAAACAATATAGGAGATATCTATCTTTTTGGTCTTTTGTTTAATATTAAAGAATCATTTATAGAGAAAGAGAATATTGAAATCAAAGAAAAATCACTGAGGTATTTTTTCGATATTTTTTACACTGATTTAAATAGGTTGCCCATTATACAGACATTATCATACCCTAGTATTTTTATTGATGATAAATCAAGCATAATGCTGAAAGTTTTTTTTGAAAAATATCCTTCAGATATTAATAAGAAATTTAAATTAACGCATACCGAGAGCGGTAATGATTTGTTATGTTTGACTCGAATCAAGGAAGATATAAAATTTAATTTTTTTACTGAAATGATGGAGTTCTGTAAAGATAAGCAGAATAAGCAGCATGTGCGGAATAAATTAAATCTACTTTTAAGTTACCCAGATTTTTGGCCGCTTGTTTCTACCTATTACTATTCCGGTGGCTATTTGAAGAAGACGGAAATTTTTGCAACAGCCCTGATAAGGGAGCCTGAATTATTTGATGATAGTCTGTATGTTTTAAAAAGACTTTTAAATAATGAAAAATTAAAGGATCAGTGCCAAGAGATGTTACATGTGTATTTGGACTACCTTTCTTCAGAATATCATGAGAGCAGTTCTCCAAATCTTGTTGCTATACAAGATTTAAACTATATAGGAGAATCATTCCATATTATCTTAACTCATGATAATTTTGATCCTACTTATATTAAGGACGGAGGCGACCATATTTTAAAAAATTTTTGGAATACTAAAGGGCCTTTTTTTGAATGGATTTTACTCTCCTTTTTGAAAAAAGATCCTTCTGGAGAATTATTGAAAAATCAACTTGAATTTGAGGTGCCTATTATAACGCCGAGTGACATTATGAATGAAAAAAAAGTTAATCATAAGCTCTCATATAATGCTTCGGAGAATAGAATAAAAATTAAGGCTCAAAAAATCATAGACAATTTTTCCTCTCCTCCAAATTATCAGTTAAAGGGATTTAGTCCATGTAAAAAAGACTATGCCCGTTCTCAGGCACTGAACTCTATGACTTCGGCAGCAAAGCGTTATGCTAATACTGACGATGGAAAAATTATCATTGAAGGAGTCACCATTTGGAAAATCGAAGAATCTTTGGTTCCATTTTTTAAAAACCGCAGCGAACTGACTGATAAAGTCTACGCAAAGATTTGTGATCTAGTAAAAATCCCAAAGGATATTGAAAAATTAAAGAATTTGATGGGTAAATTAATAGAGTCAGATGTTTCATACCTAAAATTATCTAAATTATATTCAAAAAAAATTGAAACACTAGAGAAAAAACGGGGAGTATTAACCGAAGAACTAGATTCAATCTTAGCTATGTTTGCACCTGATACTAAGCGACAACACGAATTTCCCGCCTCATATAAGCTTTCCTGAGTGCTGCAGACGAGTCGCAGCAGGTAGGCTGCGGCCCAAGCAAAGATTGAATAATTGGGAGCAATTTCTTTTAGTTCAAGATTCAAACGGTACTATTTAAGCGGATATTTTTGCTAGTCTGCCGGATCCTCTCATCACTGATCAAGTAGGAGATACTTGGTTTCATTATATTTTTCGCTGTGGTAATTACGCCAGTGTGTTTGATGCTTTTGGTCAGTATGGCTTGCAAGAAGGGCGAGACTATGGGGTTAAAAATAGATTCGGAGAGCTTGCCGCTGAGGTGATCCTTCAAAATGAGCATTTAGAGCTGGAGCAAAGAGTGCTTACAAAAAAACATGATCTACTATATCAAAATGACGAAATGATATAACAGAACGCCTCAATCAATGCTACGCAAAGAAGAGAATCAGGCACCACCAGCATCCAAACTGAAGAGGAAGATGGGGTTGACAATTGAAAATTTATCCATCTATTTGACTAAAGCCCCCTCCAAACAATGTTTTTAAACATAATGCTTGAATTTTTGCACATTTTAATCAACAATAATGCCATACTGTTTTACTAACTTGAGGTCACATTTATGAAAATAATTAATCAATTTTTGCTCATTTTGCTATGTTCAACCACGCTTGTGGCTTGCTCTGATGTCAACAACGAATTAGTCGGTGGTGTCGCTGGAGGCGTTGTCGGTGGCGCTCTAGGTAGCACCATAGGTCACGGGACTGGCAAAAGTGTCGCCATTATCGGCGGGGCTATTGTTGGTTCACTTTTAGGCAGCCGCGTAGGTAAATCCATGGATGAAGTGGATCGCATGCGATTAAACAAAGCGCTGGAAACGACTCCCACCAATCAAAGCTACAGTTGGAATAACCCAGATAAACATAACAGTTACTCGGTCACACCCACCAAAACGGTTGTAACCAACGGTAAACCATGCCGAAGTTTCACCACAACAGCCAATATTAATGGTCACTATGAAACGGTTCATGGCCAAGCATGTCGAGGAGAAAACGGTACCTGGCAAATGGTCTCTTAAATGACAAAGGCAAAAATATTTTTTGTTTGCCAATCTTGCGGAAGCCAAGCATCGAAATGGGCCGGCCAATGTGGCGATTGCGGTGCTTGGAATACCATTAGCGAAGAACCCGCCTCAATATCCTCACCTACCTCAAAGAACCGCTTTTCAGGTTATGCCGCTGCAACTGACAACCAGGTCACTTTGCTCTCTGAAGTCACCTTAAATGAAACCCCTCGCCTCAGCTGTGGCTTATCCGAGTTAGACCATGTTTTAGGCGGTGGATTGGTTACCGGATCGGTGGTATTGATTGGTGGTGATCCCGGCATTGGGAAATCCACACTACTACTGCAAACCATGGCAGAACTTAGTCAACAATTAAAAGTACTTTATGTTTCTGGAGAAGAATCATTACAACAAGTAAGGCTTCGCGCTCAACGCTTAAGACTTCCCGAAGAAAAATTATTGATCCTAGCAGAAACCCAAATTGAGAAAATTATTGCCACAGCAGAAAAAGAAAAGCCTCAGGTGATGGTGGTTGATTCCATCCAAACCGTTTTTACGGATCTATTACAAACTGCTCCAGGTGCTGTGGGACAACTTCGAGAAAGTACCGCGCAACTGGTTCGTTTTGCTAAGCAAACAAATATCGCCATCTTTCTTGTAGGCCATGTCACCAAAGAGGGAACCTTAGCAGGCCCTCGGGTACTCGAACATATGGTGGATACTGTTTTATACTTTGAAGGACGTACAGATAGCCGGTTTCGCATGCTCCGCGCAGTAAAAAACCGCTTTGGCGCAGTCAATGAATTAGGCGTATTTGCCATGACAGAAAATGGTTTGAAAGGGATCAGCAATCCTTCCGCCATTTTTTTACAAAACCAACAACAAGCGGTTTCCGGCAGTGCAGTGATTGTTTCCTGGGAAGGCAGTCGCCCCCTATTAATTGAATTACAAGCCCTCGTGGATGAAAGCCATTTGGGAAATCCTAGGCGGGTGGCCCTAGGACTCGATCACAACCGTCTCGCCATGCTACTTGCTGTACTCCATCGCCACGGTGGTGTCGCCAGTTACAATCAAGATGTTTTTATCAATGTGGTGGGTGGTGTTAAAGTCACCGAGACAGCCGCTGATCTTGGTTTATTATTTGCCGTTATTTCAAGCCTTCGAGATAGGCCACTGCCAAATGATTTAATTGTTTTTGGCGAAGTTGGCTTGGCTGGAGAAATACGTCCCGTGCAATCAGGGCAAGAACGGCTCCGAGAAGCAGAAAAAATTGGCTTTAAAAAGGCGATTATCCCTAAAGGAAATGCATCCCAAAAATTTTCAGGAGAATTAGAAATCATGCCGGTTGCAACCTTGGAAGAAGCATTGCAGTGGATTTAGCGTAAAGCAGCAATTTTACGTTTTTTCTTTTTGCAGCGCTTCGTATTTTTCCATCAACACTTCACGACTTTCTTCATACTCTGGATTCAGTGGAATACAATCAACGGGACACACTTCTCGGCACTGAGGTATGTCAAAATGTCCTACACATTCTGTACATTTTTTTGGATCAATTTCATAGTAAACCTCCCCCTCATAGATAGCATCGTTGGGGCACTCTGACTCACAAACATCACAGTTAATACATTCATCCGTAATCATCAATGCCATAACATTAACCTTTATACTTTTTAATTAGTGCATCATTCACCAGCGGATCCACAAAATCTGCAACCTTGCCTTGTAACCTTGCAATCTCTTTCACCAAGCTTGATGAAATATAAGCATATTGTTCTGCTGGCGTCAAAAACATGGTTTCAAGGGTCGGTGCTATTTTGCGATTCATCCCGGCCAATTGAAATTCAAATTCAAAGTCAGAAACCGCTCGCAACCCCCTCAAAATAACCTTAGCACCTATGCTTTTTGCATAATCTGCTAATAGACTATTAAAGCCATGCACCTCCACATTATCTATTTTCGTAAGTACTTTTGATGTCAAAAACACCCTTTCATCTAAACTAAAAAGAGGTGTTTTATCTGGATTTTCCGCCACAGCAACGAACACTTTATCAAAAATCCGAGCTGCTCGCTGAATTAAATCCGTATGACCCCGAGTCACAGGATCAAACGTCCCTGGGTAAATTGCAATATTATGCATAATCACTCTCACAATTAAAATGCTGACTCATTATCCTGTAAATCAAGGCAAAAATCCACCACGCTCCTCTCTTTGAAAAGCTCTGTTAATATTATATTCACAGAACAAGGGGGAGTATTTTTTTTGTTCAGGCTCAATTAATAAACTTTTGATAGACTTTTACTCATGAAAGATGAAAATTTAGAAATTATTAAAAAACACTTAACTAGTCTGAAGCAAGAGAAATCAGGACTTGCCGATCTCAACGTTACGAGGGGTGATCGACTGTGGACGTTCACATTAGGATTAATGGCAGAAAAAGATTTAAACCGCAATATCACATCCTCAATCAAAAAAGATAATGATGACAATCCCATCATTATTCGTGATGCCCGAAAATTATCTGAAACACCTATCACAGAAGATGTAGGTCAGTGGGACTATGCAATTCTTCTGCTTTCTTATATTAACGCTTATCAAGTATTGTGTAAAATAAACAACGTTGAACCAGAATTATTGACAAATGAAAATCAGTATCACTTGCTCATGACTGCATTGCATGAAATTAGTCAGCAAACATCTGAAAGCGCTGCAATCCATGCTTTTCATCAGGGAGTAGGTATGGTTTCTCTTGCTTGGGCTAGGGAAAGTGGTAATAATGACAAGATAAAAGCAGAAAAAGAATTGGATAAAGCCAAAAATTGGGTATCTATGGATCATCCATCTCTTGCTATTGCCACATTAACAAATATAGACAATCAAACTTTCATCCAGCTGGATGAGCCAGTTTATCAGTTAACAGATGAACAAAAAACAGAATATGACTTGTGTGGAAAAAATAAAGCGAGTGAATTTAGCGGGCCTATTTGGTTTATGCATCTTCAGGATTTTGAAAAAGAATTAGTACTTTTCTATAGAGAGAAAATCATAGAAGGAAGAGTCATTCCAAGTCAATTGCGAAGTTCTCTAATTGGCATTAAAAACTCCTACCAACAAACCGTTGCAGTATATGACGAAAAAGAAAATGAAATAAATCCACTTACTCAGAGTTTTCACTGTGGTACAGCAGTATACCTAGACAAAAATCGAGAAAGCCAAGATCTTATCAAACGACAAGACGCTGAGGGAGAAATGCATCGCATCACGAATTTAAGCTTGCAGCAACAATTAGACATCATCAAATCACAACACCCAGAAAAACCTTCAAAAACAATCATGACAACACTCAACAGTGAACATGGTGATGATGTTTTAAAAAAAATCAGCCAGATTAAACAAGTTAAAAAAATATTTGCAGGAGAAAAAATAATCCCTTTTATTGGTGACGACAAACCTATTGTCCATTATACAAGAGAAGCTGCTAAAGAAAACAACGAACATGGAATATACGCTTCAAATATTTGCTTAAATCACTATCGAAAATTATTTAAAAATAACTACGCAGGCAATCAAGCCATTGTCAAAAATGCTGGAGAAATTTTCCGGTGTATTTATGGTAATACTAACTCTGTAAAATTATCAAGCAAAAAAATACCCTCTATTGATAAAAATAATGAGGGTATTAATCTAGAGTTACATGACCTATTAATACAACTGCTTGATAATATAAAACGCAACATCCAGTTAATGAAAAAAGGAACCGTTTTGTCAATGGACTTACAAAATAGAGGGTTAGATATTATTCAGTTATCCACAGAAATTTGTTTTTTAAATAATAAAATTATTGATATCATTGGTGATAAATATAATAACCATAAACACCATGTCTCTTATATCGAGCAATGGTTTGGCTGTGCTAGTGGAGAAAACCGAACCGGTTATGGGGAATTTCATATTGCAACTCGTGCAGTCAATGACTACTTGAAAAAAAATCAATGCCAGGCAGATATTCAAGCCACTCAAGAAACTTTCGCTCGTGCGGGTCATGTTTCAAGAATGACGGGGTTAAGTACCATGGGTACCGAAGGGATTCGCGCAAAATCCGCAGGTACAGCACCGAGGCACTACTCGAAAAAGACTCAGCAATATTTGATTTCCAAACCATCCGATGCAAAATCAGTACAAGATGTTAAGCTCACAGGAAAAAAACACGATTATGAATTTAAGACTTTTCAACATTTTCAAAAAAGTAAGAGGAGAATACCTCAGAAAATTAGTATAGTACCCGTAACAGGTGATCCACAGAAAGAAAATAAAGAGTTACTGAATGCAAAAGTTATTAACAAATTAAAAGAATTACAAGAAACAGAACCTTCGCAAATATTGCAACATAAGAAAGATTCTAATGAACATTATTTATTAAGTATGAATAACCAATCCATGGCCATCTACAGCGACAAGATTGTCGCATCTACCGCTTATTATGGTCAATCAGCAGATATTATTTCCCTCAATAACGAAGTTATTTCTGCACAAATTGGCCATCATAACAATGATATAGATTCACTAGCCGCAGCAGCTAAGCCCTTGATAGAAAAAGGTTTGGCCATTGAGATCATTGCTGTGGGTGATAACGCCAAAAACCCATTGCCGACTTTAGCGCTATTAATGGAAAAATTGGAGCCAAATATCGCTGAACATCTACAGGAAAATTACCAAAAGCACCATAATCAATTACCTGCGCATTTACAATTAGATACCGGCTCCATGTCCCAACCCAGATCAGGGAAATAGCATTATTTTCATTAGGCTTTTTGAAATTAAAGAACCTATCCTTATTGAATGTGACGATACCTATTGCGGATGATTATCGACTCAAAGCCTGCCAAGCAGCCAAGCGATAACGTTCCGCCTCTTCAATGGGATTGGCATGTCGGTGAATACCTCGACCAACGATAATCACATCCGCACCGCGCTCTCGTATAGCAATTTCAGGGGTCACATATTGCTGTCCCAAGGTGTCTCCTTCCTGCTGCAAATTGACCCCTGGGGTAAAATGTAAAAATCGATCATCCCCTAAGTCTGATTGGGAAACAAAGCCCATGACAAAGTCTTCATGATCTCGTGCCATCTGTAGGGTTTTCTCAGCATAATTTTTATCCATCAAGCTTCCTTGAGAACTCATTTGGGCCAAAAGTAACAACCCTCTGCCTTTAGAAAGCCCACCTTGTTTTAATCCTTGAATAATGCCAGGGCCAGGTACGCTATGAGCATTGATAATATCAGCCCAATCGGCAATATGGTAAATACCTTTTTCATACTGCAATTGTACTGTATGACCGATATCTGCGAACTTTCGATCTTCAAAAATCAAGAAATTATGTTTTTTGGCAAGCGCTTGGAGCTTCTCTGTTAAATCCCGATCAAAGTCTTCCACAATATCAATGTGGGTTTTAAACATACATAGCTTAGGCCCCAACTGATCCGCAAGCTCTAACAACTCCTTTTTAGAAGTCGCATCCGCAGAAAAACACAAGTTCGACTGCTTGTCTTCAATGATACTCACCAGCCGATTTGCCAATGGGTTTTTTAAGGTTCCAAGTCGAGTTACAGACATTTAAAAGCTCCTACACCCACTGTTTTAATTGAATATTAGAGTATGAATAGAAGAAAGACTCTCTATGCGTACCACTACCATTTCCCTTTTGATTTTTTAGAGAAAAAGTATTATGGTGTAACAATGATCACAAGTCAAGCTCTAACCTATAGCTCACTTTATCTCACAGCATTACTACTCTGGTTTCCTTTTTGTCGCAAAATTAAGCCATGGTGGTTCAGCTGTGTTTGTACAATAGCCTTAGCAGTCTCTAGCGGGATCATAACAATTATTGGGTTAATTTTTCTCAGTCTTTTCGCCCTTAGTTGCTATAGTTTTTCAAAAGCAACTCCCCTGTTAAAAATTCTCTTAGGAGTTATCATTTCCCTCATGGGCATTGCCCTGATGAGCCACAATATCCCTGGCTTCCATAATTTAAAAATGATCAATCAAGTCACTCTAGGGCCAGACAGTCTACCCTACTCTCTCTACCTCAATATGGATAAAGCGCTGATGGGAATTATTCTGTTGGGCTTTTTGCATCCTTTATCTTTAAAAAAATACACTCGCATCTGGCTTCCTACTGGGGTAACAATTTTACTGGTTTTTCTGGTAGCCTATGGCTTTTCTTGGATCCGTCTGGATCTCAAATTTCCTGTATTTTCTCCCATTTGGTTAATTAATAATTTACTCGCCACATGCTTAGCGGAAGAAGCGTTATTTCGCGGATTTATTCAACGTCAATTGACCGTGGCCTTTGGCAAAAATCGATATTTCATAGCGTGGCTTATTGCCTCGGTACTATTTGGTGCACTGCATTTTCCAGGCGGTATTCATTACGTGCTCCTCGCGACCCTCGCAGGCTTTGGCTACGGTTTTATCTATCACAAAACCCAGCGCATTGAGGCTAGTATTTTTGCACATTTTTTACTAAATACTATCCATTTTTTATGCTTTAGTTACCCAGGATTAAACCACCTGTCCTGAAACCCAACCGGAAGACCAAGCCCACTGAAAATTATAGCCTCCGAGCCATCCTGTCACATCTAACACTTCGCCAATAAAATATAATCCAGAGATCCCTTTGGCTTCCATGGTTTTAGACGAAATTGCATCGCAATCCACACCGCCTAAGGTAACCTCCGCAGTACGATAGCCTTCTGTACCACTGGGCTTGATAGTCCATTGGTGAAATAATTTTGCAAGCCGCTCAGCATCTTTATCAAACAAAGATCCAATGGTTTGTTGCCCCATAAAAGGATCCAATAATATCGTCACCAAGCGCTTTGGCACATATCGAGAAAGTAATGTTTGCACGGTTATTTTTGATTCAGTCTGCTGTGCTTGGATAAAGCAGTCAAATAAATTGTCTCCCGGAACAAGGTTTATTTCAATGTCTTGATTTGGTTTCCAATAGGATGAAATTTGTAATATCCCAGGCCCGCTTAGCCCGCGATGAGTTAATAATATATTTTCTGCAAAGTGCTGTTTTCCACAAGAAATAACAGCATTCGTTGAAATCCCTGATAATGGCGTTAATTTTTCTTTCTGTTTACCTGCTAATGTAAAAGGCACTAAGCCTGCTCGGGTAGGCCAAACCTTAACATCAAATTGTTTTGCAACGTGATAACCAAAAGAACTCGCGCCCATGGTTGGAATAGAAAGTCCTCCTGAAGCAATCACTAAAGAGGCACAACACAGCTGCTCATTATCAACATCTAAAATATAATGATGATCACCTTTTTTTTCAATGCGTTTAACGGTTGTATTTAATTGGATTTTTACATCATATTTCTCACACTCAGCCAATAGCATATGTAAAATATCTTTCGATTTATTATCACAGAATAATTGACCCAAGGTTTTTTCATGATAAGGGATATTATACTGCTCAACCAAATGAATAAAATCCCACTGAGTATATTGACTCAAGGCTGATTTACAAAAATGTGGGTTGTGGGAAATATAATTTTCAAAATTAATATTATTATTAGTAAAATTACAGCGGCCTCCGCCGGACATCAAAATTTTTTTGCCGGGTTTGTTCGCATGATCGAGAAGCAAAACCTTGCGATCTCGTTTCGCGGCTTCAATAGCACACATCAAACCGGCAGCCCCTGCCCCAATAATCACAACGTCTTGTTTTATCATCAAATATCAACAAGTTCTGCTAGAGCATCTTTCGCCATCTGAGGGGAAATATTTTTCAAACATTTTATATGGCCAAACTTGCAGGTTTTCTTAAAACAAGGACGGCAATCCATTGGCACTGATAATAACTTTACTTTATCATTGAGAGGTGGCGTAAAATCAGGGCTAGTGGAGCCATAGAAAGCAACAACAGGCACATCCAGCGCCGCAGCCACGTGGAGCAAACCCGAATCATTGCTCATCATAATCGTCCCTAAGGAAATAAAATCGACGGTTTCATCAAGCTGTAATTGTCCTGCAAAATCTAAGCACCGATATTCAGTAAGTCGTTGTATTTTTGCTGTGATCTCTCGGTCTTGACTGGATCCAAGCAACCAAACTTGCCAACCTTGTGCGAGCTTTTCTCTTGCAACTTCAGCATAATATTCTACCGGCCAGCGTTTTGTCTCACCATAGGCCGCTCCTGGGGAAAGTGTCATCATCGGTCGAGTACTATCAAAATTCACTTGATGTTTTTGTAATGTTGCCTCAATGGCATTTTTATCCACGGTTAACTGTGGTCTTAAAAAATCATGAAGATCCCAGGTTTGCGCATTATCATAGGCTAAAGCAACATAACGCTGCACCATCAGAGGGTATTTTTTCTTATTTAATAACCGAATATCATTCAGCAAGCCCCAACGACACTCACCTAGCCAGCCGGTACGTTTAGGAATATTTGCTGCCCAAGGAATGATCGCAGCTTTGAATGAGTTGGGTAACACAAAAGCCTGCTCATAGCCTTGTTCACGCAAAGATTTACCTATGCGATATCGTTGAGCCAATTTGATAGATCCATGGCCTATGGGCATATCAATCGCTCGGTTTACTTCGGGCATGCGTTGCAACACAGCAAAATTCCACTGAGGTGCTAGTACATCAATTACCGCACCTTGCTGATGGAGAGTGCGGAGTAGCGCCTGAGCCATGACCATGTCCCCCAACCAAGCAGGCCCCACAATTAAGGTTTTCATTAATGCTCTGCTACTTTGATTTTTTCAATGACGGACGAGGTCGTACAATCGGCAAATCCATGCTTGATAATGTCAATCCGACCTCCATACTGAAGCACAATATCTCCACCAACAATCTCTGAAGTATTATAGTCACCACCCTTAACTAAAATATCCGGTTGTAATGTGCGTAATAAATTCTCTGGGGTATCTTCACAAAAACCGACAACCCAATCCACGGCACTCAATGCTGCTAATAATTGACAGCGAGTTTTAAAATTCTGGATAGGCCGACATTCTCCTTTAATACGTCGAATACTTGCGTCTTCATTAATCGCCACGATCAAACGGTCGCCTAATTTTTTGGCTTCTTGCAAATAGGCTACATGGCCTGCATGCATTAAGTCAAAACAACCATTGGTCATTACCACCGTCTCACCCGCAGACTTTGCTCGCTGCACAGCAAGCTTTAGCTGTTGCAAATTCACAATACCTTTAGAAATTTTCTGACATTGTTTTTCTGCAGCACCTTGCAGCTCTTTTGCTGTGACTGTTGCAGTGCCTAATTTAGTGACAACAATACTTGCCGCATTATTTGCTATCTGCGCCGCAATTTTCATCGTGTAGCCTGCTGCAAAAGCGGTCGCAAATGATGCAATGACCGTATCGCTAGCCCCCGTCACATCATAAACATCCTTATTCGACGTAGGGATCATCACAGCATCTTCATCTTTAACCAGCAAGGTCATACCCTCTTCCCCACGAGTAATGAGAAGCGCTTGAAGCTGCAACGTCTTAATAAGAGCCTGCCCCTTTTCTTGGATCATCTCTTCTGTATCACAAGATCCCACAGCTCCTTGAAATTCTGTGAAATTTGGCAAAAGAGCCGTTGCACCACGGTAGTGACTAAAATCATGTCCCTGAGGATCAATAAAAATAGGTTTTTGCTGTGCATGAGCTAAAGCAATAATCCGCAGCATATCACTACCAATGCCCTTACCATAATCTGATACCAACACTGCTTGCATTTTAGGCATAATCCGCTGGTAAGTCTGCAACAATGCTTGTTTATCAACATCGGTAAAATCGACATTTCTATCCATTCGGATTAACTGTTGCTGTTGGCTGACCACTCGAGTTTTTACAATGGTTTCCTTAGAACAAAGTTGTAGATGGGGACTGATCCCACTCTGTTGCTCTAGCAGGTGAGTGATAGACGCTCCTTCTCTGTCATCGCCAACCAATGCCAATAAATGGCAATGGGCGGCTAGAGAAGCAATATTCATCGCAACATTACCCACACAGCCGGGGCGCTCTTCAACTGTTTCAATATCTACAACCGGTACAGGTGCCTCAGGAGATGTGCGATGGATCCCACCGAGAATGTAGCGATCAAGGACAATATCACCAATGGCTAATATTTGAACGTTATTAAAGCGATATTCCATGGAATTCCTCAGACGAGTATGCTATGTTTGCTGCACGTATTCTAACCATAAACGCTAAAACTGGCAAATAATATGGCGCATTCAAGCAACTATTTTGCGGATGTATTGATCATCGGTGGCGGCATCGTAGGTCTCTGGACATTAAATCGCCTCAAACAACAGGGCTATAATGCTACTCTACTAGAATCTAATGCGTTGGGCTGTGGACAGACAGGGCATTCCCAAGGCATTATCCACGGCGGCATCAAATACACCTTAAAAGGGCAATTAACCTCATCTGCCACCAGCATTGCAGATATGCCCCAACTCTGGAAAGATTGTATTCAAGGCAAGGGGGAAATCGATCTGACAGGCACTCAACTTCTGTCTGAGCATTACTATTTGTGGTCAAATAACAAGCTGTCAGGCAAGGTTGGTAATTTCCTCTTGAAAAAAATATTACGCAGCCATTCTGAATCCATCTCTCCAAAGGAATTCCCGGAGATATTTAATCATCCCCAATTTAAGGGTCAGGTCTTACGAGTATCAGAACTCGTTATCGATATTCCTTCGTTGATCCATTGTTTAAGAAAAAACACTTTAGGCTCGCTATACAAAGTCGCCTCAAAAAATGGAATAGAAGTGAGCCATGATGGACAAGCCATTGATCACCTGGTTGTCCGCAGTGACTGCGGTAAACAGCAGCGTTTATCGGCCAAACACTATATCTTCTGTGCAGGAGAGTCTAACGAGATGCTCCTCAGTGGCTTGGCCCAGGCACCGGTGATGCAAACACGTCCACTTCATATGGCTATGGTCAAGCCTCCTTGCAACACCCCAGTCTATGCCCATTGTCTAGGTAAAAGCAGTACGCCGAGGATCACCATCACGAGTCACAAAAATTCCAATGATGGCTTGGTGTGGTACATTGGCGGGAATGCTGCTGAGACGGGAACCTCAAGAACTCCAGAGGAACAGCAACAATTCATATTTAATGAACTAGAGCAACTCTTCCCTTGGCTTCAATTCAGCTTGTCTGACATTCAATCGTTTTACATTAATCGAGCGGAGATACAGCAGCCAGATCGTAAGCGTCCAAATAGTTATTTCTACGATCAACAACATAATTGGCATGTGGCTTGGCCAACAAAACTAGCGCTCACGCCACTACTCACCAGAGACATCGTTGATACTATCTCTCAAAATACGACGCCAATGGAGATGACGGAAGCTGTCCTAGCCGATTGGCCTCATCCAGAAACATTCTGCGGTCCCTGGGAAACAATATGCTAAGACAACTGGGCAATACTGATCTTCAAATATCGGCCTTGGGTTTGGGTACGGTAAAATTTGGCCGCAATCAAGCTGTAAAATATCCAGCGCCATTTACTATCCCAGAAGATGATGTGCTACTTGAGCTACTCTCTATTTGCCAAGACAATCAAATTAATTTTCTAGATACCGCCCCAGCCTATGGAAACTCTGAGTCTCGTCTAGGAAAATTACTAAAAAATCAGCGTCATCAATGGATCTTATGTACCAAAGCTGGTGAGCATTTTACTGAAGGCCAATCAACCTATGATTTTCGGCCTGCTGCCATTCGAGCGAGTGTCATTCAAAGCTTACAAAAGCTCAATACAGATTACTTGGATTTAGTATTAATCCATTCCGATGGCAATGATGAAATAATCATTCATGACTTTGAAGTCTTCGACACCCTGGAACAATTAAAACGCCAAGGCCATATCCGCTATTATGGCATGTCCACAAAAACGATTACTGGCGGAAAACTCACTGTGGATCACAGTGATGTGGCCATGGTAACGTATAACCCAGGCCATACCGAAGAAAAACCTGTGCTTGATTATGCTTTGCAGAACAACAAAGGCATCTTAATCAAAAAAGCATTAGATAGTGGTCACCTCACACAAAAAGCTGAACAATCTCCCCTTGAATTTGTACTGCAACAACCTGCTGTGACCAGTGCCATTGTTGGCACTATTAATCCCGGACACTTAATAGAGAATATCCAGGCGATGAAACACAGTTTACAGCAAAAATAACACTAAATACGTATTCTCCATCTGAAAACCAATAGATCATATAGTGGTTTATCACTACCAACTAAATCTATAACAATAAAATAAATTCCAAAAAATTATTCGCAAAAATAGAAGAAATACGATTTTTTACCTAAAAAATGAATAAAATTCATCGTGTCTTACACAACTTTTTCACGCTCTATAAATTATCTCAAAAAAAAATATATTTTGACTGGCAAATTTGAAATTCGTATCTATACTCACAACTCGATATTTCAAGTCATATCCCAATCTGGCATTATAGTACGCTTAGTGCAATTTTGTACCCATACCTGCACTAGTATAGATATTTTACCTACAACGACTCGTTTTAACGGGCGCAAAAAGAGGTTTCCAGTCTCATGATCGCAAGCATTAATCAAACTACGACTTCATTGGAATTCGATGATCTTATAGCAGAAATCAGAGGAGCTATTAATTATTTTCAAACATTATTAGAGCCAAGAATTCACAAACCAGGAGATATTGATACATCCAAAGGCATTTTTAATATGTTTGAATATGCTAAAAAAAAGTATTCCTACAGTCCTACGTCTGCGAAAATTTACGATATTATAGGCCAACTAGATACACAGATACAGGACACCTATAGAGCCACAATAGAAAAATCTTTTCCAAGAAAAGTGATGCGGCTTATTTGGGCAATGAAGCAATGGCAACTCAATTCGGTAAAACTTTGGCCCAATACTCCAGAGCAAGAGATCCCTCTGTTGCTATTAAAATTTACATTAGATTTTGCTCCTTCCTTCGATCTTATTTTAAATACAGTGATTTTTGATGCAGTCCAAATGCTAACGATAAAAAAACATTTATCAGGAAAAACCAATCTACAAATTGAAAATAACGACTACAAAAAAATTGACTTAATCAACCTCTATGGGTTAATTGGCTACCTCTACTTATCCCAGTCCAATGTCACAATAGAAGATATTAAGAGTGCCAGCAAACTGTTTAGAGAAGCAAAAAAAGAATTGAAAGGGCTAGCAAAAACAAAAGACATTGATCCTATAACCGATCAGCGATTTCACTATATCGGAAAAATTTTAGCGCAAATAAAACATACAGCCGATGAAGGGAAGCAAAAAGTTCCTGTAGATAAACAAAAACTTTATGAAGACGTAAATAAAATCATAGATAATATCAATCTCAACCCTTGCCATATCAAAAAACAAACCACTAACTTATTTGATACTGTGAAAATGCAAACTGAAATGCTAAATGACTTTAATCTAGAACAATTAATCAATCACTGCAATGCTCTATTTGTTATGAGTGAGATTGATAAAATCGAAAAAAACATTAGTGAAGCAGATAAGCCTCAAGCTATCCTTAGGGTATTACAAAAAACAAGACAGTGGCTGAAAAGAATTGAAAGTGAAGAAATTCGCACCAACATAAAAACCCAATTAATTAGTTTCTGTGAATCTGAAAACATAGAACCTCTATTCAATGATACCATCATGGATCTAGCATCCAAAATATCATACAAAAATAATACACTAGTACCAAAACGACAGCATGCACCAGAATATATTTTGATTAGTTATATCTCTCTCAACTATGGAGTTCCAAGCATTGACTTACTTTCATTGGTGAACCGGAATATTGACGCCTCCATAAATCATAAAAAATCCACTAACAAAATACCCTCAGAAATAAGACCGTTATATAATATGTTAGATTTAGATCATATCCAAGAAAAAGTTGTTGACCAACTAAAGTGCCTCTGGAAAGCCGAACTTAACAAGCCACTCATCTCGCCCAACAAGACCTTCTACCAACTACAAAAAAGCCTTATTCATCAACTCAAACAAAAAAAGCTTAGCTATACAAGACAAATTACCTTTTTTTCCGCAAAAAAAATAAACAAAAAAATAACTGCATTGGAAAAATCTATTAATGATATAAAAAAGTCGAACCACTGCTATGAATTACAAGAAGCATTAAAAAATAGCAAGGTATTTTCAGGAGCCAATCAGATGATAAGGCGATTTATGGAATATAAAAGTCTCTTAAAAGATATCTCACAAGCTACAACCTTAAAAGATATTGCCAATGTTGTTAGTGTTGGAAGAAGCCCTTTCCTAGGAATATTACAATATCACCAGTTACGAAATGTATCGGTGGATTCCGCTAAGAAGCTAAAACGTATTAAAGCATTTTGTAAATATCTATCATGCCCTAACGTCGCAAAAAACCATCCTGTGACAACATCCGGTGATATTGAACACAGTCCATACATGCGAGTGAATACGTAATAATTTATTGGTTTTGGTTTCTATACCCGTGGCGGATGATTTCTCGGTATTTATAGTAAGCAATCAAAATGGTAACAGAAGCACAACCTATTAAACTAAAAATATAGCCGATCACGAGCATGCTGTCGTGAGCATAAAGTCCGTGAAAAATAATAAACAGTTGGATAAGACAAAAGCCGACAAAGGTCAGCAGTGATAAATTATCTGCACGCTTTCGTTTAAACAACAAGATTAACTGTGGAATTGCCAACACTGTATTGAGAAATAGACCCATGCCGAACAAATAATTTGAGATCATCTGCAACATGTCATTTCCCTTGAGATAATAGCTTCTGACGATAAATTTCATATAACCCGACGCCGGTTGCCACAGACACATTAAGGCTTGAGATATTGCCCGCCATGGGTATTGAAAGCAATTGATCACAATTTTCTCGGGTTAATCGCCGTAAGCCTTTTTCCTCAGCACCTAAAACTAAAGCGACACTTCCAGTAAAATTCATAGCATAAAGAGAATCATCTGTTTCTCCCGCTAACCCGTAAAGCCACACTCCATGCTCTTTCAATAATTGCATCGATCTGGCAAGATTAGTCACCGTAATCAACGGCATTCTTTCAGCGGCACCACAGGCAACTTTGCGCACCGTAGATGTCATGCCCACGGCTCGATCTTTTGGAATAATCACACAATCCACCCCCGCGCACTCTGCACTTCGAAGGCAAGCGCCTAGATTATGAGGATCTTGCACACCATCGAGAATTAAAAATAATCCTGATTGATTTTTATTTTTGATGATTTCTTCTAAGTCTTTTTCCGACCATTTCTTAAGCGACTGTATGTGAGCCACAACCCCCTGATGATTGCCTGATGCGTGTCGCTCTAACTCTGTTCGACTCACCAAATGAAGCGTTAATTCAAGAGACTGAGCTTGGGTCATTAAATTTTTTAAACGTTGACCTTTAGCCGGTTTTTGAAAATAAATTTGTTTAATTTGCTCAGACTTATTTTGCAATAATTCTTCCACAGCATGGATCCCAAACACATAATCTTCCTGATTCATGATTTTTTCTTCTTATAACGCTTTTTTTTCGGTTTTGTTGTTGCTTTTTCAACACCGACCAGTTCAAAATCTATCATCCTATCATCTAAAGATACCCTTGCTACCAAAATATCTAATTCATCACCCATGGTAAAGGTTGCATTCGTTCTTTCACCTACAAGGCGTTGAGCAACTTCATCATAATGGTAATAATCATTTCCTAAGCCAGTAATATGCAACAACCCATCCACAAAGACTTCATGTAACGTGACAAACAATCCAAATGGCGTCACCCCTGATATTTTACCTGAAAATTCTTGGCCTACTTTATCGGACATAAATTCACATTTTAACCAATCCACAACATCACGAGTTGCATCATCTGCACGGCGCTCTGCTGCTGAACAATGCTCTCCAAAATGCACCATTTTCTCAGCATCATACATAAATTTCTTCGGTTTATTGCCTCGGACAATATGTTTGATAGCTCGGTGAACCAGTAAATCAGGGTAACGTCGAATGGGAGAGGTAAAATGGCAATAAGCATCATAGGCAAGACCAAAATGACCAATATTATTATTTTGGTAATGAGCCGCGCCCATCGAGCGAAGCAGCATGGTCTGGATCACAAGTCCATCCGGTCTATCCATTGTTTTTTCAAGTATTTTTTTGTAATCACTCGGAGAAGGTTTTTTGCCTCCCGTTAATTTCAAACCTAGCTGCTTGAGAAATTGTCGCAATGTCACGATTTTCTCTGCTTCAGGCCCTCCATGAACGCGATAAAGGGTCTGGATTTTTTGTTTCAACAATAACTCTGCTGCACAAACATTGGCAAGCAACATACATTCCTCAATCAAACGATGAGAGTCTACACGGTGCTGGGGTACAATTTTCGATATTTTTTTATCACTCCCAAAAACAATTTTAGTTTCAGGTATCTCAAAATCAATCGCCCCACGAGAAGCACGCTTATCATGAAGAATATAAAAAACTTCATAGAGTCGTTGTAAATGGGGGAGCAGTTCTTTGTATTGATCTCGTAATCTTTTATCTTTTTGTTCAATCATTTTTGCAACTTTTTCATACGTTAATCTCGCATGAGAACGGATCACGCCTTCAAAAAATTCAAACTTTCGAACCTTTCCTTTGCTTGTCAAGGATATTTTACAAACCATAGCAAGCCTATCTACTCGGGGTTTCAATGAACAAAGACCATTGGAGAGTTGCGTTGGAAGCATGGGTATCACTCTTCCAGGGAAATAAACTGAAGTTCCTCTGACTTGTGCTTGCTCATCTAAAGCAGAGCCTGGCTTTACATAATGATCCACATCAGCAATAGCAACATACACATGGTAGCCATTTTTAAGAGGTTCACAATAGACAGCATCATCAAAATCCTTAGCATCTTCACCATCAATCGTCACAAAAGGTAATTCTCTTAAGTCTACTCGATCTTGCTTATCGTGATTTTCAACACGTGTGGGCAATGCACGAGCTTCACTGATGGCTTCATCGGGCCACTGATAAGGGATCCCATGGGCGCGCAAGGCAATATCAATTTCTAACCCCGGAGCCATATGTTCACCGAGGACTTCAACCACTCGCCCTACGGGCAAATTTCGCATGGAAGGTTGCGTAATAATTTGTGCTGTAACAATCTGTCCTGCTTGAGCATCGCCCCGCTCACCCTCAGGAATTAAAATTTCCTGGTTAATAGTTTTACTATCTGGAATGACATGGGCAATTCCATCAGAAAGATAAAAACGCCCAACTATCTGTTCCGTATTGCTTTCGATAACTCTAATAATTTGACATTCTTTCCGCCCACCTTTTCTTCCCCGGCGAGAGCCTTCAACCAATCTGACCAAAACGCGATCACCACCAAAGACACCTCGCATTTGACGCTCAGGTAAGCTATAAATTTCACTGCCTTTATCCGGTATGACCGTACCATACCCTTCCCTGTGACCACGCACTCTCCCCGCAATCAAGTCCATTTTGGAAATCAGCCCATAGCAACCTTTGCGATTTCGGTGTAATTGACCATCTCGCACCATCGCTTGCATGCGGCGGCGAATCGCTTCAATTTCATCTTCTTCGTATAAATCAAGATCCTCTGCCAGCTCCTCATAGGACATCAAACAAGCTCGTTGCTCCAGATGATCCATAATAAATTCTCGGCTAGGCACCGGATTAGCGTACTTAGCTTGCTCACGTAGCTTGAAAGGATCTTGCTTTTTTTGCGTATCTTTGCTCACTTTACTTAACACCGTATGTCAATTAGTCTATAATTTCAGATTACACCAGTTAGAAACTACTGTAAGATCCAGGGTAGTTCTTAGCTATTCTAATTGTTTTATAGCCGGTTAGTCGAGACAAATTGGATGAAAAAGATTGTTGCATGCTTAATTATTGTCATTGGAGCAACTCTGCTGCTCTTTGGTTGCGAAAACCAGGCAGAGTATATGTACGATCCTGACCATTATGACCGGGAAGCTCTGTGCAAATATTTAACTCATCGCCTCACAAATCGTGATTTTTCTTATCCGAATCAGATAACAAACCCTGAACAAAAACGTTTAGTTGATATGTACAATTCCCATGGCTGTGATAAATAACTTCACAGTTTAAAATAACCATGCCGAGATGGTGAAATTGGTAGACACGCAAGCTTCAGGTGCTTGTGGGGGCAACCCCGTGGAGGTTCGAGTCCTCTTCTCGGCACCAATTATGAGATTAAAACAACGCTTTATTGATCAAAATCGTCTCATTTCGATCCGGTCCCGTGGAAATAATATCAATGGGTATTTCAAGCAACTCTTCGATCCGAGCCATATACTTAGCTGCATTCTCCGGTAGCTCCGCCTTTGTCTTTGCACCAAAAGTAGAACCTTCCCATCCAGGAAGCGCTTCATAAATCGGTTCGCATTTCTCAACCATGTAGCTGTTGTCTGGGTAATGAGATAACACTTGCCCTTCATACTGATAACCTATACATAATTTTACAGTCTCAAGGCCATCTAACACATCCAACTTTGTCACACACAGTCCAGAAATACTATTAATCGCGACAGAACGCTTCATGGCAACGATATCCAACCAACCACAACGCCGAGGACGACCCGTAGTAGAGCCAAACTCTTGTCCTCGCTCGGCCAATCGCTGCCCTATTTCATCAAACAATTCTGTGGGAAAAGGCCCTGAACCTACCCGGGTCGTGTAGGCTTTCATGATCCCTAAAACATAGTCAATATACCGCGGACCAAAACCACTGCCTGTGGCAGTTCCTCCTGCGGTTGTACTTGAAGACGTCACAAAAGGATACGTCCCATGATCAATATCCAGCAAAGCGCCTTGAGCGCCTTCAAACAATAAACCTCTTTGAGCTTTGCGATATTGCTCTAGTAACTGTGGAATATCCGTCATCATCGGTTTAAAATAATCTGCAAGTCCCAGTGTGGCTTCTTCAACTATGTCATAAGACACGGGATCAACATTATAATAAGATTGCAAAAGGAAGTTATGGTAATCAACCAGTTGTCGCAACCGCGAAGCAACCGTGCCATCATAAAGATCAGCAAGGCGAATACCTCTGCGAGCAACTTTGTCTTCGTAAGCCGGGCCAATCCCACGGCCTGTTGTGCCAATAGCAGCATCACCCCGTTGTTTTTCACGTGCTTTATCCAACGCAATATGTGTTGGGAGAATTAATGCACTCGCGCCGCTGATTTTCAAGCGATGTTTAACAGACACACCTCGGGCTTCGAGCATTTCTATTTCTTCTTTAAGCGCGCTAAGCAATAACACAACGCCATTACCAATAAGGCAATCGACATTCTCTCTTAAGATCCCTGAAGGAATTAGATGTAGCACCGTTTTTTCGCCATTGGTCACTAGCGTGTGCCCTGCATTATGACCACCTTGGAAGCGAACAACAGATCCTACATATTCGGTGAGTAAGTCAACTACCTTACCCTTTCCTTCATCGCCCCACTGACACCCTAAAACAACTAAATTTTTTGCCATAAAAAACCTATAAAATATTAATACTTGTCGCGGATAGAATACCGTAATAAGAAACGACTACGGCAGCCCTCGCAATACTGTTCGCTGCGAAATCCAAAGATATTCTAACCAGCATTATCCTTTTTTTTCATATTAAGCCCTTTCGCCTGATTAAAATATTCGAAGAATTGGCTCTCAGGAGATAACAGTAATACATTATCTTTGCTATTAAGTGTATTGGTATAAGCACTCAAGCTTCGATAAAATGCGTAAAATTCCGGATCTTGATTATATGTATCAGCATAGATAGACGCTGCTTCAGCCTCACCCACCGCACGTATTTTATTTCCCGCCGATCGAGCTGATGATTCAACAACCACAGCCTCCGCATCAGACAATGCTCGGATCCCTTCAGCATCTCGCATACCAATGGAGCGATTTTCAATAGCTACTTTTTTCCTACTTGCCCGCATACGTTGGAATACAGCATTACTCACATTGGTGGGCAAATCAATTCGCTTAATTCGCACATCAATAATATCCATACCCAATTGCTCAGCTACAGTTTTATTCGCTCGCGCGTTCAACGCTTGCATAATAGCTTCTCTATCTTCTGTAACAACTTGCTGAATCGTACGTTTACCAATTTCCGCAACAAGGCCCGCATCAATTTGTTGAGAAAGTAATTTTTCAGCAACTGCAATATGCCCTCGATTAGTACTGGTATAAAATTTTTCTAGATCGCGAATCTTCCACTTAACAAAATAATCCACAATCAAGTGCTTTTGTTCTTTTGTCATAATCGGCGTTGAAGGAATATCCAGGGTTTGCAAACGCATGTCGAATTTTATAATTTTTTCAACCACGGGCAATTTGAAATGTAACCCAGGCTTGTAAACCACCGCCTGTTGGCTGTCACCTGTTTTAAATTTTCCTAGATGAGACACCAGTCCCATCTGAGCCTGACGAATGGTGAAGGCACAAGTTGAAATAATAACGATAACAACAAGCCCCAATAAAAAACCAAATACTGTTTTTGAAGACATTACTGAGTACCCCGCCCTCTGCTGGATCGTTCACGATTAGCGATATTTAAATAGCTGTTTGAGTTGCTCTGCCTCGATGCGACCGATGATCCTTTAGCACCCGGTATCACTGGTGCTTCAGTAACATTTTGCGTTTCATTTACCACCAGGGGAGACTGACCACCTAAAATTTTATCTAGGGGTATATACATCAAGTTATTACTACTTTGAACATCAACAAGCACTTTGCTTGTATTCTTAAACACCAACTCAATCGCAGACAAATACATGCGTTCTCGGGTCACTCTCGGAGTCCTATGGTATTCCGGTAATAATTTTGCGAAACGAGCTGTTTCACCACGAGCATTGAGTACCATATTTTGTTGATAGGCTTCCGCATCGGCTAAAGATCGTAAAGCACGCCCTTCAGCTTCCGGCACTACCTTAGCAGCATAGGCTTTGGCTTGATCCACATACCGTTCCATATCCTCACGAGACTTGATGACATCATCAAAAGCGTCAGCAACAGCCTCTGGTGGCTTAGCCGATAGCAATGAAACATTAGTCACTCGGATCCCGCTTTGATATTTTTCCTGTAGTTCATTCACTTGGCTAAATATTTCTGATGTAATCTCGTCCTTACCTTCGGTCAAGATGTAATCTAAATTGTTATCACCAATCACTTGGCGCAATGCACTCGCAGAGACTTGCTCCAAACTTTCAATGGGATTGACAATGTTAAACAAATATTTTTCTGGGTTCTCACTAACATATTGAACAGCAATCTTAACTGACACGATATTTTCATCGCTGGTTAGCATATCCGCGTCGTAAGTATTTTGACTGGTCGCCTTAACGTTCACTGCAAATTTCCGCTCAATGATAGGCGGCAACCAATGCAATCCTGGATCCACAGTCCTACTGTAGGCCCCAAAGCGCAACACCACAGCTTTTTCAGAAGGAGAGACAATATAAAAGCCAAAGACTGCCCATATTGCTAATACAATAACCAATATGCTGGTCAGCATAACAACACCGGATTCGCCGTTTCCAGCACCACCGGCAGAACCTAATTTCTTACCGCCTAGCATTCCGGTCACTTTTTTTTGAAAGTCCCGGAAAACTTTATCCAAGTCAGGAGGGGATCCTTGCTTTTTATTACCACTCCAAGGGTCTTTATCTCCACCAGGTTCATTCCAAGCCATAGAGGACTCCAAATAGTTGTCGCTAATCTTCAGCACTATAGCATTCGCAGTTGAAAATGGGAACATCTCTGCGATATCACATAGAGTTATTAAAAGCACAACTATCTAAACCAACGGTCATACTCAAGCTTAGAGATGTTCACGAGCAAATAGCAAGCGCCGTTATCATCTGCACGTTCTGCAATAACATAACCTTTGTCATATAATTTTGCTCGGACATCATGTTGGTTTGGTGAAATTTTAACCACTCTCTTTATAAGACTTTTGCTCAGGCAGGATGTTATTGCGGCAAACAATGCATCAATCCCTTCTCCTGTTCTAGCAGACAGTCGCACCATTGAAGCACCTGAGTGTTTTTCACACACTTGTGCCTCAGAAGGTATTAGGTCGACTTTATTGTAGACTTTAATTTGGGGAATTTGACTGGCATGGATTTCTTCTAAAACCTGGTGCACTTGCTCCATCTGAGCCTTACGCCTTGGATCATGAGCATCAATCACATGCAACAATAAATCAGCGTCTGAAGTTTCTTCCAGGGTTGCTCGAAATGCACTCACTAGATCATGAGGTAAATGTCGGATAAAACCTACTGTATCAACCAAAACAACGGGGCCAAAACCCGGTATATGCACACGCCGCAAGGTAGGATCTAACGTCGCAAAAAGTTTGCTTTCAGCCGTCACATCAGCATGAGTCAAATAATTGAAAAGTGTGGATTTGCCCGCATTGGTGTAGCCCACAAGAGAAACCGTTGGAATCGCCGCTTTTGCCCTAGCTCTACGCCCCTGATTTCGCTGACCACGCACCTTCTCAAGGCGTTTAGTTATTGTTTTTATCCTGGCACGAACCAAACGTCTATCAGTTTCTAATTGAGTCTCACCTGGCCCTCGAAGGCCAATCCCGCCTTTCTGCCGTTCTAAGTGTGTCCAACCACGAACAAGCCTGGTGGATAAATGCTGTAGTTGAGCTAATTCAACCTGCAATTTTCCTTCAAAAGTTCTAGCTCGCTGAGCAAAGATATCAAGAATAAGCCCGGTTCTATCTAAAACACGACACTGTAAATAACATTCTAGATTACGCTCTTGAGCAGGACTTAGGGCATGATTAACCAAAACCAAGTGAGCATGAGATGCGGTAACGGCCTGTTTGACTTCTTCCGCCTTGCCTTTACCGATAAAATATTTTGGCTCGGGAACTTTTCTCGTGACGAAAACAGTTTCTGCTGGAATAGCACCAGCAGACGCAGCAAGCTCTTCAAATTCCTGAAATTCTTCTTGGTTTATTTTTGAAGAAAGCTCGATGTGAACGAGAACCGCAGACTCTCCTGTTTGCGGCTGCTCAAACAATCAACACACCTTACAGATCCGATTCACTCTCAATCATCGCACCTTCGTCTGCAAAATTTGGAGTACCTATACGAACGTTTCTTACTGGTACAATGGTTGATATAGCATGCTTATAAACCATCTGACTCACAGAATTTTTCAGAAGCACAACAAATTGATCAAAAGATTCAACTTGGCCCTGCAATTTAATCCCATTGACCAAATAAATAGAAACAGGCACCTTTTCTTTTCGCAATGCGTTCAAAAAAGGATCTTGAAGAGTTTGCCCCTTCGACATGTTCCATTCTCCCTTTTTATTTCCGTTATCTACCACCTAATTCGCCCCTACATGTTGTTTGAAAAGTCGCTTATTCTAACACTCCATTAAGACAACTGGAAGCTTATACAACCTTTTTTTTACAAAATTGTTACAAGAATACAAATATTTTACCATTCGTTAAGTCTAATAAAGATACAGGATTTTGCAAAGAAAACAAAAATTTAATTTTATACATTTAAAATCAATGAGTTAAAAATCAACTCCCTGATTTTGTTCTAACATTGCTCACGAATCCAAGGTAAATTCCTGCCAATGAAATGGTCACCCCAAATAAATCATGAAGTCCCGTGGATCTGTGGAAAAATAAAATATCCCAAATAAAAGCTAACCCCGGTTGTAATAGTATGATAAGCCCAGCAAGTGTCACAGCTAAATGGGGTAACCCTTTAGAAATCAATAACCAGCCGAACACTTGGCTAATCACGCCATAGAGAATTAACCACAGCCAGTCCGTTGCCTGCGGTACCACCAAAGATTCTCCCGCTAAGATCCCCAATGATACGAGCATGAGGCAGGAGATCATTGTTACTGTCCCCAAATTAGAAATAGCTGGTAAGGCAGATGCTATGACTTGGCTTTGGCGCAAAAAAATAATATAAAAAGTGTAGAACAAGGCCGCCAATAACGCGATATAAACCCCGGTGCGATATTGAGCGGATAATTGCTCCCACCCCGGCCCCACCAGGAGCAAAAGTCCGAGCATTGCCAACAAAATTGCTACGATAAAAACCAGCTTTGGGCGCTCATTGAACAAAAACATACCCGCTAGTATCATAAAAAAAACTTGGAAATTAACAATAATTGTCGCCAATCCCGGGCCTATGTACAAGATGCTCTTGTGCCAAAGGAACATATCGACGCTAATAAATAACCCCGCAGCCAATTGAAGTGCAAAAATGGGCCAACTCTGCCAAAATTTCTCTCCGCGAAGTTTCGCCAAAAACCAAAGGACAAGCCCTCCAATAAGCATCCGGTAGACACCATCAGCCGTAGGGCCTGCGGATGAAAGGGTCACAAAAATTGAAGAAAAACTGATCATCACAGCCCCAGCCACCAACTGTAGAACAGGGCTGTTCAATGATAGTACATTTTTTGCGGCGTATTTTAGGCTCATAATAACCATGATAGCCTATATATGCTTATCGCGGAGCGAATTAAATGGCTAAAGGAGCCGACTCTTTTTCCATAGTCCATAATCGGCGTATAAACTTCATCAGAAGATCTAAATCTTCACAACGATTAAAGAGTCGTGATGTGGATAAATATCCTTTGATTAAAATCAAGCTTAATTTCGCAAGTTGCTTCGCCTCATTAGGTTTGTGAAATGTCACGAGTAATTCATAGAGCGATGTTAACCATGCATCATAATATTGTACAACCGCCTGTTCTAGCCCATCAATGTGAGTGGCAAATAGAAAACTGACCATGGGATTTTCTGGGTGACGTTCTAAATAAAGACGAAGATTACGTATAGCATAGACAGCTTTCTCACGGGGAGAATAATCTGTGTCTTGCAGAGAGTCAAAAACTTCTTCTTTACATTCATTATGTTGCTTCTCAATCACCGCTTGAGCAAGCTCTATCTTTGAAGCAAAGTAATAGAGTATACTCGGCCGCTTGATGCCACATTCCAAAGCGATATCACTGAGCCGAGTCCCCACATAACCTCGCTCAGAAAAATATTTTTCAGCAATTACAATTATCTTATCTCGTGTATTCACACCTGCCATTACATCACTTCCCGTATAATTTTAATTTTGAAAAGAGCCGCCATTATTTTGTAACAAACATAAATTGTCAATAACCATCCGCATTAAGGTTTGCAAAAAATCAATCTATTGAATACAATAGAGCTATTAAAAAAATACAAGGACTTACGCTATGCCAACATCAAAGAGAATTATTCTAATGATTTTAATAGGTTGCACAATTTCTCATGGTGCCTACTCATCCGAAGAGATAAATGTAACCATTGAAAATAGTACAGGGAAAATTGCAAAAAGAACTTTGCAAGGTAAAGAAAATACCATCATCGGAGATTTTCCTGAATCAGTAGTAGAAATCCAACAAACACATTTAACTTTACCTCTGAACGGACAGTCAAAATCAGGGATCGGTGCTATCTACCAAATAGAAGACGCAACCAATGGAGCCGCACCTGAGGCCGGCTGTGTCTTTGGCGTTGCCTTTGATAAAGAAGGTAATATACAAGAATTAGTCGCAAAACATTTCTTTGCTGCTCGTTGCGATGCGAACAGCATCGATGATCATTCTGTGCTGTTTAATATTAGAGTTAAGTGATTGGTAGGGTGTACTAACATTTCAACTGCTGCTTTAGTATTAACTGTTTCTGAATTTTTTTACTCTTTCTAGATGATTCATGGTATTGCTTCTATTTGTTTAACTCAAAAACTTATTCAGCGGCATCTCTAACATTAATCCTTGGGATTTTGCTTCTTGTGGAGAAAGAAAAATATAGCTTTCTCGCTCTTTGAGAGGTAGAGCATTTCCCGTAAGACGCTCCACAAAGCGCGCCAATAAATAATCCACAGCAAGCTGCTTCTGACTCACGCCCGGCTTATAGTTTGGCGATTTGATGGCAAATAACGCGCTAAATCCATCGTTAAAATCTTGTAAGGTTAACTTATCCTGATTAACTTCAAAAGGCCCATTAAGCATGATCCGAGAGCCATGATCACTATGGATCACAATTGTCGTATCATCATAAATACCCAATTTTTTCATTTGCTGAAATAAAATCGCCATATTTTTTTGTACGCAAGCCACTTGAGGCAAATAATGAGTGTAGCGCTTCTGGCGGCTCTCTATTGTGTTAAGCTCATCTCCAAGATAGGTATGCAGATCCCATTCATTCACATTAGGATTCACATGGCAATGCTCATCAAAAACATACGGGGAATGAGGCAAGATGATATGAGCAAAAAAAAACGTTCCACCAATGTCTTTTTGTAAATCTGCCGCAAGCTCAGAAAAGACTGACATAGAAGCCAACGTACTTGTGTGCGCATGATACCAAGGCCAATGCTTTAATTCATAATGAAAACGATCGGCAAGATCTCGCAGCTGATCTTCATATCCTCTCAGCAATATCTCATAAAGATAAGACGTTAACAAAAAACCACGAGATAGATAAGATAATTTTTGCATCACAGGAATCGGCAATGTTGCAATATATTGAATGCTAGCAGCAGGATAGGTATAACAAGATTGAAGATGAATATCTGGCAAATGGCAAAAATCGATATATGAAGATTGATACACTCGTAAATTGTATCCCAAATCAGATAGGTAGTGGAAGTATGCATTTTCAGACAACACATTATGTAGATGTTCCCCCTGAAAATAAATATTATCTAAACTTCTCGGGAAAAAATTTAAAATATTTGGCACAGCATTATAGCTTCGAGAATAATGACTATACGCCTTAGTATACAAATGAAAATTATTTTTTACATAAAAATCTTGAAGAGATTGTTTTAATTTTGTAGCACCCGCCATCTCTAGCGGGATCCCATCAATACCAATATGTTCATCCAACAGTATATGCAACACGGGTCTTAAATTTTTTGTGCCGGTTTTCTCTATAGGAAATGTCGGAAATTCCTTTAACGTGGGTTCTGTCTGGATATTCCCCACGGGGAAAATCAATACTGCCCCGAGAAATACACTCGCCACAAGAAACAATAGACCCATGATGAAACGACCTAGCAATATCACCAGTGTCAATACCACTAAAAACCCAATTGTCATCGGCCATTGACTATGGAATTCCGGAAAAAAACTCAATGAAAACATGACCAAGAATGTAATAAAAATAGTGCGCAATGCCCAATTTAAAAAATAAGACAACACACCCGACACAGAACCTAATCCTACAATAATCATCAATAACCATAAGATCTCTAGTTGACTGACGGGATATTGATTGAGTTTGATATAATATATAGTAGGGCAAAGTAATAAGAGTATCGCTGTTACAACATGCAACCCTAGATAATACTTGTCTTTTATGAGCACTATTGCGAGTTCCTTCGATAACTTATCAAGATTCGGCCTGACGCCGTCACTTGTTGTTGATTTAAAATAGTCGCTTCTTTTAAAAGCGCATTGATACACAGTTCTAAACTATAATTTGGAAAAATATCACCGCGAAGTGCAAGTAATGTTTGACACATCGGATCGGACTTTGGAATAAATTCAATTACACCATATTTTCCTAGTCCAATAATCCATGAAATAACTTGACCGAGAGGCGCATTATTTCCTAGTGCCAAATGGTGTAATATTCCCAGTGCTAAAACCCCATCAACCGTCAATCGATCTGTTAGCTTTTGCAGGGATTCTCCTCGCCAGCCCATCCCAGGCGAAAGATTCATAAGATCTACATTCAATGGCAAAATAGATTTTTGCTTATGATATATATTTTCTAAGCAAAGGCTATCATTTTCCATGGCAACCGATAACTTAGCTCCAGCATCCAAAGCAACTTCACTATAACACCCTTCATTAGCGCCTAAATCACAAAGCGATTCGATTTTATTATTACCAATAAATTCATTGACGAATTTCGCTTTTTTTTCTTTTTCATGAAGTTGATAATGTTTACAATCTTGATAATTTGACCACTTAGAACCTCGTTGCTTCCTTGGAGTTAATCTCTCAATTTTTCGTCGCAACTGAGTGAGTAAAAGTCGATAACGTTTTTGCGGCAATGGATGCTGCTTCATCCAATCTTGGTCAACGGAAGTTGTTTGTAATAACTGCGGTAATAGCACTTGCAAAAACAAGGATTTTATCCATTTGTGCCAACCAGGTACAAGCTTTACTAAGACATCACTAGAAATCCCCTGAGGGGATCCTCTGTATAAATCATTAAACGCGAAGCCTGTATAGGCTTGTAATAATAACGGATTAAGAAATTGCTCGGTAAATTGTTTCTGACCTAACCAGTACTCACCTTCTGAATACGGTTGAAAAGATAAGTGATCGATAAAAATAGGTTTAGAACCGATAAATTGAATATTATAAGCAGAAGCATCTCTAAAACTCACACCATGATTCAATCCCATAAGTTGTAAATCAAGATGTAAGAGTGCTGCGGCTTTTAATGCCGAAAATGTCCATTCAAAAGGATAAGTAATTAGCTCTAATTTAGGATGCTCAAGAATATGTGCCACATTCTTCAAAGAGAAATTCTCCAGAGGAACCTCCCATTCTTCCAATAAAAATTGGCTGTCAATCAGCCTCTTAATAAAACCTGTGGCTCTGACTTGCTTAAAATTATCCAAGCCTTCAGATGTGATCCCACGAAAGATACGTTGCTTTTGAGAAAAAACAAAACCATGGGGATCTCGAAATGAATTCGGATTAACGAGGATCGTGTTTGTTGTCATTTTTTTCATTCTTTTGCTGAGGATTTCGTTTGAACCAGGCGAGAATCTTACGCCAATATATTTTCACAACCCCCAAAAAACCGACAACCCCAGCCAACAAACCCTGCAATAAAATACTCCCCGTGCCAGGATCTAAATAAGCGTGAGCATTTGTCACACATAGCAACAAAAGAACAACAATCATCCACATGATTTTGGAGCCTTATTCACCAAAGAAACGAGCCAATTCTGTAATATCCATGCAATCATTACAATCACAACAATGGAGCCTGCGACAATCAATAACGTCCAATGGTTCCAATGATCAATCATTAACCCGAGAGAAAATCCTGCTGCGGGAGGGTGCTCTACATCAAAAAGCACCATAAAAAACATGGCACAACCGGCAACCCCAGCACCGACTATTTGATGCATTAAAATATAATGTTCTATATGTGGGATAGGCGATACATATTTAGCAATATAAGAGCCTAACGCACCTAGCAATAAACAAATAAGGTAGCTGCCCAATATTCTTCTAGGCTTTGCCACAGGGGATTGGGGCAGAGTAAAAGCGATAAATGCCGTGGCTGCCAGAGAGCTTGCGCCCACAGCGCCTAAAATTTGCTTCATCATCACTTGACCAAGAAGTAGCAAAATAGCCAAAACCACTAGGGTAAATAATAAGCATTGTAAAGCAAAGTGCCACTTATAATGCTTTGCCCGAGGATTAATGAGTAAATAATCGCGACATGTTTGCTTCATTGGCATCCTGCTCTGACGTAGTTTCCAGCTCTGCCATGATTATCCTAAAAACCGCAGTGAAAAGCTACTGCCACCATCTCATGGGAACAATTTGTGATTAACAGCAAAAAATGCTCTAATATTGTCTTAATTCCTAGCGAGATCAGAGATACACCATGAGTGAACAAAATTCGAGCGACAGCCAGCCTTCTTGGGAGAAGAAAACCATTGAGAAAATGCTATTTGAAGTATTAAAAGAGCAACGCCGAAATCGTCGCTGGAAAATTTTCTTCCGCCTGCTAGCGTTAGGGATCATCCTCGCTATCATCATCCTGATCTTTGCCGCGCCTTCTACAACAAGCATTAAACCTCATACTGCCGTAGTTGAAATTAAAGGCATTATTCAAGACAGTGGAAAAACCAACGCTGCTAATATTATGGAAGGGCTTGAGAATGCATTTGAAGATCAAAATACAAAAGGGATTATCCTCGATATCAACAGCCCCGGAGGTAGCCCTGTCCAAGCAGGCTTAGTCTATGATGAAATTTTACGATTAAAAAAACTCCATCCTGACACCAAAGTCTATGCCGTCTGTTCAGATATCTGTGCTTCTGCTGCCTATTACATGGCCGCTGCTGCGGACGAAATCTATGCAGATAGAGCCAGCATGGTTGGTTCCATTGGAGTCTTAATGAATGGTTTTGGATTCGTCGATGCCATTGACAAATTAGGCATACAACGACGTTTACTGACTGCGGGAAAAAACAAAGGCTTTTTAGATCCCTTCTCTCCTTTAGAAGCCAATCAAGTAAAGTATGCAGATGATATGCTAAAAGAAATTCATCAGCAATTTATTGACAGCGTCAAAGCCGGTCGAGGTGATAGACTAAAAAATAATCCCGATCTCTTTTCAGGTTTAGTTTGGACTGGAGAAAACGCGGTGAACCAAGGGCTGACAGATGGTCTCGGCAGCATTCAATCAATCGCGAGAGATGTTATTAAAGAAGAGAAACTCGTGGATTACACTTATCATGGTGGATTGCTGCAAAAATTTGCGGATAACTTATCGTCTCAAGCAAGCCAAGAAATCGTAAGTCAGTTAATACAACCGCTTAAATTAGGCTAGCTTTGGAATGGTAGAAAGGTAATAACCAATTTCTAAAAGAAGTTGGTTATACTGTTTATCGTGGGTTTTCTTTTGAAAAGCGTGTTGGCTGGTGACTATCTGATCCCATAACTTATCAATATATTGATATTTTTCAGCCAATTCTGATTTTGAAATAATACGTTTAAAATCTAATATAGCTTCTCTTAACACACAAAAAGATTTTCTATTGTTTTCCAGCTGAAGATCCATTTGAGCCTTTTGCCAAACGGAAAAAATTTTCCCCATCAAATGCCTAGTATCTCTCTCGGTTAAATGACCAATGTCGCCAAGGACAAAATACTTAATTTGTGGCGACTCCATTTTTTTACCTGCCAACCAATACCCTCGGGCGGCCTTACTTAAATTTTCAACCTCCAAAGGAAGATCTGATAAAAACTGAAAAGCACATTGATAAAGGTCATCTAATTTCCCTTTTTTAAGTTCTAACTCAACTTCGCAAAAATCCAATTTTTTATCTTGACACTGCACAACACCCCGATCGATAACACACTCAATTTGAGTTTCCTTAGTAAAAGGTATTAACCATATTTCCCGAGAAAAATGCGTGGTGAAAACTACGGATAAATCAACGGCTTTAACATTCAAATCAACTCGGGTTAAAAATCCCTGGGTTAACGTATCACCCTCAATAGGAAACTCATACTCTTTCCGGCTGCTAAGCCCGCCAAGAACACGACCTCCAGATTTGTGGGTAAAGCAGTTGCCCTGCTCAGATTTTCGGATCCGCACCGCCCCTTTACGACGTCGCAACGCAAAGTCCTCAGTATCATAATAATCGCTATCTAAAGTACGAGTGGTACTGGATAGCTCTTTTAACAAAGGATGCGCTCTAACTTTGGCAATATGATCGGGAGACAATCGTAATTTGATTTCGATTTCTTTGGCCATTTACAAGGTGCTCATATTCATTTGGCAGACTCTATAAATTTAGCACAGTTTTCCAAATCCAGCAAAGAAACAAATATCGTTGGTACGGGCCAGGTATAATTCTAACCCATTGGTTTTAAATAATATTTGCCCATAACAACGTTATCGCCTCATTTGAGCAAAGTTATTGGGAGCCGGTACATCGACATTGATGTTAGAAGGAGTATGAATCGCATGATAGTGATTGTTATTCACTCTGAGTAACAAAATAGTCCTATCAAACTCTACAACATCACCAACGTTTGAGCTTTCTGTCGTACGTTGAGGATTGATTCTAAACCCTAAATCCATGACATTGATTTGAAGATTTAAAAGACGTGAAGTCGCCACAATAATCGGTTGATCTGCCCATTCCTTATCTACACTCATGCGCTGGAGATATTCCTCAAATTTTTCATCAAAACCTAATTCGTTATAGTAGGGAAATACAAAATCTGCTTCATGGCCCCTTAAATATTCAATAGCATTTTTACGCAGCTCAGCATAGCCCTCCGGGGACTCACCCTGAGCACTTAGCACAGCTCGAAAAAAGCAGTTTCCGTCAGTTAAAACAGATACAAATTCACCAACAACATTATCATTGCCTCTGCAAAATTTGGCTACATCGTCAGCAGTTAAAAAAGATTGACCCGTATCACTGTATACGGGAGCATTCTCTCTCTTAGACGGAAAGTGCCTAGGAGTTTTTTCTTTTTTAGCAAAAAATCTGGAACTTATGTTAACTGGCGGATTTTTGGGTAGCGAAAAACTATTTTTTGCTGGTACAATAAACATACAATTTCCACAGGGATCAATCAACAAATTCTTTTTCAAGCTTTCAACATTTGAATTAGAATAGTCTTGAGTAGTATATAACAAGACTAAATCCCTGCCATGGGACTTATAAATATAATACGTTGTAGACTGCAAGAATGCTAAACTTTCAAATAATAAATGACCCTTTAAATTCGGGGCTGCTCCGTCAGGAAAATATTTTTTATTCCCCATGGTAATAAAATCTGCGCTATTAGCATTGAGAAGGCTTGTTTCGATGTCACTATCACTGAACGATATGGAGTATTCAATGGTTAAGAGTGCTAGTATTTTAGCAATACCCAAGAGTGAATCACGTTCAATTTGACGTAAAAGTTTATAAACACTTCCTTTTAGATTTTCTAAATATACCTTTAATTGCTGAAACGGAGTTAATATTTCCAATGTCTCTGGTTTTATTATTCCATTAGATTTTTCTCTAATATATCCAACTAGCATCTTCGTATAAAAATCAATTTGTTTTGTATAATGGCCTGATGCACCTTCCTGAAGTTCTTGCAGTTCAAAAGCTAAGTGATTGATTGACCATGGAGTACTGACATTTAATTTTATTAAAAAAACCAAACTATTAGAAGAAAGCAGGTAAGTATCATACTGGCTCTTAAAACACCGCCCCTTCTCATCCTGTCCAATAAATATATACGCTTCCGTTAAAAGCGCTAAAACATTTTGCTTATCACTCCCTGCCTGGCCTGCCAGAAGGTTTTGATATAAAGACGACAATGTTACTAAGTTGTCATCTGATTCAACAGTATAAAAATGATCACTATTCAATAAATACTGGTTTTTCCCCTGAGCGACTCGCTGCATCCAGTATTTATTCTCCACCAAACGACTCCCGCTTTCAAGGGATGAAATGTCAGCATCATTTTGACTTTCAGAATTTTCGTTCTGCAACCTTTTTTTTATTTCATTGCAGCCAAATGTTGTTTGATTCTTTCTTGCTTTTTCATATATTTTATTTGCAAGTTCCTCTGTATCTTTACTCGCATCATTGTTTTTAATTGCACGATGTAATAATTTAAATGTTGAATTTTTTACGAGTGCATTTTCAAGCAATGTGTCTTTAAGATCGGTGTTACGTAGTAATTCTCTTATTAATAAAGTTTCTTTTTTGGTCAGTTCTGAAGGGCCAAGCAATTCTAATGATTTAATCAATAACACTGGATCATAATGAAGCCGAGCTTTTAAAAAAGCAGGGTTAATAAGTCCTAAATACCTATCAAACCAGAGCGACAAATCAGCATATTTTTTCCCGGTGATTAAATTTGCCCAGGCCATAATAGCATTATAAGTGTAGTAAGTATTATTTAATAAAGAATTATATTCCAATGAATGAATGAACCTATCTGCAAAAAATAACTCGTAGCACTCACTTAACTTACTGCTGTATTTTGGTTCTCGACCAATTAGAATATCTTTTGAATAGCAACTTTGCATTGTCATATCCAAAGCCTTCAAGTCGGCATTTTTTACTTTTTTAGAAAAATCACCACTATTTAGTTCATTATAATCTAAATATATTTTCCCTGTAGGTAACTTTTCTAATAGTTTAAAAACCCCACAAAAAGCAACATTTGATATGGGAAAGACACTGCTCCCTGTTTCCGGCATTTCTTGTATATAATGCTTTTGGTTGAAGGCACTGGTAAATAATTTATAAAGATGTAAATTGCTAACACCATACATCAAACCATGTATTAATCCAATATCGCAAGGATCATCATAAAATCGATACAGTGCTGCTGAATGATCAATATCCTTTGATGTATAATTTGTGGGTAGAACAAAGGACATGATATCCAACCTCAACATGGGTTCATATTCACCATTATTGATTGAAGAGCAGAAAATCAACTCTAATGAATATTCATAATAATGCGTTAACGCAGGATCATTGTTTGATGGCAATGCATTACATTCAAAACAGATAATCGTATTCATATTGGCGTAACCACTGGCTTCATAGAGTTTTTTGATTAATGGATGTTTTTTTAATTGCTCAATATATTTTCTGGGAAATTTCAATGGCATCTCTTTTATGCTCTGGGCATTTAAGGCTCTCAAAGGATAAATGAATTGACTATCTTCATCAGGATATTCATATTTAGCAGATTCAAAACAATTTAAAATTTCTGTTTTATATTCACTATAACTTAGCTCTCGTTGTAAATAAAAACTGGCTAAATACATCCCTTGCCATAGACGGTTGTCAGTGACATTGTACTTCATTAAAAAATCATCTGTGTATTTTTGTTCATTATAATTGTATACCATTCTAAATGGATAATTATACAATTTTTTGAATTTGAGTTTAGGGGCATAGACTAATGGTATCTTTCCAAGGATGACATCTGTTGGATACTCATTAATAGAATATCTACAATGGGATAAAATTAACTCTTTAAATTCTCTACTCAAATTAATACCGCTATCTGACTCTCCTGCTTTTGGCCAGGTTAAATTTGCAAGGTGTTTGTCGAAACATCGATAGGCAGATAAATTGATATCTTCATAAGCTAGGTGCTTTCTAATACCGACTGTCAAATTGGAAAGATCTTGGTTATTTTCTATGGGATAAGAAAGTAAAACAAAAACATCTTCAGAATTATTTTTGCGATATAACTCAATTGTAACTATAAGCCGCCTAGAAGAGCCATGGATGGGTTTTCCTTTTTTTGCCATTAAGTGCACAGGGGCATTAGCGATTTGAATTTTATCAGCCTGTATAGAAGAGTCATGGAATGTTTTTTCATCAATGGGTATCCCTATCTCATTTTCACTAGTTAAGATAGGCACATCTTGTTGATTCGCCAAGTCTCTATTAACAAATTGATTATTAACACCTTTTATGAGAACATATGTGATGATCGTGATGAAGTATTTCATTTTTCTATCTTTCTCAATAGCCTTAATACGATAACGATACTGTAACGTAAACAAATTTTGTTGCAATCCTCTTTCAAGATCATCTAATACAGTTCGTTTCCAAGGTAGTATATTGACTGGCCCGCTAGAGTGAGTTGCTATTTTGTTCTGGAAACGACTTTTAGAAGATAAATGAATAGAATCTTTTAAGATTAAGGGCAGAAATTTAGGTGCGCTGTTTTCTTGGTTAGCAATATCAACAATATGTGGAACAATTATGCATTCTTTTTGTAAATGTTCATTTTCTTTTATCGCGCTTAAGACATTTTTATAATAGCCAAGTCTTAAATTTGCATCTTTTTCATCGACAAAATAAGCTATGCTATCCGTTGCTCTTATCATATTACTATCTAAAAATAATTTAATAAATTTATCATATTTATTATATTTAATGTCCAGAAAATTGATTTTATTTGCGCTTGAAAAATACAAAAGAGATTTCTCCCCTTCCCATTTTATGTCCTCAGGGAATAATTTATAATTCTTCATATCTTTTAAAACACTCTCACGGAAAGATAATCCGTTCTTCACGGGCTTGGGCAACCATTTATTATCTGTCAACTTCTCTTTCGTCCGGCAGCGTACCTCTCGCTGTTCCTCTTGAGTTAAGATCTTTGATGAAATCGTAAGCTTGCTAGCCAATTGAGCTAATTTGCTGCTCACTTTATTTTCTGCTGTTTGCAAATTTTTTTTTCTTATATCGAAAATAGATTTTACACACTCTTTCAGTTCGATCATATGAGAAAAATATTCTTTCACCAAACCTTCTAACCATATTGGATCGCATTTAATCTCTACCAGAAAGTGGAGCATTTTATTTAGCTCAAGTTCCAAATTCACAAGGGTACTATTCTCTATGACTTTTTCATTGACTGCTTTATCTCCACGCAGATATAAATAACTAAGATAAGCAATTGAAATGTCAGCCACATGTAAAAACAATTCATAACTTGGCAAAGCATAATTTTGCGATCGCTCCGATAGGTTTTTTTCAATAAATCCTTTAAGGTAACCTAGTAAATGTAATCTATTTTTATAAATAGCCGGGGCGTTTGAACTGGGGTTAAATTTTCCAGCATTATAGTATTTATTACTAGCAGATAATAGCGATTTATGTAAAGAATAAAAGTCGCTAATGATATCTTCAGAATTAAATTTTATCGAATCCAACAAACTAAGACTGTTGTAAAAATGCAAATCAGGAACCAAACTAGTATTCAATAATTTAACACTTCTGTAACTAAATTTTTCTATCTGTTTAGCATCCTCAGTCATTTTTGCGTCAGCCAAGATCTCCGTTATAACGTGATAGGCATAGAGACGAATAAGATTGTTTGTGATCTGGCTGTTTTCACGATGAAGATTCGTTAAATATTGTAATTTATTTAAAATTTGCAAAATATTTTCATTTGCCACATTGATTTCTTTTGCTAACTCATTTATTTGCTTAGATATTTGTTCAAAAATAATGTTTAATTTTTTATCCAGATGCTCCAGTCCTGCTTGCAGTGTCTTACTTAATTGATTGATAGGATCCGGTGCAGGCCATATCACATTCACTAAAGCAGTAATGATTGACAATATTGGAGAGGCTATACCCAATATCGGCATCACAAACATACCTACGGTATTGGCAATGTTCAACATGAACTTCGAAAAATCCACAAAAACCACCCGCACGAGATCCATAACCTTATTCATATGAGCCGCAGACGAAATCAACATAGCATTACGAAACACTTGTAATAAGTGAACAGAAATTTTAGGGCCTAAACTCATTGCGTTAAAAACTCGATAAAGTTGAGGATCGATTCTTCCTGCTAAAGCACCCAGTTGGCCGACGATATTGTCCATCGCTCTTAATGGCTGATTGAGCGGATCGAGCCAACTATCTAATTGTTTAGTATAATCTGTAAATCCTTTAAAAGCCGCTTGTAATTCTTTAAATTTAGCGACGTCTTCCGGTAAAATATCGCCGTATAGAGATTCAATCTGAGCATGCCAATAGTCACGTGTATCAGCAACGGCTTCTTCATCATCTAAATATCCCTCTAGTTTCTTAATTGTCTTTTCTGTGTTTTCAATACTTTTTTCTGCATTCTCCTTTTTTTTTTCTTCTATTTTTACACGGGTTTGGTAAGTATCCCATTCCTCTCCATATTTTTTATTATAACCTGCCGGATCATTATGGTATTTAGCCTGTTTTTTTACCAATTCTTCATGTCGATCTTCATTTCGTATTCTCTTTATATTAGATTCTGCTGTTTCAATATCCGCCTCTAAATCTGAAACTTGAGTTTCCTTTAATGCAATTTGTTCTCTTAAACTTTTCCGCAATTCCTTGGGAGCCAAATAATCACTCACATTTAAAAATGTTGAAAATAACTCATCATTTTTCGCTATGGAATAACGATAATTACCTTCATAGTAATCCTTTAAACCCGCAGTATAACTAAGCAATGTCTGGTTGACTTCAAGTGCCTTATTGTTTTTTTTCAAAAGCTTATCAACATTTTTTGAATCACAAAACCCTAACAAATTCAATGTTGTCATAGCCATAGAAGAAATACAGATAGATAGTGGATCCTTCGAATACTGACATGCCGCAGAAATAAATTCTGCTGCTGTTTGAGTATAGCTGATTTTTTCATTTCTAGATATTTCATTAATGTTTTTTATAATTTCTTGTTGATTTTTTTGGACAGATACTATTTTGTCATTCATTGTTTGCGCCGCACGCCAACTTTCTCTCCCATCTTTCACTAATTGGCTAGTTTCTTTTTTATAATTTCGATAAAATTTTTCTGCCTCCAGGCGCATCAATTGTGGGTAAATCTGTGTATGAAAACTAAAATTTAAGTGTTGCTCACACTGAGCTGTACCTCTAGCCGTTTCACATGCTTGCTTTAATTCTTTGAATTGCAAATTGAGACTAAATTGTTGGTTAAACCTTTTTACTTTATTTTTCAATCTGTCTATTTTTTCATTGAACTCAGATTGTCTGTGTTGCTGTCTAATAAGAGTCTGTGCGATTTCTCTATAAGCAAACTCGGCTTTTTTTGCCGTGTCTAACCAGTTTTTTTCTGTCTGCTGGGTGACAACCTGCTCTAGTTTTTTATTTTTTGCCTCGCAGCAAGAAAGGATTCTCTCTTTCATTTCGTTCATGGGTATGTCATTCCCGGCTTCTTGTTTTTCTTTTGAAAATGATTGGGCGGTACATTGCGACATGACTTGAACAACACCTTCCTCAACAACTCCCGCCAGAGGCTCATTCAGCACTTGGTGGAAATTACTTTCACTAATAGAACCTTTGACAATTTCAGCAATATTATCTGCTGAAATCAATATGTTGTTATTTTCATGTAGACCTTCTCTTAATATGAGACTCTCTGGTCTTTTGATCATATCATGAAGAATTTTTTCGCTATTTTTAGATTGACTACTATTGGTGAAAATATTTAAAAATTCTTCGCGACTTAATAAATGCAGATCTCCGTTTGCTTGTTTGCCTCCTAAATCTTCAATGTTTTTTTGAGCTTGCAATAAATTGCCTATATAAACCGTTGTATGCTTGGCAAGGTTAACAGAGGGTGTCTTCACAAATATAGAATTTTCTATATCACCAAAGTACATTTGTCCGTCTTTTTTCCAAAAAGCCTGTTGGCCAAGACCCGTAATCCCTTGCAAGGGTATCTCTTTATTATGTAGTAACCCAATCGTCAGGAATTTTTTTTCTTCTTCACTCAGGTTTTTTACACATGCTTGATTAGGTGTATTGTCTCGTAAAACCAATCCCACGCACAACATTTGCTGATGCAATTGATTATCCATATTAACTGTTGTAGCTATCTTGTTGGATGATAGATAATACTCTACGGATTGATACACGGATTGGTGTAACTGACTCTCACTTCTGTTTTGAAAAGCCACTTTATCGTTTTCAGAAAGTGTAAACTTAGGCTCTACCGAAGTATCTGTCAATTTAATCCTGTCTTGAAGCTGATCTTGTTGGTTGTCAATCATGGTGAAATGAGGTATCAATAAACCAGCTTGATCTTGCTCAAGTTGGCCGAGAGAATAGCATTGACTTGCGGAATTATTACGAATAATGTCTGCTACAACTTGAATAGTTTTCTCTTTTTTATCGTATATAAATGCACATCCTTTTACTGCAGTCGCTCCTTCTACTCCAGCGCATCCCCAAGGCGCACTATATTCCTCAAGATTGCTTCCAGGCCCTAAAGGGCCATAGGCTGCCAACCACCCCATGTCCTTTGCGGCTTTTGAAAAATCCTCGTTGGTTTTCTCCAGGATCCCGTCGGCAAAAGGTTCTAATGTTTTTCCAGCCAATAAAGCTGTATTAATGACTAAGCCCCAAGGGCCAAATAATAAATTTATACCATGGTCAACCATTTCACTTGCGGCGACTTCCGTCAAAGCATTTTTGAGTGATGGAATATCATCACCCGCAGCAGCTTTAACAGCATAATCGGATCCTATATTAACGACATAGCTGATATATTTGCTAAAGCACCTAACAAAAACATGTTCGTTTGCAAGTAAGCCAGACACTTTATTCCCGACACTACTCGACAGTAAATCCTTGGCTCCCAATACCGTCTCTGAGGGTGTGAGGTATTGGCTTGACGGAGTATCAGATGTTGTTTGTTCACTATTTTCTGTGGGTTTCATTTTAGTATCCTTATTGGTGAAGGTAGCCGGGTTGCAGTTCTTTTGCTTTTTGCTTCCTGCTGTTTAGACTTGAGTTACATTCTAGAAGATTTTTTTAGAACACAGTATGGGTAGTAATACCTATTATGAACAGGTTAAACGTTCAAAACAAACTTATGGACATAATTTATCTATGATTTATCGCTAATAACCTAATATTGGCAGAACAGCCATAACCAGATATACTGCACCTATCTCTAGTGACTTAAAAAAACATGGAATAGTACATAATGCCTCCACTAAATCCTATTTTTAAAATGTTTGGCCGATCTCCTATTCGTCCAATGCAAGAACATATGGATAAAGCTTATGCAGCGGCCAATACCCTGATGGCCTTTTTTACCGCAGTCCTTGATACTGACTGGGCTAAAGCAGAAAAACAGCAAGAAAATATTGTACGCTATGAAAATGAAGCAGATGACTTAAAAAGAGACATTCGTTCACACTTACCTAAGAACTTATTCTTGCCTGTACCTAGAGAAGATCTTCTAGAAATTCTCTCAAAACAGGATCGCATTGCTAATAAGGCCAAAGACATTGCTGGGCTTGTCATGGGCCGAAAAATGCACATTCCTGAAGAAATTGCTGCCACCTATATTAGCTTGCTCAAAAGCTGCATAGAAAGCACTGCGGTCACCCTCAAAGCCATCAATGAAATTGATGAATTACTTGAAACTGGCTTTCGTGGCAATGAAGTAGAAGTATTACAGAATATGATTGAAAAAATCATCGATATCGAGCATGAATCCGATGAGTTGCAGCTGAAGGTTCATCACGAATTGTTTGAAATCGAAAAAAACTTGCCGCCTATCGATGCAGTATTCCTTTATAAGCTCATCGATTGGACTGGAGATATTGCCGATCGGGCTGAGCAAGTCGCTAACCACATACTACTCTTACTCGCGCGATAAAATATGGATCACGGTACACTCTACATTATTCTCGCTTGCCTATTTGGCTTCATTATGACTTGGGGGGTCGGCGCTAACGATCTTGCCAATGTCATGAGCACCACCATGGGTTCAAAGTCTCTCACCATGCGGCAAGTCTTTATCATTGCGATTATCTTTGAGTTTGCTGGAGCCTATATTGGCGGTGAACAAGTCAGCGATACTTTACGAGACGGTATTCTCAATCCCGCAATGCTTGCCCCCACCCCTGAAATTTTTGTCTACGGCATGTTAGCCGTACTCCTTGCAGGCAGCACTTGGATGGCCATCGCAAGCATTTTAGGCTTACCTGTTTCCATTACCCACACCATCATTGGCGCTATTGTTGGTTTCGGGGTTATCCAGTTAGGACTTAATGGGGTGCAATGGCAACCGGTAATGATGATTGCTTTAAGTTGGATCATCTCCCCCCTTCTCGCAGGGCTATTAGCTTTTATCATGCTCATGAGTATTCAGAGGATGATTTTTATGAAGCCTAATCCCACGTTTTACGCAAAGCGCTACGCACCTCTGTACTTATTTTTGATCGGTATTGCGTTTGCTATGGCTTCGGTAGTTCGAGGACTTGCCCACCGAGATATCCACTTAAGCCGTATGCTATGGCTCGATATTACCTTAAGTATTGGTTTGCTCACCATGTTTATCGGTATGCTCTGCATCCGCCGTTTAGCGATTTCTGACAAACCTTCTCGCCATGTTCAATTTGCCAATGCAGAGAAAATATTTAGTACTTTGATGATTTTCACTGCCTGCGCCATGATATTTGCTCATGGCTCTAATGATATTGCCATTGCAGTCGGCCCCATGGCAGCAATTATTGGCGTGGTACAATCTGGTGGCGAAGTAGAATTTTCTAACACGATTCATCCGGCCATTACCTTTTTAGGCTGTGCCGGCGTGGTCATTGGCTTTATCATGTATGGCCGTAATGTCATTGCCACTGTGGGAAATCGCATTACCGGTTTAACCCCCAGCCGTGCTTTTGCCGCGACCCTATCAGCAGCCTTTACTGTCGTCCTGGCAACAGGAACTGGGATCCCGGTTTCCGCAACCCAAACCCTGGTCGGTGGTATTCTCGGTGTGGGGCTTGCCCGAGGAATTGGTGCCTTGAATATGACTGTAGTAAGAAATATTTTTATGTCTTGGATGATTACCATCCCTGCCGGTGCACTATTTGCCATGGCTTATTTTAATATATTGAAGTGGCTCGTCATCAAGCTATGAATGTCACAGACAACATGTTTGCCCAAGCGGTCAAAGCCATGAATAATGCCTATGCGCCCTATTCTCACTATACGGTAGGTGCTTGTGTCCGAACTCAACAAGATACGCTGTACGCAGGATGTAACGTAGAAAATGCATCCTACGGCCTAACCTGTTGTGCTGAAATGTCTGCAATCTGCCAAATGATCAGTGCAGGAGAAAAAATTATCCTTGAAGTCGTCATCGTCGCCCAAGGAAAACAACTCTGTTTTCCCTGCGGTGCATGCCTACAACGATTAGAGGAATTTGGTGATAAAAATATGTTAATCCATATAGCCGATCCGAAAGAAATTCGCCAAACAGTCACCCTTGGAGAACTGTTTCCAAAGCCTTTTTCTTCTCGCAATTTGGAAACATAGATGGCCAAACAGGATCCTTCCCAAGAAGCATTCGCCTACATTAAAAAGCAACACCCTGATGCTCACGGGAAAGTCGGATTGATCCTAGGCTCTGGATTAAAAAACATTACCGAAGATTTTTGCAACTCCATACGACTACCTTATTCTACCATTCCCAACTTTCCACACAGCACCGTCTCAGGCCATACCGGTGAATTGGTGTTGGGTCAGCTAGGTAAAGTTTCCATTGCTTGTATGGAAGGCCGCTTTCACTTCTATGAAGGCCTCGAAGGCTGGCAAGGGATTAAAACAGCCATTCGAACATTGAAATTATTGGGCTGCGAAATTGTCATTATAACCAATGCTGCCGGATCCCTACATCAAGAAATAGGCCCCGGCCGCTTAATGATGATTGAGGATCATATTAACCTACAGCCTAACAACCCTTTGATAGGGCCGAATGACCATGCTTATGGGCCTCGTTTTGTTTCCATGGAAAATGCTTATGATCGTGCACTCAGAAAACATTTTAAAAACTGCGCACATCAATTATCTATCCCATTGGCCTCTGGTGTGTATATCGCTGTTGCAGGCCCTACATTTGAAACTCCTGCTGAAATCCAGGCGTTTGCCCAACTGGGCGGCGATCTCATCGGTATGTCAACAGTGCCTGATGTGATTATCGCTCGCCATTGTGGCATGAGAGTCGCGGCTATCAGTATCATTTCAAATCTAGCGGTAGGATTAAATGATAAAACGATCAGTCATGAAAAAACATTACAAGTTGCCGAACAATCCAGCGGCGACCTTAGAAAATTGCTAGTAAGCGTGATGGATAAAATCCTATTATAATTCTTTAATCTTACCTAAGGCATATTGCACTAAGGTATCAATGGATTCTGTGACAGACTCCGTGACGGTTCCTTTCACTCGATTAGCAACCACCGTACTCAAAGAACAACATTGATGCCCCAGCAAATTCCCCAGCCCATAAATTCCAGCTGTTTCCATCTCAAAATTGCAAATACGCAAATGCTCATAGGAAAAATCTTCAATGGCTTGTAAAAATTTATCATCAGAAAGTTCGGCTCGAAGACAACGCCCTTGGGGGCCATAAAATCCACTGCACGATGCTGTAATACCTGAAGTTAATGATTGTTTTTTAAAATGTTCCAATAGACCTTTATCACCCTGACATAAATAGGGTAGTACAGGAGACTCCGCAAAATGCTTAATAGTCGCGAACTGAATTTGCCGCTCATCTGGATTCGGTTCATATTTATAAAACGACATCAAATTATCAAAACCCATGGCAAATTCGGTCACAATAATATCATCCACATTCAATTGTGGTTGCAATCCACCACAGGTTCCTAGGCGTATTATTTTCAAAGGTTTTAATGTGGAATTGGGTTGGCGGGTTTCAAAATTGATATTCACTAGTGCATCCAGTTCATTCAATACGATATCAATATTATCTGTGCCAATACCTGTGGAAACCACACTGATAGGCTTACCGTCTAAGTAACCCGAGTGGGTCACAAATTCTCGATTTTGCTTGCGCAAATCAACGGAATCAAAATAACGAGAAATAAAACTCACACGACCTGGATCACCCACACTAATAATCGTCTCAGCAATATCACCTGGGAGCAAGTCCAAATGGTAAATACACCCATTTTTGTTTAAAACAAGCTCTGATTCTTTAATAAACTCACCCACAGCATGTACTCCAAATTCATACAGTTCATCTCATCATAATAGTTCTATTTATAAAAAAATACTAGGTGAAATGATCCAGCAACCCGCGTATTCCGTCACAGTGAAAATTAAGCTAATATTAGCCATATACTCGGCATAAGTTGACAAATCCTTCCCTCTCAACCACCTTTAATATACTCATAGCGGACGATTTGTCGGTATTTATAGGAGGCGCTACATATTGAAACGAGTGATTATTTTACTCATGGATTCCTTCGGTATTGGTGCCGCAGCTGATGCCGAAGATTACGGTGACCTGGGGGCTAATACCTTTGGGCACATTGCTCTAGCTTGTGCAAAAAATCAAGCCAATAATACCTTACGCCAAGGCCCCTTACATATTCCTCACTTGACCCGCTGGGGACTTCTCCATGCGGCAAAAGATCACTGTCAAGAATTAACAAAATATTATCCACTACCCAATATTCCCGCAGCAGCTTACGGTTATGCTCAAGAGATAAGTCATGGTAAAGACACTCCTAGTGGTCATTGGGAAATCGCTGGACTTCCTGTTTTGTTTGATTGGGGTTATTTTCCAGACACACATCCGTCACTTCCAGAAGCTTTGACTCAGCAATTAATCAGCGAAGGAAAGCTCCAAGGTATTTTAGGTAATAAACATGAATCAGGCACTGTGATCATTGATCAATTTGGTGAGCAGCATATCAGTACTCAAAAACCCATTGTCTATACGTCCACAGACAGTGTCTTACAAATTGCCGTACATGAAACCTCTTTTGGATTACAACGGCTTTATGATTTATGTGATATAGCAAAAAAACTAACCGAACCTTACAAAATTGCAAGAGTTATTGCCCGACCTTTTCTTGGAACCCCTGGACATTTTTATCGCACAGAAAACCGCAGAGATTATACAACACCTCCTCACGACACAACACTACTTGATAATCTTGTGCAAGCACAAGGACAGGTTTTTGCCATTGGAAAAATTTCTGATATTTTTGCTGGCAAAGGGATCACCCATGCCATTAAAGCCCATGGTAATGAAGCACTTTTTGATGCAACCTTAAAAGCCATGGCACAGGCAGGCGATCAAAGTTTAATTTTCACCAACTTCGTTGATTTTGATAGTGAATACGGTCACCGTCGTGATGTTCCAGGCTATGCTAATGCGCTAGAAATTTTTGATGCCAAAATCCCAGAATTAGAAGCACAACTTTTACCAGGAGACAGGGTGATTATCACAGCCGATCATGGCTGCGATCCCACCTGCTCCGGAGCCAATCACACCCGTGAGTATATTCCTATTTTACTAGGGGGGATGGGTGTGGAACCTCTTCCCCTTTGCAAACGTCAAACTTTTGCAGACATTGGCCAAAGTATCGCGGAATATTTTCAGCTCGATGCGCTGCCGTACGGAAACCCCTTTATGAATCGATACGGTCAAGTCAATGTACTTGCCTAAAGCCGAACTGCATGTTCACTTAGAAGGCACAACAAAACCTAGCTTACTCCGTAAGCTGGCCAAACGAAACCAATTAATTTTACCTGAGAAAATATTTGGCCCTGACGATACCTATCAATGGAAAAATTTTCAAGATTTTTTGCATGTTTATGATGTATCAACTCAAGCCATTAAAACCCCTGAAGATTATTATGATATTACCTATGATTATCTGCGATCCTGTGCAGAAGAGAACGTCATTTATGTGGAATTAACCAGCTCTCCCAATCACGCAGAACTCAATGGATTGTGTTATCAAGATCATCTATTAGGGATCAGTAAAGCTATCGAACAGGCAAAAAACGATTTTTCTATTGAAGCAAGAATACTTATCGTCTGCGTGCGCCATTTTGGTATTGAAAAAGCCAATCGTCTTGCAGAACTTGTAGCTTGCCACCCCCACCCACTTGTGGTTGGACTCAACCTTGCGGGAGATGAAACCCGTTTCTCGGCAAAAGATTTTTCACAGGCTTTTACTATTGCAATGGAAGCAGGTTTACAATGTACTGCCCATGCGGGTGAAGTTAAAGGAGCTGAAAGTATTTGGGAAACCATCAAACATTTGCCTGTATCACGAGTAGGCCACGGTATCACCGCCATTGATGATCCGACACTCATAGCAGAAATCATTCAGCGGAATATTACCCTAGAAATTTGCCCGACCAGCAATGTCGCATTAGGGGTTTCTCAAAATTTTCAAAATCATCCGGCAACTTTCTTACATGCACAAGGCGTCAACATCACGTTAAACTCCGATGACCCACCTTATTTTGATACCACGATCGGGAAGGAATATACTATTGCAGAAAAATACTTTGGCTTTGATCATGCAACATTATTAAACGTCACAGAGAATGCAATCAAAGCAAGCTTCGCTGATAAAGCCCTAAAAAGGGCTTTACTGAATTTAATCCTGTGAAAAAAATATACTGCGAGCAGTATACTAGGGCCGCAAATCATTTATTGCGACGGCATTTAATTGAGGCCCAGGGTAGTCTCCTAGAGGAACTTTATTTTCATATTTCTCTTGGATTTCTTTTTTTCCAACCTTAATACGATTTTTCTGTTCAGGAGTCACAAACTCTTTTAGTGTATCTAAAGCCGCTTCAACAATATGCCGAGCGCGTTTTCCATCATGCTGTTTATCGTGATAATACAGCACTTGGTATTGCTCTAATAAGAAATCAATAACCCTATTACTCACACGCGACACGCTATCAAACTCAAGGGGCTGATCTACACCATTCTGGTAAAAAGTATTAATGTAATCAAACATATCTGCTAAGCCATCAATATGCTGTGCTCCATTGTCCTCTGGATGTTCACCGTAGGCAATAAAACCTAAACGCGCTACTTTATCTTCAGGAGGATTGCTCCATCCTTTTTTGCCATGTCGGTACAGTTGAAAATCTTGCACAAACCTACAAATCACCAACCGCAAGCGTGTCTCTGAACTCACATTGGGTTCTTTTGCCATTTTAGATAGCAAGGTTTCTAAGATCTGTGCATACCCACCATTGTATGATTGTTTACTGCCACTGATCTCCATTGCTTCTACAATAATACGAAGCTCGATGGCTTGGCGACGAGTGGCCTCTGTCAAAGGATATTGTTCTTGTTTAATTTGTTCAAAGCCATCCTGACGCTTCGCATAATCGTTCTTATTCCCACAAGCATTATCATATGCTATTCTCTTCTGCTTTTTTTCATCAATATCTTCTTCTTGTCGCCATGCCATGTATGCTACATTGACCTTTTGAAGTAGCTCGTTGTAAATCTCTGAACTCCGTACAAATTTATCATGCAGCACCGCATACTCCTGCCGAGATTCCGACTGTGCAATTTTTTTTAATAACAATTCTTGAGGTTCTTGTACCCCATCAGCACCAGTCACTGCATCTCGATGAAACTCATGTAGATATAAACCATTGCGCAAACTATTAATATCTTTTCTTAATTGCTCTGCCTCTTCAAGATTATGCTTGGAAAATTTAAGTATCGAGTTGGTATAATTTGCACTGCGTTTTTGATAACGATTTTCCCAACGCTCACAGTAAAAAGCATCCTGAGCTTCAGACCAAATGAGTGCAAAAATGCTATTATTTTTTGCCAACAATTCAAGATCAGTAAATTGTTTAGAAAATATTTTTGCAGAATTTTTTCTCCCGTGTTTATCTTCAAGCAATTTAAAGAATAACTTTTTTAATTTCCAAAAAATATTATCCGGCACAGCAGAATAACGATCCAGTGTAATCTCCTGTACCAAAAGGCGAGGTAATTTTTCACCAATCCCATTGGCCATAGAAACAATATCTCTGGCATTTCTATCATCAAAATGACCACTTCCAATCTCGACAATATCCTGACAAATCATTTTTACAGTATTCACTTCAACGGTGGGAGCAATAGTGCTCTTCACCTTAGGGCTTCTCATGGCAACAATTTCTTGCTCATATTTTTTAATGATTTTTACTATCTCTTTGTAGGTATTCGGCTTCATTCTATTGTCTAAGATATAATTAGATAAAGACCGATGCAAAGCAGCTAACCGTGTCAAGGTAAAGTCCCGCAATTTGTCATCTAGCACATTAAAAAGATTGTTTCTATTCTTAAACTCATCTTTCAACTCATCGTTCATGCTGTAAAATTTAGAAAGATTTTGGATATCATTGACTATTTCACCAATAAATTGATGAGGATTCATATCTCTGTCTTTAAGCATTATATTCTCATCATTGACTAAACTTTGTTGTAACTTGAGCAAATCATCTCGTAGGTTTTGATAAAGCCCATAAAAACGAAAAGGTTGAATATCGTCTAAATAAGTCTCTGTACCGGGTATGGAATAAAACGCTTCTGTGGCAACAGAAACTAAGTGTTTTTCGTAATTGTCAATCAAGAATGTTTGCCGCACATTCTCAGGAAAACCTAGATTAATAAACCGAAAATAAGCAAGGGTTTTAAAAATGGCTTTCCAAGGCGTTCTTTGCTGTGAAGCCGTATGCAACATTTGCTCTAGGGTGATAACGTCATCACCAAATTTCAACCGTATTGTAGAAGCTAAGATTTTGCCTTTTTCTTTATACTGATAGGTTTGGTTAAGAACGTTAGTCAATACTTGAATATTTTTATGTTCCCCTAATGCACGATTAACAGCTACATTCCTTTTCGCTTTTTTAATCACTGCATCAAGAGCCTGGCCAATTTTATTATCAAGCTTAGTGATTTTTGCAATCTCCTCAGACACTCTATTCATGAGTTCAGCTTGGTATTGCGGCACAATGCCATGACACCCATTTTCAGCTTGAGCTGACTGATGAGATTTGTACAAATCTCCTGTGATAAATGTGATAATCCGATCAGGATAATTTCCATGCTGTTGTGTGGGGATCCGAACGGACTCCCCTTTAAAAATACTTTCGATAATGGCAGTAAAATGTGGAATATTATTCTGAGAAAATCCTCGGATCCCTTCAAGCTGCGGTCTCTCGTTCCCTTGCAACTTCTGTGGGTCATCTGCGCTTAGCAGGATATCGATATTTCTGCGCAATTTGTACTCCAAACATGCTTTTTGAATGCTTTCAATAGCAGGTTTTTTTTGCTTTTTATTAAGTGAAATAAGCTTGTGAGTGGTTTTAGAAGCAAGATCAAGATTATCAATTAATTGGTACAAATACATCGTATTCCTCTCTATTACAATCTGTTACATATTGTGTAATTTTTTTTCGAAACTAAATTTTAGCAAAAAATCCTTAACAGAAACTTAAAGAAATCTTAAAATACGGCATAATAGGCTATCCAGTTACCAGAAGGAGGCGTTAATGGAGTCAGCAACTACCCGCAAAAAAGTCACCGTGCAAGATGCATTTGTGACATTAAATCAACATCTTAACCTTCGTATTATTGGCCAGACCCACCTCACACGGTCCCTTTTGATTGCACTCATTGCAGATGGTCATTTGTTGGTCGAAGGTGCGCCTGGACTGGCCAAAACCACGGCAGTGAAAGAGTTGGCCCAATGTATTGAAGGGGATTTCCACCGCTTACAATTCACCCCGGATCTCTTACCCGCAGACTTAACCGGAACGGATATATTTCACCCTCAAGATGGGAGTTTTAGCTTTCAACAAGGGCCTCTTTTCCATAATTTACTTTTAGCAGATGAAATCAACCGCGCCCCAGCCAAGGTACAATCTGCCCTCTTGGAAGCCATGGCTGAGCAACAAGTAACCATTGGAAAAACCACTTATGGTTTACCTGACTTATTCATGGTCATGGCCACCCAAAACCCCATTGAGCAGGAGGGTACCTATCCCCTGCCAGAAGCACAGCTAGACCGATTTTTACTCTACGTGACCATTGATTATCCATCAGCTAAGGATGAACAACGGATCTTGGCGCTCAATCGAGCGGAAACTCAACGATTAGCAAAACGAGAAAATATCCGAGTCCCCCATTTAACCCAAGAAACTGTCTTCAAAGCACGACAATCTATCCATGGTTTGCATCTGGCACCTGCTCTAGAAGACTACATCGTGCAATTGGTCATGGCCACCCGAAATCCTGCTCAATATGGTGATGATATGGCAAAATGGATCCGCTTTGGCGCTAGCCCTCGGGGTACCATCGGTTTAGAACGCTGTGCGAGAAGCCATGCTTGGTTAAAAGGACAAGACTTTGTCAGCCCTGATGACATCCACGCGGTCATCCACGATGTGCTGCGCCATCGGATCTTGCTAACCTTCGAAGCAGAAGCCCAAGGTATCACTCCCGATAACGTTATTAATGAATTGCTTAATCGTGTGGCAGTCCCTTAATGGATAGCAATACCGGGATCCGGGTTTCCCTAGAAGAGCTGACCCAACTTCATTATGATGCCAAGGGCATAACGGCCTCTTGTCGCAGTAAGCTTTTCACTCAACAGGCAGGAAATGAACTCTCACATCGTCGAGGCCGCGGCATGGATTTTGAAGAGGTACGCCATTATCAACCTGGAGATGATATTCGTAGCATAGATTGGCGGGTCACTGCACGCACGGGAAAGCCCCACACCAAAGTGTTTCGAGAAGAAAAAGAACGCCCTATTTTACTCATTGTTGATTTATCTGCATCACAATTTTTTGCAACCCAGGGATCATTTAAATCCGTCATTGCAGCTAAAACAGCGGCATTCCTTGCCTGGGTCGGGTGCTATCATGGTGATAGAATCGGTGGTGTGATTTTTTCTGGAGATGAGTTCCAAGAATTTCGCCCCACAGCACGAAAGCTGGGCGTACTTCCTATGCTAAAAACATTAAGTACCATGACCCAAAAACTACCTGACAATGTCGATAATCATTTGGAAAAGGCATTACGATACACACGCACTGTGGCAAAGCCTGGCAGTTTGGTTTGTCTTATCAGTGATTTTTTGACCCTCTGTGACACAACAAAACAGCACGTGGGATGTCTTGCCCAGCACTGCGATCTATTGCATTGTTGGATCACTGATCCCATTGAATTTTCTCCTCCTCCTGCGAACCGTTATACCATCCATCATGACAAAACCACGGGGATCTTAGATACTCGAAGCAACGCTTTTTGTCAGCATTACCAAACTATTTTTAAACAACATCATGAAAATTTACAGAATATGGCTACACAATATAGAACTCCCTTGATTCAGCTCTCCACAAATAGTTCTACGATACAAACCTTACAACAATTTTTGGTGACGCCTCGATGAACCCCCAACAAAATCTATTAGCCGACTTAAAAGATATACATTATCCCCACATGCCTTCTTGGTGGCCCTTAGCTCCCGGTTGGTATGTTGCATTAGCTCTACTACTATTAGCCGGCATTGGGGTTTTTTATTTTTGCCGTTATATCATTCGAAACATGAAAAGACGCAACACGATTCTGAAGGAGCTTCAGTATATTAAACAGCAGTCACCTCATGCTAACCTAGCACCCGCACTTTCTATCCTACTCAAAAGAGTTGCTGTCAGTTGTTACTCTCGTGAGCAGGTCGCTGGGTTAAAGGGCGAAGCGTGGCTTCGTTTCCTCGACAAAGAAGGTAAAACCACAGCATTTACTCAAGGTGCAGGTAGGCTCCTTCTCACCGCCCCCTACGAAAAAAATAATCCACAAGCCTTTGAACAATTGCTTCATTGTGTGGAAAAATGGATCAGGAGAAAAATATAGCAATGCTGACTTTTGCTGCCTCGTGGATATTCCTCATTCTCCCACTACCATTACTAATTAGGTATGTATTACCCCCTGCAACCATACAACAAGGCCCAGGGCTTCGATTCCCTTTATTTGCAGAACTCACCCAAAAACAAAGCTCAGATAATAGCCCTTTGCATCTATCTTTATGGAAAAAGTTATTAGCTTATTGTCTTTGGATATTACTGGTGAGCGCCGCGGCAGGCCCTAGATGGCTTGGAGATCCCACAGTGATCCCGCAGACAGGCCGAGATGTATTACTTGCAGTGGATCTCTCCGGCAGTATGGAATTACCTGATATGGAAATGCACGGCAAACAAGTCAATCGCTTAGACGCTATCAAAATCATTGCCAGTGATTTTATTAACCAACGACAAGGGGATCGCATGGGGTTGGTTTTATTCGGTACCCGCGCTTATCTAAGAACACCTTTAACTTATGATCGACAAACCGTCAAAGATATGCTGCAAGATGCCAGCATCAGTCTCGCAGGATCAAAAACCGCAATTGGCGATGCCATTGGACTTTCTATTAAACAATTACTGAAGCAGCCGGAAGCATCGAGAATTTTAATTCTATTAACAGACGGTGCTAACAACAGTGGTAACGTTTCGCCCATTGATGCAGCAAAGCTTGCTGCAAAAAATAATATTAAAATTTATACCATTGGTTTTGGTGCCGAAGAACTCCTAATCCCCGGTGTTTTTGGCCAACACCGTATTAATCCTTCCGCGGATTTAGATGAAACGACTCTCCAAGAAATCGCTAATTTAACAGGAGGACAATATTTTCGTGCAAAGGATAGCCAAGCCCTTCGAAAAATCTATCAAACACTTAATACCATCGAACCCATTACCCAGGATGAAATTATCTTTCGGCCTATCCATCCTCTTTACCCATGGCCTCTAAGCGGGGCTATCATATTAGGTGTATTACTCATGCTGGGGCATATTCAATTGAAACCCACAAAAGTAATGGTGTCATGATGATAAATTTTTCAGAATTCCATTTTATTCGTCCTTTCATGCTGTGGGGATTCATTCCAGCAGGGATTTTAATTTTACTGTTACTATTCAGATTAAAAAATCGTTCCAGCTGGAGCCAAATAGTCGCACCTCATCTACTCAAGCCATTACTCCAAGGATTTCGACCCAAGCAATCTTATCGCTATATCATCCTATTAAGCTTCTGTTGGTTGCTCGGAATTATCGCTTTAGCAGGCCCTACATGGAAACGTTTACCACAACCTGTTTTTCAAAAACAGGGGGGCAGTGTCATCGCATTCGACCTATCAAATACCATGTTAACAGAAGACTTATTGCCTAATCGATTGGCCCGAGCGCGCTATAAATTAAATGATTTATTAGAAAAGACCTCTGAAGGGCAAACCGGTTTAGTTGTTTTTTCAAAAGAAGCCTATATTGCCTCTCCATTAACCCGAGACACCCATACAATCAAAAATATGGTAGCGAAATTAACCCCTGCTATGATGCCTATTCAAGGCCAAAATATTGCCGCAGCCTTAACACTGAGCAGTCAACTGCTAGCACAAAGTCACATATCCCACGGAAATATTATTCTATTCACTAGCACAAGTCCCGATAACAAAGACTTCGCTACCGCAGAAAAACTAGCACAAAAAGGCTATAAAATTTCAGTGTTCGGTATTGGTACAGAAAAAAGCGCCCCCATTAAAACTAAAGCAGGCGAGTTACTCAAAGATCAGCATGGTGCCATTATTGTAGGACGGCTAGATAGAGATGGACTCCAGTCTCTTGCGGCGAAAGGCCAGGGACAATATATTGATTTTCATCAAGATGATAGTGATATCCAACAATTACAAAAAATATCTCAACCCGCCGGAAAAGTAGAAACATCATTCACCACAAATCAATGGCAAGATGAAGGACATTGGTTCGTGTTTCTCATATTACCCTTTGCCGCCTTTGGATTTCGTCGGGGATTGCTAGGAGAAATTATTCAATGAATCGGTTTGTTTTTCTCATCGCTCTTTGTTACGGAACCTGTAGTTACGCATTAACTTGGGACGATTTATGGTACCGTAAAGATCAACAAGGCCAACAAGCCTTCGCCAAAGGCCACCCAGATAAGGCTGCCAAACTTTTTACTTCATCCCAATGGAAAGCATCTGCTCTCTATCGTTCGGGTCAATACGATGATGCTTTAACCTTTTTTCAGCAAGATGACTCTCCTCAAGCACATTATAACCGCGGCAATACCCTGGCTCAGCTAGGCCAATTTCCTCAAGCCATTGCTGCTTATGAGCAGGCACTAAAACAACAACCGGATTTTCCTGATGCCACCCATAATAAAACCCTGTTAGAAAAACTAATGCAAGATAACAAACAACAAGATAAACACTCTCAAGATAAGAATTCATCAAAGCAAAATAAATCTGAGCAAGAAGAATCTGGGCAAGAAAAATCTGAGCAACAAGAACCCCAAGGTGAAAAATCATCCGATTCAAATCAAGAACAATCTCAGCAAAAAGATAAGCAGGATTCAGATCCATCAAATCAAAACAGTCAAAACCAACAAACACCTCAAACATTTCAAGAACAGGCCACCGAGCAATGGTTACGTCGGATCCCTGATGATCCCGGTGGCTTATTGCAGCGAAAATTTTTACGTGACCATAGACGTTATCAACAAGAGGCAACCCAATGAAACACATCACTCTATTCAGTATCCTGTTTTTTTACTTCAGTATCGCCCAAGCTGAGGCACTCACTGCAAGCTTAGATCGAGATAGCTTATCTCTTAATGAAACGGCCCAACTTACCTTGACTTATGATGGAAAAAAGACAGATCAACGGCCAAATCTCACCGCACTTAGAAAAGATTTTGATATTTTAGGTACCGGTCATAGCACGCAACATCATTCTTACAATGGCAAAACAACCTCTATCACAAAATGGACGGTAAACCTAAAACCTAAAGAAGAAGGCACATTTACCATTCCAGCCTTCAAGCTCTCCCACCTTCAAAGCCAACCTCTAACGCTGACTGTCACTCCGGCATCTTTGCCCGATACAACAGGATCCGATGATATCTTTTTAGAGGCATCTATCACTCCTTCCACACCGTATATTCAAAGTCAGCTCACCTACCTACTAAAAATATTTCTCAAACGTAACATCCAAAGCCCCCAATTAACAGAGCCTACGGCTAATAATGCCACCATTATGGCATTAGGAGAAGATAAAAATTATACCAAAATTATCCGTAATGAAACCTATCAAGTGTTGGAAAGACGCTATGTTATTATTCCTCAAGAATCTGGGGAGTTAACGGTAACAAGTCCCGTGTTAAGCGGTGCTATTTTGAAAACGGATACCGTTGATCAAGGCCCTCGACAATTTTTTAGTAGCAAATGGGAGCCTATCCGTATTGGAGCCAAAAATATAACAACATCGGTAAAATCCATCCCCTCCACCTGGAAAGCCCCCTGGTGGTTACCCGCAAAAACGCTCACTATTAGTGAACAGTGGTCAGGCAATCTCAATCAATTAGCCTTAGGGCAGCCCGTTACCCGAACCATTACTCTTGAAGCTGTCGGACTCACAGCAGAACAATTACCGCAAATTAAGGCACCCTCTCTTACGCAAGCTAACGTATATGTAGATAAACCTACCCTTGAAACAAAAACCAATGGAAGAGATCTCATTGCAAAGCGCGTTGAAAAATTCGCCATCGTTGCAAAACAATCTGGCTCTATCACATTACCTGAAATTAATATTCCATGGTGGGATATTAACACTCAAAAAATTCATACCGCAACACTACCTCAGTACAATCTCATGTTCACAGGAACTATCAGCCATACTGAAAATAACACCTCTGCACTACCTCAAAAAATCGTTGAAAAAACAGTTGGAACAGCTTCAAGCAAATTATCAACACCAAAAAACAGATTCTGGATCGCACTCGCTGGATTATTTTTTATTCTGTGGATTGCAACATTATTTTTCAAACGACCTAAAACCACGAAAAATATTGCCCCAGAGACTCAAGCATCTCCCAATCTCAAGCATTGGATAAAATTGCTGAAAACAGCGTGTCTTAATAATGATTTGCTGAAAACCCGAGAATACTTGATTCAATACTTTCGTGAAAAATTTCCAGAAAGGTCGATTAATAATTTATCTGATATTGAAGCATTGACTGAGCATCAAAAATTTCAACAAGAATGCCGAACCTTAACGAGGTTACTATATCGTGAAGATAATACGCCATGGGAGGGAAGAAATTTTTTCACATCCTTTAAAGATGCCATCAAGAGTATCCAAAAAAAATCCAGCAACACCGAATCCTTAACAAAACTCTACCCTGAGGGAGATTATTAATCATGAAAAAAATAGCAGTCATTACCGGTGCCAGTGGTGGAATTGGATTGAGTACGGCAAAACATTTTATTGAACACAACTGGAATATTGTCAATCTATCTCGCTCTTTATGCGAACTTCCTACGGTCAAAAATATCCAGGCAAACTTTACTCAAGATAATTGGTTAGAGTCATGTAAACCTCCTTTAACCGAGGCACTGTCCCAAGCCGAAAAAATTGCCTTGATCCACAATAGTGCTATTTGCATAAGTGATCAAGTGCAAGCTTTTTCTGAAAAAGAAGTGCGCAAGGTATTTGATGTCAATATCATTGCACCCATGCTATTAAACCAACTTATTTTACCCATGATGAAAAAAGGCTCTTCGATTATTTACATAGGCTCTACATTATCCGAAAAAGCCGTTCCCTACTGTGCATCCTATGTCACATCAAAACATGCCGTTGCAGGATTGATGAAAGCCACTTGTCAAGATTTAGATAATACCGGGATCCATACCTGTTGTGTATGTCCTGGTGTCACAGACACACTGATGTTGCGAGAACGCGCAGAAAAAGTACCGGGATTGCTTGAAAAACTCTCTGATCTTTGCAGCGCAAGAAGGCTCATCGAACCGCCTGAAATTGCGGAGTTAATTCTTTTTTGCAGTGAACATCCTGTACTAAACGGTGCCATCATCCATGGCAATTTAGGGCAAATTGAGCATTAGATACACCCAAATATAACTTTTTTCTATCGTTAGATATTTCCGAGCAAGAAGATGGTCGGCTATTTTGTTTATAGAGAAAGTTGCGCTTCTTGGATCTGAGTTGCAACCTCTTTAACATTAAGATCCCTTACAATAATCGACTCTTTGCCACGGAAGAAAGCTACTTCATAAGGTATTTTATTTTTCTCTAATATTTTTTTATTATTATCAACAGCATCTGATATAGCATCAACAAAAAAACCCGATCGTTGATACGAAGTGAATTTTGTAGGGCATTGTCTATTTAACTTAGCCGTTGTTGATGTTGTTTGGATTTCCTGAAACTGATTAAATTGATTTTTAGATAATTTCCCTATGAGAGTTTCAATTTCAAAAGAAAAATCTTTTTTCTGACTGATAGGAAAAATCATTTTTGAATATTTTCGACATTTAAACAATAGATCCTGCTCAATTTTTTTATCCGTGAAAAATATATTTTCATAAGGCATTGTAAAAACAACATTATTTAGCATATTGTTCTTTTCAAAGTGTTCATATAATCCTTTGAAATGTAACGAACCCATTAAAACAACCAAGCCATGTCCTTCTGTAGCTTGAATTTTGCAGATTTCATTAAAAAAATGACTTTCTCTACTAGTATTTAAAGATACTCTTTCTTTCATAGAAGAAAATGCTCCAATCTTGTTTAACACATCTTCCATGTCAATCCCTATTCTTGAAAATCCTAATTGCTTAGCATCAACAAATAAATCATGCAAGCAATCTTTAGCAGGTATCTCTTTGAGTATCATGGTGAAATTTTGATAATGTTGAGAACTAACATAGAGTTGCAAAGTCCTAGCAATATTTTTAAAATTTGTCTTCATTAAAGAGTCTATACTAATATTGACATTGTCAAGAAAAGTCTTTGCTTGATCGTAGTATCTTTTTGATTCTAGTATCGAATCACTATCCAATCTGGATAATTCTTCCTCAGAATAAGTAAAAGGAGCTTCACTAGCAATGGTATTATAACCTAAAGCCTTTAATTGAGGTAATGCTTCTTTTATAAAAATCTTAGGCATCACATCCCAATGTCTCTCCAAGACAATTAAAATCGGTGGATTCATTTTTTTATTGATCCCATGTTCACTAAATTAACTTAGGTGCAGAAATTTTTTGTTTTTCCACTTCTTGTTTTTTCACTTCTTGATTAAACCACTCAGCATCCATAGGCTTTAGCGTTAGCTTCGGATCTTCTTGCAACGGTTCATCAACACCAAAATAGGTCTTTTCTACTTGAGCGAACAACTTGATAATTCGTTTTTCAAATTCACCACCATCTTTTGGCTTAGCTTTTTTTATCCGCTCATAACCCTCATCATTCTCTTTTAACATATTATTGCGCAGCTCCTCCCGCACCCATGAGAAGATCCCGATAACGCTAAAAGTATATCTATACCTAGGATTAGGATATAGAACGTCTTTTATACGAGCCTCAAAACCATCGATAACTGTAGACTTACTTTCAAGGATATGTGAATTACCAAATTTAGAAAGAAAGGCACGGCGATAATGTCCTTGCTGCACCAGTGCGGAGGACGACTCATTGCAATAGAGATTACTCAGCGTATCACAAATACCTTTTAAATTTTCTACTATACTATTCAAAATACTATTGAGATATTTTATTGGGATCTCTATGAGCTTGCAGTCAATTGCTTCTTTATCATCTAGTTGAGTGGTTTCTTGATAACGCTCAACTAAGATATAAGGCGCATAGCATCCCTTGGCGTCAGGGTTAATCTGAGTCTTGCTTGCAATGATCACATCCATAAAATGATCCACCAGATTTTTCTCTGAGTCAGGATCTGACGTAATAATATAGCCAGCATCTGAAGCAATGCCTGTTGTTTTTCCGGTAATTTTTACTGCCACAAAAGGTTCCTGCTCGGCCAGTTTAGGGTGACTCTGGGCATGCTGAGTCACAATATCTGCTCCAATAACTTTAAAAGTAATAGCACTTTGTATAAAACCATATTGCTCCATCAAATCCCAACCCATCACTCCACCAAGGGCATTTTGATTCATCACATGGGCAATCCGTGTACTTAATACATCATCATTCGTGCTCTCCTGCAAAACCTTTAACAAAGCATTTTCTTCGCTGATCTTATCTTGACCCATTTTAGCGTGAACCAATGTTTCTAGTGATTCCCCATCCAACGTAATGTTCAATCGATCTGGACGATAATCATGCACCGTGTGCGCTAGGGTCACATTGTCATCTTTAAATGGTAGAGACTGTAACTGAGGATAACCGAGCTTCTTCAGAGGAACAGAATTTTGGGCTGTTATGTCATAATCAATATAGGTTTGAGGCATCTTTTTTTCATCATCTTTTGTGAACAAGTGAACAGTATAACGCCTTATTCTTAAATCAGTCTTAAGGGGAAGGCTTGACAAGGAATTTTATTATGTTTTAATGTATTAATTATGTATTCTTTTTAGGATTCATTCCATGGAAAGCTCCCTAAATATTGATGGACAAATATTTTTAGCAGCATGCTTTATTGGCGAAGAAGCCCTAGCAAAAACATTTCACTTCCAAATAACCTTTGCCCCCGAAGAATCCGCCCTTCAGTGGGGTAAGATCCTAGGCCATCCTGGAACATTTTTGTTACCTCGTCGAGCTATTTCTGGAATAATAACAGGATATGAACTGACCTACATCCTTCAACAACCCTATTACTGCTTAACCTTAGAACCAAGATTAGCCTTATTAAAAAGAGAAAAAAAATCACGTACTTGGTTAAACACCTCCATTGCAGAAATCATTTATCTTCTACTTGAAAACATTGGTTATGAAAAATGGCAAATCCAGTTGGCCTTTGATTGTCCTCAAGCCACAACGGAAATCCAACTTCCCACAGAAAACCAACTGGATTTTTTACAACGAATATTAGCCAAAAGAAATATTTTATATCACTTCGACAGCATCAATGGATATGAAAAAATTACTTTTTTCACTCAGCCATATCCCTGGCAACGGATTGCTCCTGTCACTTACGCCCCTTCTAGTGGACAAATCAACCCAGGCAAAACCATTCATCATATTACCCTAAAGCACCGTAACGCACTAACCGCCAAATCTTCTCTGGATGACTTCTTCCCCGGTTCACTTTTTTACTTAAAAGCCAATAACTACCACCACTCATTGAATAATGATTATTATGTGACTCACATTCATCATCTAGGGAAAAAAATAAATAGTCTGCATCACTCCATAGACTATAAAAATAAAATTATGCTCTTACCTATAAACAGCCCGTTTAAACAACCCCTTAAACCCCTAAGAGCATTTCCCCTCCCCTTTTTAGCTACAGTTGAAAGCGCTAGTGACATACCTTATTTGGATAAAGACGGAACCTATCGCGTGCGATATCATTGGGATAATGAATCGCCGATCACTCAAGCAAGTCCCAAAACAATATTGTTAAGCTTTTCTCTTGGCATATCTAATAACATATTTGGCTTTCACAGCCCTATCTACCCAGGCTGTCAAGTCCTTATCAATTGTCTATACGAGGATCCCTGCCAACCGATCATTCTCGGTGTTGTTGCAGATGAAAGCGCTAATAGTTACCTGAAAAACCAGAGTGTTTTAGCATCTCAGCAACATAAAATATTATTTAGCAATGAGGATGATGCAATGCTTCTATCTGGATACCATGGAAAATTAACGATTAGCATGGGGCCAGAAGCAATGACATTGATGACACAACAAGGCATCATTGCACTGACTGCAAAAAAAACAATCACGGTATCAAGCAACGGATCTCTACAAGAAAATTGCAAAGAAAAAAAGATAAACGTCAATGGAAATTACACAATGTCCTCAAGCACGCTATCTTTTCAGGGAAAAACACGATTGGCTATTGAAACAAATCATACCCTTCATTGCCAAGGGAAAAACGCTATTCGGTTTAATGTGGCAAAGCAATATAAAATGTATATTAAGGAAAATTATCTGCTTGAAGGCAGCACCCTCTCCATCAATGCTAGCACTGGCAATATTACAGCCCTCAGTAAAAATATCACGTTACACGCTGCCCACACCATCTCTTTGCAACAGCAAAAAAATCGTATCACCATGGGCCAACATATCGATCTCACCTGCCAACAACTCCATATCAACGCAAAAAACAAAATTATCCTAAAAGGCAAGGTTGAGTCAGCAGAAGGCATATAGCCATTCTATGTAATGAGCCTACTGCGCCCAAGTATAAGCTAATGCACTTGTCCCTCTTGGGCGATATTAAATCCTGCTAAAAACCCGATAGAAAAGGCATCCTTTGCTGAAAATAAACAAACCATCTCTGGAGATCGCATCAATTCACCCACAGGCAGAACAAAATCCCGGTGTTCTTTGATATCTTCCACTTTCAACGCTGCCCCCTGCTCCAACTCACTTAGCACACGAAAGCGCACAGGACTACGTTCAATGGGTGACCGCATAAAAATTCTCCTAATAATTTTAATTTTGAATAGCCCTTTGGAAGGTTGGCCATGGTATACTGGCCAACCTCGAACCAAACATTTGGTAGGCATCACAGTGCTCAATCTAACCACACTCTTCCAAAACTTGTCAACATTTTTAATCCTAAAAAGATTAAAATATGATATTATATTGTTTTTTACCCCGAAATAGATTAATTTGATTCAATATGGTACAACTGACCCATTCATCCATAGCTGAACAACGAGGCGCTCGGCTCAAGCGGCTGAGGAATCTCGGCAACCTGAGTCGCAAAGAAATGTGTAATAACGCTGATCTCAATATCAATACACTCAAAGGGTGGGAAATCGGTCGCCACGGGGGACTGACTCAACAAGGCGCTGAAAAAATCCTCCAACGCCTCCGAAAGGAAGGCGTACAATGCTCCTTAGAATGGCTCCTCCATGAAATCGGGCCAGAACCTAGCATTGGTTCCAAATTCACTGAGATTTCACAAGACACACAAAACCATATAACCGATGATCGAGAGCGTGCCATTAAAGAGTTGGTTTTTTTTAAACAATTACATCCTGATGCCGTTGACTTCCAAGTGAATGATGATGGAATGGAACCACTCTATTGTTTAGGCGATTTTGTTGGAGGCATTAAACGCTGGGGAGACGGGATTCATCAGGCTTTGGAACTACCTTGCATTGTACAGCTACACTCCGGTGAAACCCTATTGCGCTTAGTCAAACCAACCGCTGTCCCTAACAGCTACCACCTTTTAACAACCAATGCTAATAGCGCCCTAGAAAAACCCCACTTATATGATGTACAACTCACTTACGCAGCACCTGTTATTTGGGTACGAAAAATTAACCTTCTCCACAGGAATATTGATGGAAAATAATATAGATACTCTAAAAGCGGCTGTTGATTTACTTGGGAACTATGTCTATTGGCAAGATGACCGGGGGAATTACCTAGGGTGTAATAAGGCTTTTCAAACATTACTCAAGCAAGTAAATATTTCTGATATCACAAAAGTCAATCCCATTGATATTCCATGGATCCATACCCATAATACTTTAGAAGCACAAGACTCTGTTTGCGTGGAAGAAACCTTATTAATTAAAAATGAAAAAGTTCACCTTCAGTGCATAAAAACAACATTTTTATATGGAAACAATCTGATTGGAAAGTTAACTTCAGCCGTTGACATCACTACCCATAAAAATAAAAACATCTTCTTTGATAATCTTGCCTCCACTTTACCTGTCTACTTATTTTGGAAAGATAGAAATAGTGTTTTTCTTGGCGCTAACGATAAACTTGCAAGTAGAGCAGGTTTAAATAAAGGAACAGAACTTGCGGGAAAAACCGACGAAGCATTAACCTCCATAAAAAGAGCTAAAGAAATACAAGAAAATGATAAAATCATCATGAGAACACAAGAGTCAAAAACATTCGAAGAAATAGGAACTCTTTCAGATGGATCGGAAAAATATATTCTCAGTTACAAATCACCGGTAATAGACGAACACAAAGATTCTATTGGGATCCTCGGTGTTAGCTTTGATATTACTGAACGAAAACAATTGGAGCAACAACTTATTGAAGAAAAACAACGAGCAGAATGTGCAAATAAAGCAAAGTCAGAATTTCTTGCTTGTATGAGTCACGACTTACGCACACCTCTCAATGGCATACTCGGTATTTCTCAATTACTATTAATGTCCGAAGATACCACCGATGAACAAGAACAACTGATTCGCGACTTGCTCAAATCGGGAATCTATCTCAAACAAATTATGGAAGACATTTTAATGTTAGCTAAATTAGAAGCCGACAAATTAGATTTTCAAGAAGCAAAATTTAGTTTGCATAAGGTAGCTAAGGAAGCTATTTCCAAAACGTCATTCCATGCACATGCAAATAATGTGGAATTAATATTTGACTATAATAAAGAATTACCTGTTTATTTTATGGGGGATGAAAATCGAGTATCACAAATTTTAATGAATTTACTAAGCAATGCAGTTAAATTTACGGCAGGGGGTTGTGTATTACTTGCCTTTGAAGTCATTAATGAAGATGATGAAACAATCACCATGCAAATGACGGTGGAAGATACCGGCATTGGGATCCCTGATGATAAAATCAATACTGTTTTTGAAAAATTTACTCAAGTTGAATCATCTTATCAAAGTCGCTACGAAGGCACTGGACTAGGCTTATCCATCGTGCGCAATCTTGCGAAAAGCATGGATGGAATCGTAGGATTACACAGCCAATTAGGTAAAGGCGCTACATTTTGGTGTCACATACCCTTAAGAAAATGTTCCCAAACTAATCTAATTCACCAATGGCAACACTTAAATCCTGATATTCAAATCGTGATTGTAGATGACAAAAAGGGTAACGATTTATTCCTGAAACGATTTGACCCTCACAAGGTAGAAAATTTAGCTTCAGATAATTCAACGGCTCTTTCATTACGCGAAAACTCTATCGTTTTTGTGAACGAAAACCAGCAAGCTATCATTAAAAAATTACCAAAAAAACCTAATCAAGCCATTGTTTTATACGGCACTCAAAATTGCTACTCCATTGCTGAATTAAAAAAATTAAACTGTGATAATTATTTTAATTCGAAAGAAGATGATAAAATACTCTTGCATATTCTAGAAAATACCACTCAATCTCTCACCGACAAGGCTCAAAGAATATGCGTAAATAAAGAAAAAGTTAATATTCTAATGATAGAGGATGATAAAACAAACCAAATGATTCAATCTTTATTTTTACAAAAAGCTGGATTTAGCTGCGAAATTGCAACCAACGCAAAAAGAGCCATATCGCTTTGCCAAACCAGGCAATACAATATCGTTCTCATGGATCTAGGGTTGCCTGATATGACCGGTTTGGAGTTAGTCACTCATATCCGAGATTATATTCACGGCCCTATTATTGCCTTAACAGCTCACACAGCAGATGAAGATAAGAAAAATTGTCTCGATGCAGGAATGGATGATTTTCTCAGTAAACCTCTTACTTATGATGCCCTACGACAAATGCTATTTAAGTTTATAAACTGATGTTCCTTTGACATATGCATAATAATATCGTTGCTGGCCTTCAAGAATTTTTGCAGGATGTAAAAGAGGCTCCCACTCATGAATAGGCAGTTGGTAATGTTCATCACTCAACAAAAAAGGAATGACTTCTCGATGTAATAGTCGTTGAGATAGCATTTCAGGAGCGCCATTCCCCCGGGCCACATCACAATAATAAGCAAAATTACTATCATCCTTTACGAAAAGCCAATGGACATCTCCTTTGCCGTCAAGAAAAACATAGCTACCATTTTTATCTAAAAGATAATATTCTACCGGCTGGATCTTATCGCAATATGCATAAAAAAGTTGTTGGAAAACCGGATCCATAATGGCAGAATGTTGACTAATACCAACAACATCATATACCACTTTAGAAACCGCTTGAAAATAGCGTTTTTGCATAAGCGTGATATTTCGACATAAGCCTTCAGCAGTTTCTTTGCCATCTTTGCGAAGAAAGCCATCAATCATTCCTTTGTTAAACGCATGAACAGCAATTTTTTCGTCAGCGGCACCTGTGACAATCACCTTTTGAATAAAATTGCCTGGAATGGCTCCACAAAATTCAATCCCTGTTTTTTGAGGCATGGCATGATCGGCAAATACAACAGACACCATTAAATGGCGTTGAGGATTATGCATCAAACGATACAACTGTGACAGAGAACAATTCACAACTCGGTCGCCAGGATGAGTGATCCCGTCATGGTTCGTTTGTAGCAAAGTATCTAAAATTAATTTAGGCTGGCAGCGATTCTGCAATGCGCTTAATGCAGCATCGACATCATTATATAAGTAATATGACAACCCGTCGGGCAGATGCGCCTTCGCAAAACGCAGGTAAACATCACTATCATCAACCACATAGACCGTGGTTGGGAAATAGCAACAGGGTAATAACTCCATTAGACATCACTAAATTATGTTTATAATGCCCTAATATTACCCTATGCATAAAATATTTCAACATTAATTACCATGTATCCAGCGTATTTCTTCATAGGAGAGCTTCAAGTCGTCCTCCACAGGCACCGGATTAACATTATCACCGTTGATCATACGTATTTCGGCTTGGGTGAGCTGTAAACTCTCCACGGAAGGTGCATCATCTTCCCAAAAAGAAGCTGCTACCATCGGGAGACGCTCAGGCCCTGGACGCTGGGGTATCACAGGAATATCTTGAACCACCGGCGAAGGACACTCACTAGGAAGCACTCCTTTATTTTCCAAGGCACCCGATCTCAAATCTAATGCCTGGTGATACTGAGCAATTAACTTTTTGTGGGAATTCTTAGTCCCAACATAAAAAGATTTTTTTGCTGTATTATCCCTCAATCCATGCCCGACCTTCTGAAAAAACTTAAATGAAGATTTCATAAACATATCTTGGATTTCAGGCGCTCTATTGACTTCAATATCAATTTGCGCATAAAGACCAAAAACATTAGCAGGTAATGTTTTTAATACATTAAGATAGTTTGCTTCTGTCGGACGATAATGACCGGAATGGTTACGAATATACGCTATTTTACCCTTTTTGATTGCTACCATTCCTGTACATAATGCTGAACCACCCCCAGCGAAACTCGAATGCTGAAAAAGTCCACTCGTATGTTCATGAAGCAAAAAGCGGCCACTTGGTAATAGAGCAAAGGCATAACGTCCCTGCTCTTTACCCGTCGCTTTTGTTGTATCTACATTAACACCACTCAGCTGAATACGCCCATCAGCTGTAAATTGAGCAGCATGAGGCTCTCTCTGTTCTTCCGTACATAGGTACACTACCCGATGATCCGCGCGTGGTGAATTTGATTGTATGACTGCAAGACGAGTGAAGAATCCCACCCCAGAGGTACATTTCCAGTTACCATACTCCTTCCACAGATAAGTTCCGGGGCGATGCAATGGATCGATGACTTCAAATAGCACTTCTGGTAAAGGAAATTTTTCTTGAAAAACTGCTTCGAGGACATCTAAAAAATGTGTAAACCGAGAAAAATTATCTCGCAATATTTTCACTAGATCATCGTATTTAGCAAAATCAAAAGACTGGCCATCAGCCGTCCTGAATGCAACACGTGGCAAATCACAACCTACAAAAATCGGTTGGAAAAACTCGACTAATTTTTTTATCTCATTAGCAGATTTTTCAGAAGAATCCTTTTTCGCACATTCATTAACAAATTGATTCGTAATTAATTGATAGGCTGTGCTTCGCTGCTCCAAACGATTTTCAATATTAGGATCACGTAATCCTGCTATTGATAACCCTAACTCTTGGCCACTTTGCTCCAATAGTTTACAAATGCTATCGACCGTAACTTTATCAGTATTTTTTGACTTATCTTGGGTATTATAGAACATCATTTTTCCTCTCTATTTTATTTATTGTTACAACAAAATTTTCATTTTGCCATGTGCTGCTTCACTTTCTCAACTCGCTGTTGGCGAATCATTTGAGCTACCTGTGGCCCTGTTATACCCGACTGCAAAATATTATCCAGCGAAATATTTTTTGCAATATTCAATGCGTCCCTAAAAAAAACACTTTCTCTCTTGCCTGTACCGCTCTCACAAGCCAGTAAAAATTCCTCAAATCGCTCCTCTCGACGAAAAGCATCTAGCCTTTCAAAAAAAGTAACTATTGCACTGGCTTCAAGTTGCGAACCTTGATAGTAAATCTCATGGTAACCACAAACCAAGCTTGCCAAGTCTTTGCAATCTCTCGGCACCCGAAGACGTTTACAAAAATTTTTCACAGCCCTTTCATCTTCACCCTGAAGTAATGCCGCAAATCGAACCCGCGGCAATTCACTCCCCGTGGCTGCTGCATCCACCCTCATAAGGGCTTGATGATCCAATTCCACTTCCGAAAATACCACACTCAACGCACCACAATCTTTGAGTACTTGCAAAAAAGCGCTGGGTTTAACCTCACCCAACGCTTTATAAAATTCTTGCCAAACTCGCTCGGGAACCAAATGGCTCACTTCTCCTGTTTGTACCATGGTCTCCATCAACTCTTGGGTCTCTTGTGCCACGGTAAAACCATAATCAGCATATCGAGCTGCAAATCGAGCAAGGCGCAAAATACGTACAGGATCTTCGGCAAATGCTGGGGATACATGGCGCAACACTCGGTTAGCCAAATCAGTTTGACCGTTATAGGGGTCAATAATCTTGCCCTCATGGGTCTCTGCCATCGCGTTAATAGTTAAATCGCGTCGCTTTAAATCATCTTCTAACGTCACATTGGGAGCTGCATAACAGGTAAAACCTGTATAACCCGGACCAATTTTTTGCTCAGTCCTTGCCAGCGCATATTCTTCTTTCGTCTTAGGGTGGAGGAATACTGGGAATGCCTTCCCCACCTGAGTAAAACCCTGTCTTAACATATCCTTAGGCGTTGCTCCCACAACCACCCAATCCACTTCTTTAACGTCTCTGCCTAACAGACGGTCTCTCACCGCACCGCCGACTTTATATTGCTTCAAAAAACTTCCTAGTTATTTATGCTGACAGTAAAGAGTTCCCATTGTACACTAAATGCCATATTATTTCAACCAGTTTCTAGTCTAAATTGAGAACTTTATGGGCAAACGCCGTTTAACCCGTCGCCAAGCTTGGCGCATAGAGAAAATTCAGCAGCTACGCTTAGATCGTTCCAAGAAGAAAATGTCTCCATCCGACGAAGAATTTTCTCAATTATCGACGTCAGAGCCAGGTTTAATCATTGCCCGTTATGGTGCTACAGTGGATGTTGAATCATCAGACGGCAACATATTCCATTGTTTTCAGAGACAAAATTTGGGCGATCTTGTTGCCGGTGACAATGTACTCTTCTGCCCCACAGACAATCAAAAAGGCGTTGTGACTGCACGAGAACCAAGACTCACCGTCTTAGCCCGCCCAACACTCCACGCAGAGGCCAAACCACTCGCGGCCAATATCGATGCCATGGCCATTGTTATCGCACCAGAGCCTAAGCCTCACAATCAACTGCTAGACAGCTATATTGCTGCCGCTGAATTGCTAAATATCAAGCCTTTTATTATTCTCAACAAAATCGATCTCAAAAAACAAGAAGAGATAGATCCTTCAGTGTACCAAAAACTAGGTTATTCTATTATTCCTGTGAGCGCCCATACTGCGGTAGGGCTAGATAAGCTCCTCAGTTACTTAAAAGGCCATAAAAGCATCTTTGTGGGCCAATCCGGTGTGGGAAAATCTTCTTTAATATCAAACATCTTGCCCCAAGAATCCATTCGAATTGGCCCCCTCTCAGAAAAATCCAAATTAGGCAAACACACCACAACGGCCGCTAAACTTTACCATTTACCCCAAGGAGGCCAACTCATTGATTCTCCGGGTGTGCGTAACTTTAAACTTTGGCAAACATCCCCACAAACTCTCCTGCAAGGGTTTCGAGAATTACGCCCTTTTGTCGGCCAATGTAAATTCCGAGATTGTAGCCACCGGCATGAACCTCGTTGCGCTATCCAAGGAGCGCTCCAGGCCCATCAAATCCACCCAACGAGACTAGCAAGCTATCACTACCTTGTTGATAAATAAAGATAAAATCCATACCCCACTTCGCGTCTTAAGAAATGTTTTGCATTGTTTGTTGAAAAGCGTTATCATCGCCCGTTCTCAGCGTATCGTCTGAAATTTGGTGTATACTGTATTCTCTTATTAAATACTAATTGGCTGGAGGTAACAAACGTAATGCCTAGTGTGTCTGCAAAGCAAAATGAACATTCAGATAATGTTATTCGACGTTTCAAAAGAGCTTGTGAAAAAGCGGGACTCTTGACCGAAGTTAAAAAACGCTCTCACTATATCAAACCCACTAAGCAACGCGCTCAGCGAAAGGCTGCGGCCATTAAACGCCATATTAAAAAGCGCCTCAAAGAAATGCCTATCCCATCTCGGGGTATTCGTGGTGGAAAAGCGAAAAAGAAAAAGTAATGACTTAGGGACAGCTGACCTCATGGATAATCTTAAGCAACACTTAACTGAGGCCGTCAAGAATGCTATGAGGGCTAAGGATAAAGACAGATTATCCACCTTGCGCTTCATCATGGCAGGCATTAAGCAGCGTGAAGTCGATGAACGCATTGAGTTAGACGATGCCCAAATCATCGCTTTGCTCGACAAAATGACCAAACAACGACGAGAATCCATTAGCCAATTTGAAATAGCAGGCAGAGATGACTTGGTTGCCAAAGAACGTGCTGAACTTGTTCTCATACAAGAATTTTTGCCTCAACCACTGAGTGAAGAAGCACTGGATGATCTCATTCAAAGCACCATCAATGAACTAGGTGCGACCGGCATGAAAGATATGGGTAAAATTATGGCAAGTTTAAAGCCTCAAATTTCTGGCCGTGCGGACGGTGCATTGGTCAGTAAAAAAGTTAAACAATCTCTCAGCTCCCTGTAGGCCACCTAATTAGCGAGCCGTAATCACTATGGCAGGCATGATCCCACGCTCTTTTGTTAACGATCTTCTTGCTCGGACAGACATTATTGACTTAATTGATGCCAGAGTGCCACTACGTAAAAATGGCGCAAACTTTGTCGCTTGCTGCCCCTTTCACTCGGAAAAAAGCCCTTCTTTTTCCGTCAATCCAAAACAGCAATTCTTTTACTGCTTCGGCTGCGGCAAAGGCGGCAACGCTATCACTTTTTTAATTGAATTTGAACGCCTCAATTTTCCTGAGGCTGTAGAACAATTAGCCAACATCCAAGGACTGAATATTCCCTACGAAAATAATTCCAGACCAAGAGCTGATGCCAAAGAAGATCATCAAACACTCTATCAACTGTTAAAAGATGCCGCTAAGTACTACATCAATCAGCTGCAACACCACCCACAAGCCCTCGCCTACCTGCATCAACGGGGCCTCGATGATAAAGTGATTTCTCGCTATCAAATTGGTTTTGCACCAAAGGGTTGGGATAATCTGCTGAAACACTGCCACCAGCATACAGCCGCCCTAGCAAAGGCAGGCATGACAACAAAAAAAGACAATGGCAATGACTACGATCGGTTTCGAGAGCGTATTATGTTTCCCATTCGAGATCGCCAAGGCAGAATGATTGGATTCGGTGGTCGAGCCTTAGATGATAATCCCCCCAAATATTTAAATTCTCCTGAAACCTCTATTTTCCATAAGGGTAATGAACTTTTTGGACTTTATGAAGCCCTACAAGCGAATCGCTCTTTCGAATATGTTGTTGTTGTAGAAGGTTATATGGATGTTATCGCTCTGGCTCAATATGGTATCACTGAATGTGTAGCAACCCTCGGCACGGCTACAAGTCAACAGCATTTACAAAAACTTTACCGCCATTGCGACACGATTGTCTTTTGTTATGATGGTGATGCAGCAGGAAAAAAGGCAGCCTGGCGAGCATTAGGATCCCTCCTCCCTATCCTGGAAGACGGTCGCAAAGCAAAATTTATCTTTTTACCCGAGAAAGAAGATCCAGATAGCATTGTTAGAAAATTAGGCAAAGAAGGTTTTCAACAACACATCCATGATGCAGTGCCGTTTTCAGAATTCTTTTTCCAAGAATTAAAAGCGCAATGCAGCGATTTACATAGCATGGATGGCCGTTCTCAGCTGGCTAATCTTGCGCTGCCTTTAATCAACAAGCTTCCTAAAGGTATTTTTCAGCAAATGCTGCTGGATAAACTTAGCGCTTTCACTCGCTTGGATCCACAAACACTGACACATTTGACTCAACAAAAACCTCCTCCCCCAAGCCCTTCTGCCTCCAGCAAACCCGTTATTACAAGTAAAACAAGGCTCACTCCAGGCCAAATCGCCATTGCCCTGCTCTTGCAAAATCCAACACTGGCTGTGGATATAGGCAACTTAGACTTTCTCAGCCAAATGAAAGACCCATTTTGTAAGATTTTTCATCAACTTGTTGATAGGATCCAAGAGCATGACGCAATAACCATTGGCACTATCTTAGAGCTGTGGCGGGAAAGCGAGTGGGAACCCATACTGGCAGAACTTGCAGCTTGGCACACATTAGTGCCTAAAGATGGCATTATCGACGAATTTAATGGGATTTTGCTCAAACTTAGAGGCCAAAACATTGAGTCTCAAATCCGCATGTTGCTTGATAAAGCCGCTATAGAACCTCTCACAGAAGAAGAGAAACAACAGCTTCAACAACTCATCACCATGAAAAAAACCAAAGTAATTTAATGACCGTTAACTGATCAAAAAGAAAAAATTCATAGTTTTTTCACATTTATAGTAGATTATTCCAGGTATAAGACATATAATTCGCTGTTTGTCGGGTAGGGCTTTTGGGCTACTATTTGGAAGATACCCGTGGTCCCTGATTTTTCGGGGTTTATACAGTTAACTGTCAATCGTTTTGTGGCTTTTATTTAGATGGGATCAGAAGAACAACAGCGCTCGCAGCTCAAACTGCTCATTGACAAAGGTAAGGAACAGGGCTACCTGACCTACGCCGAGATCAATGATCACCTGCCTTCAGAAGTCGTTGACTCCGAGGAAATTGAGGTTTTCATCGGTATGATCAACGATATGGGGATCCATGTCTATGAAACAACCCCCGATGCAGATGATTTACTGCTTGCCGCCGCTAATCCGGCCTCTGATGAAGTTGCAGAAGAAGCCGCTGAGCAATTAAGTAGCTTCCACACAGAAACTCACCGAACCACAGATCCTGTGCGCATGTACATGCGAGAAATGGGAACAGTGGAATTATTGACCCGAAAAGGGGAGATTGCCATTGCACGCCGCATTGAAGAAGGCTTGCAAATGGTGTTGGCAGCATTGTCCGACTACCCTGAGTTAGTTAAAATTGTTATAGACGAATATGATCGCATTATTGAAGAAGAAGGCCGTATCGGTGATTTAGTGGTCAACTTTACGGATCTCATTGACGATGACGCGATTGGCGCAGCAGCAAAAGCGGCCTCTAAAGTTGCCGCAGCCAAAGAAAAAGAAAAAGAACAGAAAAAAGATGATAATAGCAGTGGTAGCGATAGCAGCAGCGACGAAGACGCAACTCCTGTGGACACTGGCCCCGACCCAAAAATTACCCAAAAACGCTTTGATGAAATACGAAAATTCTACGACAAAATTAAAAAAGCCGAAGAAAAACACGGCAGACATCATAAATCAACTGTAAAACTTCGTCAAGGCCTCTCCGAGTGCTTCGTTAAATTTAAGTTAACGGCAAAAGAATTTGATAAGCTAACCTATATCATCCGTGCTTTGCTGGAAAAAGTTCGTAAGCAAGAACGATTCATTATGGAATTGTGTATTAAAAAAGCAAAAATGCCTCGTAAAGTATTTATTACTTCTTTTCCTAAACAAGAAAATAATCTTGAATGGGTGGATCAACATATTGCTGCGGGAGAATCTTATTCTCAGGCTATGGAAAGCTTTGCACCGGACATTCGCCGCACTCAAAAGAAATTACTAACCATAGAAGAAATCAGCAACCTCTCGATCCACGAAATTAAAGAAATTAACCGTCGCATGTCTATTGGTGAAGCGAAAGCTAGGCGCGCCAAAAAAGAAATGGTAGAAGCCAACCTCCGTCTGGTCATTTCCATTGCGAAAAAATATACCAACCGTGGACTGCTATTCTTGGATTTAATTCAAGAAGGAAATATTGGTCTCATGAAGGCGGTGGATAAATTTGAATACCGCCGAGGCTATAAATTTTCCACCTACGCCACCTGGTGGATACGTCAAGCGATTACTCGCTCTATTGCCGATCAAGCTCGGACAATTCGTATCCCTGTGCACATGATTGAAACGATTAACAAACTCAACCGCGTTTCACGGCAGATCCTTCAGGAAACTGGCCAGGAAGCCACACCGGAAGAGTTAAGCATCCAGCTCTTGATCCCAGAAGAGAAAGTCCGAAAAATCTTAAAGATTGCTAAAGAACCCATCTCCATGGAAACTCCCATTGGTGATGATGAAGATTCTCACTTAGGTGAATTCATAGAAGATCCATTGACCCTATCGCCTGTTGATTCTGCAACCAATGAAGGCTTAACAGAAGCCACTCAGAAAGTACTTGATACATTGACTGCAAGGGAAGCTAAAGTACTGCGAATGCGCTTTGGCATTGATATGAACACAGATCATACCCTTGAGGAAGTCGGCAAACAATTTGACGTCACCCGAGAGCGAATTAGGCAAATTGAAGCCAAAGCCTTGCGCAAACTGCGTCACCCCAGCCGCTCTACGGAGTTGCTCAGCTTTATTGAAGCTGAAGACGAAGAATAGCCGTTGCATGAGTAAGCCGCTTTAGCGTACACTGTGTACTTGTTATGATACGGGCCCATAGCTCAGTTGGTTAGAGCAGGGGACTCATAATCCCTTGGTCCTTGGTTCGAGTCCAAGTGGGCCCACCAACAAATCCTGCTAAAAAAAACATCCATCAGCGCAAAATTTTTTTACCCGCATGAGCAATGCTTGATCTTTTTTTCATTCAGAGTCGCCCTCACCCACCGGAGTTTCAATTTTAACCGCGCCGTAGAGAAAGGGGCTATGTGCTGGAAACATGCGCCCTGGATAATATTGTTGTTGTAATGCGATGAGTTTCGGGTCATGAGCTAAGGTTGTTGCAGCATGCAAAGTAGGATCAGTTTGTGTCCCGGTATGATAAAACGAGAACACATCGGAAGTTAATCCTTGATACGGTAAAAACGCTTCTTGTTGAAACTCCTGGCAAAATCCACTGAGCAATCCAGCAATATTTCTCAGCTCACTGCGAAAACTCCGCCTACGCTGCATCGCCGGTGAGCCTTCCAAGAGCGTAGGATAGCTCATCGAATAAAATAAAGCTCCTTGGCTACTCGTCTTGCTCGGTGTCACCATAACTGGTGCATAACCCGGTAACTGATAGACATCAATATAAGCACGCTCAATCAGTTGAGCCGGGAACGCATCCTCATCGGACAACGTCATCTGAAAACCCGGAATAAACCGACTAAAAATATGTAACAAGTGTTTCGTGGTATCCATCAAATATGTGTTAGGCTTTAATGCACGAATCGTAGGTGCAAGGGCTTCCCAGTAAGCATTGAATTCGTATTTTCGACGCAGCAACTCTGCCTGAACCCAACAGGCTTTCAGCAGAAAATTTTGTAAGTGCTGATGACCAGGATTTTTAGGTTGAAACCACTGACGCGAAAAAAGTAACACTTCCGTATGCCACGGTGCATGGCTATACTCTCGCTGAGCAATACCTTTAAAAACCCCCCACTGTGCATATAAGGTCTGAGGTGCGGGGGACTCAATGCGAAACGCTCGTTGTAAACGCTGGTGTCCGTGCTTATTGCTCACCGGAGCCATCAAAAAATGACTCCGCGCACCTGAGGACACACTCCACGCAGGGTAGGCACGACAACCGGTAAAACATTCAACAGCCTCAAAAAGACCAAAAAAATCACCTGGAGAAAAAAGGTTCAGCGGTATTGTCCGATTTTTAGCATCAATAAACGCTTCTGCGGTTTGTTCAAGTTGTAGCATCAGAGGGGTGGTTGCATAACTCAGTGCTTTTTGTGTTTTAAGAGATACCGTTGAAGATGCCATATCAACACTCACACCATGAGCATCCGGGAGATGCACCTGTCCCTTCACTGTAATCATTTGCCCATAAGGGTAACGGGCAAGAAAAAGTGGGTACTGGTTCGCGTTCGGCATGTACTCTTCCACAAGCTGATAGAAGGGTCGGTTATTTTTTTTAATCCGCTGTTTTATCTCATCCCATGTGACCGTCGTACAAAACATTGTGTCTCTCCAAATATATATCCATAGCGAATGATACAATCTCTCACACCTACCAATGTGTCTCACAATATCACTGCAAGCCAGTATTAGGTGCGAAGGTAACGAAGCCGTGATTTTGGCCACATGCCAATTATGCACCCAACAGCTTCTAAAATAAACATGAGTTGCCTAAAATGTCACTCAATGATCCGAAAAACCTGTGAAATTTGCTCAGTCTCTTTGCATTTAAAATTCCTAATCATGGGTTAATTATAACGTCTTACGTTATATGCACAATATCAAATAAATTTGCCGGTAATTCAACTTAAGGTAATATTCGTTGCAAAACAATACAAATTACATTATTAAATATCAAATTGTTATGGCCATTTACAGTAGAAAATACCCGTGAATCAAACCATATTGCCAATAGCGTGTCTTACGACTCTACCTTATACCTATTCCGAAAGGTTTTGAACTCTCCTTTTTTTCCTCTGGTTTATGTGAATCAAATGTGAACTTTTTATTGTGAGAAATAACATCATCTATTTCACGATAGAAAAAAGGAAAAACACATTGCATTAATATATCTGGACTTATATTAATCGTCTTGTCAGACATCTTTTTTTCTACTTCACTTTTGTGTAAAGTGGCGGCTTTATTTCTCATCACCAACCAATCTGAGATAATAACAAAAGATTTTTTATCTGATAAAGTTGCTATTTCTTCTTGTCTTTTTGCTGAAATCTCTGAAAATGAAAATCTGTGTGACATAGGAAAATAACCGCTATGGCGCATTAAAAAATCTGAAACATTGACCTTATTAAAGTTTTTTCTGCCTCCGCTATATTTTTTGTATGCATTAAACAATGTTTTCTCATCTTGAGAAAGTTTCCAGCTAACGCCTTTTTCTCCAAGCCCTGATATTTTTTCTGAAAAGTAATTTTGACTCCTCGTATATGCATTATCAATATCATCTTGGAAAACGAGGAATGGATTACACAAACAATTCGCCCAATGATATGGTTGGTTATAAGGTGCCTTTGCTCTTTGAGCGATTAAATCTAAGAGCATTAGGCTAGGTAGAAAACAGCTAGGATTTCTACTTGGCTCTATAATGAATAACATGACTACAATAATAGAAAATACATCCGGCCCATTAAGTAACCTCGTTCCTGTGAAAAGATAGGACAACATATCCTCTGCAGCTTGTTGATCATAAGAGAGGAAATTATGTTTGCGATAAGTTTTCTGTTTTTCTTTTGATGTTATCTTGTGCTCTTGAAAATAATTTTCTATGGTGTTTTCGGAGAATTTTCTCATAAGGACTGCCATATCTCGATAGCTTATGCGGTCTTTTTTTAAGATATCCGAATTTTTTTCAACAAGGTGTTTATCATAAACATATCTGTCTGAATCTTCATCCGTCATCATTTTTATTTCTCTTTCGCTTATATAAAACAGATAGCTATTTTTGATATCTTCTTGATCTGCAAGAGCTTTTCTTTGAGATATTTTTTCCCCCATTCCCCAGAAAGCCAGCAATTCAGACGTGTTTACACGCTGATCTGGCGTAGAAAATTTAGACGTTAATTTCCCGCTGCCAGGAACAATAGCTTGACTCATGTCAAAATAATCCCCGCTTCCTACGAGCTTAAAAATATTGTTATCTATTATCTCTCTGGATTGAACTTCCTCAGCTCTCACTTTTTCGGTATACTCAACAAAGGACTTCATGAAATAGGCCAATGAGTAAGAGTATGCTTGCCCATCAACATTTATCGTAATACCTGCTCTATATTCAAGATCGCTACCAGAAAACATTTTTACTCCGTGATAACCGTAACGTAAGAATTTATTTTTTCAACCAAAAAGCCTAACAATGCCTCAATAACTTCCCCCAAAAACCGGTACGATTTTTGCGGAATGTATCCGCGAAAGTAAGGCAAAGAGAGACTCTAATTATGAAGTAGAATTAAGCCATAATTTCCTTCTCATGTAAACTATTCCCGTATCCATTCAGCCGACTACCGTAAGCCACATCATTTCGCCAATAAAAAGTTTGCTCTGGGATAGATTTCGCATTGTATCTTTTTTGCTGCAATCTGGCGTACGAACCCTGAGAGTTCGACACGAAAATCAGAAAATTATTTATTAAAAACATGCGATTAGCTAAAGAATGCAACTAATAAAGGAGAAAAGCTTCCAAATATCGTGTAAAGAGTGCTTCCAAGCATGATGCTTTACCCAATTATTCGATCTTTTTCTGGATGCTGCGAACGAGCCGCAGCACGTAGGGGTGGGTTGTTGGGTGCTCATGAATATCAGCTTTTCACCCCTTCCAGTGGGCCTTTTGTCTTTAAGTAGAGGCGATTTTTGCAGATCTATCTTAAGATTTTCCCCCTACCGCCTACGTGCTGCGGCTCGTCCGCAGCATCCAAAAAAATTTGTGTGAAACGAGAAATTCGTGGGGATCTCTCAGGTACGAACCCCGGCTTACACCGAATTCATTAAAAGTTTGTCCGGAAAAAGGTTGCCACATCATTATTGCACGGTTGCTAGATATCCCTGCGATTCGAGAGGCTGCTGAAATTAATAATTACTACCAAGGAGCCGGTGCTTAACACAAAGATGCTCAATGATTGGGTATTTGCATCATCTTGATCGCAAATTTGCATGATCTTGATCATGAAATTGAGTGATCAAGATGATGCAAATACCCACAATGATGACACGGTAGAAGACCTTCAAGCATTACAAACGGCTGTGGATAATTATTTTATTGAGTTCAAAACAACTCCGAGACTTGAGAAGCTAGCCTTCACGGATATACAGCGAGCCACTATCAAAGCAACTTTCATCCATCATTACGGTGAGAAAAAGGCAGCGCCATTTCTCCTCGTCGTTGATGACTTGCTTAAAGAAGATGGGTTAATTGCCAATCATTTCTTACGATTTTATCAATCGGCTCATTTAGATAAACTACTTGAAAATATGCAAAAGACCTGCCTTGCCAGGCAGATGATTAATGAGGTTGCCCTTACCCATGTGAGAAAATTGGCTCACCC